>QCIR01000015.1 GCA_003216575.1 Prochlorococcus sp. AG-402-M23
TAAATCTGGCCTAGAGAACTATGAATTTAGGTTTAAAAAGAAAAAAACTGCCTACCTTTATGGAAATCCAATCATTACTAAAATTGATGATAAAGATTTCAAAAAAAGTAAAAAACTTTTAGTTGTGGGCGAACAATCTCCTGGTGATGTCATATTTCATATGCGTTATTTGTTGCCTCTTAAACAACAAGGAATAAATGTATCTTTTTGTGCTCCGAAGAAATTACATAGCTTAATCAAAGACTCTGGTATTCATGCTAATCCTCTTACTCCTGATGAATGCAGCCTAGTAACTGAAGGCGAATGGATCCCATTATTATCGTTACTTAAGTATTTTAATGTCAGCCCTCAAAATCCAATCATCAACGCTCCATATATCTCATCAACAGAGACACTAAAAGATAAATGGAGGAATATTCTCTCTCATGAAAAAAGACCCATCATTGGTATTAATTGGCAAGGCAGTAAAAAAACGGAAAATAACTATAAAGGGCGTTCCATACCTTTAGAAAAATTCTCAAAGCTTCTCGAGAAAAATGACATTCGTTTCCTTTCTTTCCAAAAAGGATTTGGGTCAAATCAAATGGAGAGTTGTTCATTTAAAGATCATTTTGTTAGTTGTCAGGAGAAAGTTAATGAAATATGGGATTACTCAGAAACAGCTGCAATTATAGAAAACTGTGATTTAATTATTACTAATGACTGCAGTTTAGGTCCTTTGGCAGCTGGATTGGGTAAAAAAGTTTGGTTGTTGCTAATAGATCTACCTTTTTGGTACTGGGGACTTGAAGGCGAAAGTACTTTTTGGTATCCATCGATGAAATTATTCCGTCAAAAAGAACGATTCAATTGGGATGAAGTACTAGAAAGGGTATCAATTGCAATCCAACAGGAAATAAAATACGGAAAATTTAATCCATTTAAGTAAAGAAATTTGTATTCACACTAAAATCATGGTTCTCATAGAATTATTGCCATTATTGTGATGAGAATAATGGCAATGTTAACAAAAAGATGGGATCAATCTAATCCAGCTACTATTAAAGTAGATTATTAATTTAGGTATTTAAATTGAAATCTATTGAATTAAAAATTTGCAAATACTTTGCCAGTATATTTTTATTATAGAAAAATAGAAGTGATTAAGAAAAATACAGACCAAAATCAAGAAGGGTCTAAAGTAACAATATTCCAAGTTCCACTCAGGACAGAGGATGTTAAAGAAAATATTAATCTGACGACTAATAATAATTCTAAGTTCTCTAAACAAAAAATAATTAATCAAGGATTGAGGCTTCATTCAGAGGGGAAAGTTTTAGAAGCCGCAAAATATTATCAATATTTAATCGACCAAGGTTTTAAAGATCATATGATTTTTGCCAATTATGGTTCAACATTAAAAAGGCTTGGAAGATTAAAAGAAGCAGAATGCTCATTCCGTAAATCAATTGATATCACGCCTAATTCTTCCATAGTTCATTACAATCTTGGGAACACATTAAGAGATCTTGGAAACTTAAAAGAAGCTGAATTATATACTCGAAAAGCAATTGAACTCAATCCTAATTTAGCAGAAGCGCATTACAATCTGGGGACAACCTTAAAAGTTCTCGGTAAATTAGAAGAAGCAGAATTATCTCTACGCAGAGCTATTGAAATAAAACATGATTTCACTGAGGCTTATGCTAATTTAGGAAATACATTGAGAGAGCTTAATAAATTACATGAAGCAGAATCATACATTCGAAAAGCTATTGAACTTAAACCTAATTACGCAATAGCATATTTAACTCTTGGAGGCATCCTGAGTGATCTTGATAAATTACATGAAGCAGAATCATACACTCGAAAAGCTATTGAACTTGACCCTAATTTAGCTGAATCTCACATAAGGCTTGGAGAAATATTATTTGAATTAGGGAACCTAGAAGAATCAAGGTTCTACGAATGGAATGCAATTAAGATCTTAACTTCATCTACATTTTTAAAGTCTTATCGAGCAAATGCAAAACCAATTAATAAAATCGCATTCTGGGTACATAGTTGCTCTATATTAAATCAATTCGAACCAGTAATAGAGATAAATCCAGAATCCTTTGAAATACTAGTCCCTAAAAATGTTGATAAAAAAATAATTCATAAAATCCGTAATAATATAAAGATTAAAAAAATACGAATTAGATCAATCAATGAACTTCTAGAAAATAATTTAATATATGAAAAGCTTATCTCCAATCGTGGTGATGACAAGTTCGAACCTAATAATAATTCCCATCCAAAAATAGTTGTTCCTACTATCAAATTACTTGGTAAAAAAAATATAAAATTTATGTATACTGCTGGTAAAAATAAATATACAATTTTCTCATACTGGAACAAATATTATGATGGAATTCTATGTTACGGAAAATACCACGAAGAGAAATTCAAATTAAAGCACAAAATATCTACACAACAAATGGGATACCCAAGGTTCGATAAATACTTCAAACCTGGATTTAAAAGGGATGTTCTTCTTAAAAAGTTTAAATGTGATCCTAAAAAGAAAACAATTGTATGGCTACCCACTTGGACTACTTTATCATCAATAGATAAATATTATAAGGCAATTTCATCAATCAAAAGAAACCATAATATTGTTGTAAGACCTCACCCAACCATGAAAAGTAAAGATCCAGAAATATATAAAAAACTTTTTACCGTAGATTTTAATTTTATTGACGAAAAAAATGAAGATGACAACGTTCAACTGTATTCACTTGCCGACCTAATGCTTTTTGACTATGGCGGTCCAATGTTTGGAGCCCTTTATTTAAAAAAGAATTTTTCTTTTTTAGAAATGAATTCAGAAGCTAAAAATCACAGATATTTAGGTAAATTATCTAGTGAAGACTATCTGAAATCATTCTTCCCTGATAGAATAGCAAAATTAGAAAATCTAAGCCAAATTTGCAATTATTGCCTAAATAATCCTCCTTCAGATTCTATTATTGAATTATTAAGAGAAGAGTTTTTTAATACAAGCTATCAAGGCAATAGTGCGAAAAGAGCTTATGAACTTTTGAATCAAACTGATTGGTTGATTAATTAATTAGACTAATAAAAAATCATAGAATGTTGTTCTCAAGCTAATCCAACACCTCTAGCCATAAGAGTGGCGAGAAAGGGGATTGAAGCAAAGCCGAATAGTTCGATATTAATGATTAGTCTTAATCTAGAAACAAGGCGCTCAGTAACCGAAGGAAGTGTTCCCTTGCTGAGAGGGATTGCCCATAAAATATAAGTAATTGTTGGATAAAGAGATAAAGATCCAACTAGAGCAAAAATGATAATTTTTGTCCAAAAAATTGGGTTTTCAGTATAAAATTCTGAACCCTGTCCAAACTTTATAACTCTATAAATCCCAGTTAATAAAAGAGCAATTCCTGCAATTCCATAAATAATATCCGCAACAACCATTGATATAGCTTCATTTCTACAAGGATTGGCCTTCAGTGAAATGCGCTCAAAGACCAACGCACCAAAACAAACCATGAAGCTCAAATAATGAATGTAAGCAACGGAGGCTGATTTAAATAAGTCAACTGGCACAGCGAATCCAAACACAACTAATTTGCTAACAATTTATACATTAGCAAAAATCATAAATCACAGTGATGGTAACTATGTTTTTTAATGGGGGAGAAAGATTATACCTTACTCAAAATTGTTAATTAAACAGTTCATTACGATGAGTATAAAATTATAACCCTATTTACATAAGAAATTTCAATTGAGAGGATTGGATGCTATTACAAAATTTTTTAATATTAGCCCTAAATATGATTTATTAGACTAATTTGATATTTTCAGACTTAATCATGAAAGGGAAACTAAAGAAAATCTTCTATAGCATATTTGGATTTCTTTTTTTCATATGTACAACATTAACTGTTTTTAATACAGAAGTCGCACAAGCCACGGAAATTGATACGTCTACCCTAATAAAAAAAGTTTCAAATTCATATACGAAAAAATTTTGCAATGCTATTGGATTTGGCCTCTCAAAAGAAAGTGCGATGAACTTTTCTATAGAAGAAAATAAACAAGTCTTTAAGAATAAGAAAGGGATTAATGAAATTAATAAAGAATTGCTTGCAGAAGAAATAGCGACATTAGTTATTGAAAAATGTGGATATCCAATTAATTTATCAGGAGAAAAAGGGATTAATGATTTCAAGATTTATTATCTCTCGAAAGATAAATAAAAATTCACTAAAAGCCAGCCAAATCATTAGCTAATGGAAAAAAAATTCGAGTATAAATATATTTAAATTATTGTTATCAATATTTGACTCTTAGTAATTATTTATTAATATTCATACTATATATAGAGTTTTTTCATTGATTAAATCAATATAATAATAATTTTTAAAACCATAACATTAGAATATTAAATCTATTAACTAATCAATATCATTGATTATATAAAAAAAAAAAAAAAAGATTTTATAATAAGCACTAAATAGTTTTTTAATATATAACTTGTTTGCACATAGAAATAGTAGACTATTGACAAATAACTTATCCTACTAATGACAGATAAAAGAAATATTTTTATTTGCTTATTATTTTTATCAGGTTTTTGGATTTATATTTGGGGTTCTTGTTCTAACCCATTTCAAGTATCTTGTTTTTCTTATGCTGGTTCGGGAGATCATATCCAACATTACTTGGGATGGATTTCATATGCAAAGGATACAAATTTGGATCTATTTTCCAGAACCTTTAATGGGTGGACATGGCCTATAAGTTCAAAAATTCTATATTTTGATTCAATTCCTTTTTTATCAATTATTTTCAAACCTCTCTTATATTTGATTGGGATAGATTTTCAATATTTTAGCATTGCCTCTTTGGCAAATATACTCGCAACATATTACTGCGGACTATTAATTGGAAAATATTTCAAATTAAAAATTGGATTGTCTTCTTTACTAGGAATTTTATTGGCACTTTCCCCTATTAGTATAATAAGACTTATTGGCCATGAATCTCTTTCTCTTCATTTTTTCATTATATATCCAATTACATTGCTTATTATTAGGTCAGTTAATATTTGGAAATGGAGTTTTTTGATGTTTTTTTCATTAGGTACCCATGCATATTTTTTCCCTATTATTTTACTTTTTAAAATAAATAGTTATATTTATAAAATTAGGAATAGCTCTTTAATTAAACATAAATTATTGATTTCAGTATTAAAGGATATATGCATAACTATTTCTTTTATAACTTTAGGATTATATGCTTTTGGATACATCGGTAATTCTATATATCTCAACAAAATTGAACCTCTTTGGAGTGCAAATTTACTATCTTTAATAGACCCAGGAGATTTTTCACTAATATTTAATAAATTAGATATAATAAGGCCTTATCAATGGGAAGGGTATAGCTATTTAGGTTTATTATTCTTTATCTTGTTATGTATTTCACTTATATTAAGAATAAATAGAAAAAAGCAGCTTATCTATATTTTCCCTGAGAAATCTTTTTATATTTTTACATTATTTTTGTTTTTCTTCTATGCTTTAGGATCACCTATTTACCTTGGCAAGACTGAAGTCATTAACAAGTCTATTTTAATGTTTGATGGTTCAATTATGAATACTTTCAGATCTACAGGAAGGTTTATGTGGCCGATTTATTATAGTTTAATTGTTTGGTCATATATTAGCGTAGCTATGAGAATAAATTTCAATATAAAATTAAAAAAGATATTTATATATATAGCATTAATTCTTATGATGGAAAATTATTTTTTAGTTTTTGGCACGGTAAGAAATGTAATAAATAATCATTATATTTCAGGTCATAGATTTAAAAAAGAAACTAATAATAGTGAAATAGCAAAATTATTAAGAGAAAACCAATATTTTATAAATGCTACAGGTCGACCTTTTTATTTATCGCCAAGCATACCTCCACTGATGCCTCAGGCTATTAATAATAATATAATGACAAATTATTTTCCAAGACTTGCAAGGGACAATATAGAGTTTATGAATTTTTATAGTAAAGGTTCTTGCCAAATATTAAATAATATATTTGATGAAGTTAAAGAAGATATTATTGGCAGCTCAATAGTTCTTATAAATAACGAGAAAGTAAATGAATGTAATAACTACGATTTTAAAAATAAACTAAAACTACCTAATGAAAATATATCAATTTTCTCATTAACTAGAAAATAAATACTACTTTTATTTTTATATTAAAGTCTTTGCCATACTCGAACCTTTTTTGCTATTCATAAACGTTTATCTTATTTAAATAATCCTTTTGGAATAGTCAAAAGACCTTTTACTAACTAATAGATCTTATTTTGAATCTCCAAGGGATTTGATGATATTATCAATATATTAGGGTATTTCTCAAATAACAAGAAAATGTTTGTTATTTAGTCTTCGTATTAGTAAGATTTTGTTTGAGTTGATTAAATTCTCCAGGTTTAAGCATTTTAAATTTTTGATGAATAATAGATGATTAGTCCTCCACCTAACATAACTACGATGAAACCGTCAGTGTGGGTAGTTGCTGCTTGCTTCAATGAAGAGGATGTTATTATTAAGTTCATTGAAAGAGTTATTGCGATACCTGAGGTAAATCGTCTGGTTTTGGTTGATGATGGATCTACTGACTGTACGGTTTCTAAAATTATTAACTATACAAAATCTTTCCCTAATGCAAAAGTCACTCTGCTTGAACTTACAAGAAATTTTGGTAAAGAGGCTGCAATGCTTGCAGGATTAGATCATGTAAAAGAAAATTGTTCAGCTGCAGTAATTATTGATTCAGATTTGCAACATCCTCCTGAGTTGATACCTGAAATGGTTCAGAAGTGGAGAGAGGGTGCGGAGGTTGTAACAGCCGTTAGAGATGCTCGTGATCAAGAGTCTCGACTAAAAATAGCCTCTGCCACTTGGTTTTATAAAATTTTTAATAGGCTAGTTGATTCTATTCAACTTAAAGAAGGTGCTGGTGACTTTAGACTTCTTAGCTCTCCTGTTGTTCAAGCACTAACTCAGATGCGTGAATTTAGCCGCTTTTCAAAAGGATTACTTCCTTGGACGGGATATCAAAGTATTCATATTACTTATAAACGAATTAATCGTATCGGAGGGAAAAGTTCTTGGAATCCTTTTAAATTATGGAATTATGCAATTGATGGCATTTTTTCTTTTTCTGTAATTCCTTTAAAGATTTGGACTTTTATTGGTATTTCAGTATCCACAGTTAGTTTCTTTTACGCTCTATTAATTATATTGAGAACAGCTTTGAATGGGATAGATGTTCCTGGTTATGCATCTTTAATAGTTACTGTTTTATTCTTGGGAGGTATTCAATTAATTGGAGTTGGAGTATTGGGTGATTACATAGGTAGGATTTATGTTGATACCAAAGCGAGACCTCATTATTTTATTAGGGCTATTCATTTGAATAAATAATATTAATCTTCTGATAGATTTTCTTGATCGCTTTCCACTCTTTTTCTCTCCATTTTGATGAGATAAATTGTTTAGATAGGGGGAAATCTGTTAGCGTATTTTTTTCAATATTATTTAGACTAGCAGCTGGATGGGAAAGAATAATTGGTTGCGTTTGATTGATTTTTTTAGGAAGCAAACTTAGCTTATTAAAGGCAGATAGTAGATTTTCTTCTCCCATATGGCCAGTGAATAGAATACCTCCAAAAGCAAGATTCGTGCTAATTCCTGCCTTTAGAATTTTTGGTTTCGCAATATTTGTAAGAGTCTGAAGAATAATCCACTTTAGGAAGCCTTTATTGTATAAAATAGTATTCCAAAATTGAAACGGTAAGTTAGTAGGCAAAGGTTCTGACAAGGTACGTATCCACTTAATATTTTCTTCCTTTTTAATTGCTATAATTACATCAAGAACAATTGGAATTAGATGAATATGTTGATGACCATCTAACTTTATTTGATTTATTTTAAGAAGCTTTTTATACATATGTATCTGCGCAATTAATTCTGTACGAATTTCACATTCAAGTTTTTTTCTGTAAGGTAATTTTTTAGGAAAGAAAGATACCAGAAGCAACTTTAAAAATGAACAATTAAGTTTTCCTTCACTATCAACAAGATTCTTTATTTGTTTTCTTGGAGTAATAGATTTCCCTTCCGTCAGGGTAAGGTGCAATGTAGGCGAAATCTTATCTTGTTTTCTCCATTCAATTACTGCTTCATTTACAGCGCTACCATTAACAATTAGGCTCGAGCCATCTAATACTCCAGCTTTTAATAGGTCAATTATCGCTGCGTTTGTAGCAGGTGTTAAGCCAAGGTCATCTGCATGCAAAATTGGCTTTGAATTCCCTTTAGGATGGAAATTTAACCTGGTATGAGCAGCTTTAGAAAAAATCATTACATTTGCAATTGTTGCAATAGTAACCAAAATAGCTTTGAAAAAGATCAAATGATTCCATTGATTTAATATCAGTGGCAATAGAGCACTTAGGCAAGCATTTATTATTAATAATTGAAATACCCACCATCTATTAGTTAATTTAACTCCTTTGTCTTGTTTATAAAATTTATAACGAGAATTAAGTATAAAACTGAACAACGATGCCGCTATAAAACCTGATAAGTTGCTTATCCAAAGTGCTTGAAAATTTAGGAGTATAAATAAAAAAGCTATATGAATTGTACCTGCACATATCGCAACTAATGCGTAAAGAGAAGTTATCTTAGATTGCATAAACTTTGCAGGCTATACAAAAATATAAATTAAGAACATTGAAAATACTCAAAGGTCATATTGAGAAAAGAATCTACCTCTATAGTCCTATTGAAGGTGATGAAAAAATCTAATATTACTACTAAGTTTAATAAAAAACTACATTACATTCTAGTTTTTAATATAAATTAAAAGATTTTAATCTATATTATCCTTGAAAAATTAAGTGCATCCCTTCACACGATATAAAAATGTACTAAATATTTTCATTTTTAAATTTCAAAGGGATAAGAAATATTTAGATCTAAAAGATAATAAGTATATTATATAAAAAATATGTTGGGATCTACCAGGATCAAAAATATTTAATACTTGATATAAAGGTTGATCTATATTGATTATGCCCAAGATTTCTTGATTCCTTAATGGGCTTAAATCCATACCTAGATAACTTATCTTTTATTTCTTCATCAGTATAAGAAGCTAAGGAATTCTCTCTTCTTATTTTTCTATAACTAGAAAAATAAGTTCTAACCAAACTAAAAATTGCAGCTAGTAAAAAACCTTCTTCCAATCCAAAATATAACAAATCTAATGCATCTATTATGACATTTGATTTAGGATGTATGATATCTCCAATAATAAAGATACCTGACGATCTTAGTATTCTTCTAATATTAGTTAAGGCCAACTTAATCTCACTATTAGTCATGTATTGAGCTACAGAATGCATCACTACTAAATCAATAGAATTATCAGGCATTGAATAGACTTCCTTTAAAGAAACTACTTTTATTTTTTTATTATTATCAAACCTTTTTTTAATAACTCCTCTTAAACAAGGAGCAGGTTCTGCGAGAAATAATTGTGCACATGAATCCGAAACTATATTGGCTGAAATAGCCTCTCCAGAAGAAAAATCTAGAACTATTGAGTCTTCCGAACGGATATATCTAGCTATGTCATTTGCTATTAATTTAAAATGAGCGTTTCTATGCCGGGCATTTGCATAAATTGTATGTTTCGAATCAAAAAGATTTATCCAAGCACTCATAAATATTGCAAAGGTTGGTTAAGGCTTTTGTTTGGTATCGCCCTCTTAGAGCTCTGAACTTAGGCAACAATGAAACTTTGTTTCACATCATAATAGCTTAATTTTTCAATATTAAAAAATATCGTTTTACTCCCATTTGGCAGCGAATTCCCTAAATCTATCGTTATATGAGAAATTCCAATAATTAAAGGAGGGCTCTAATCGATTACTCTCACTTAATCCTGTGAAGGAATGCAAGTGTGTATTCTCCAATTATTGATTCAAAATAGCTACTAGAATAAACTTTAAATATTCTTAAGTAAACATAATTGACTATAGAAATCACAAGAGGTTTAATGTCATCCTGCAACAAATGGTAATTCAGATGAAGCTTTATTTCCTAAGGCTCCGCCAAAAGAATCTTTTATTTAAATCTTAATCACTTAAAATCTAAATAAAAATGATTCAAAATATTTTCTCTAAGAAATTAGGAAAAATGATGGAAATTCTACTGCCGACTTAATAGGACTCTAAACCCCAAAAAAAGATATAATCATTTTAAATGTAAACCTACCAAAAAAAGAATAGGAGTGATAGATGAGTAGAAAAAATAATCAAAAAAAAGAAGGCTATAAAGTAAAAATATTTACAGTTCCAATAAAATTGGAAGAGATTCAGGACAATACAACTTTATATAGTAATACTCTACCTAGAGCTTCTAAGAAAGAAATACTCAATAAAGCATTTAAGTTGCATGAACAAGGAAAAATTTTAGAAGCAGCAAAAAATTATCAATATTTTATAAATCAAGGTTTTATTGATCCAAGAGTTTTTTCCAATTATGGAACAATATTGAGTGATCTTGGCAAATTTAAAGAAGCAGAGATGGTCACTCGCAAAGCTATTAAATTTAAACCAAATTTTTCGGAAGCTTATTGTAATCTAGGTAAGATATTGATAGAAATTGGTAAATTAAAAGAAGCTGAAATATCGACACGTAAAGCTATTGAACTTAACCCTAATCTAGCAGAAACTCATTATAATTTTGGTAAAATACTTAATGCTCTTAAAAAATTAGATGAAGCTGAGTTATCGACTCGTAAAGCTATCGAGATAAGACCTGATTTCGCTGAAGCTCATAACAACTTAGGAAATATATTAAGAAATCTAGGCAATCTACAAGCAGCAAAGTTATCCATCATTAAAGCAATTGACCTTAATCCTGATTTTGCTGAAGCATATTCCAATCTAGGAGCAATATTAAAAGATCTTGGTAAATTAAATGAAGCTGAAATATCACAACGAAAAGCTATTGCACTTAACTCTAATTGCGCTAATGCTCATTTAAACCTAGGAAGCATTTTGAATGAGCTTGGTAAATTAAATGAAGCAGAGTTCTCTACACGAAAAGCACTCAAACTTAATGACAAATTAGCTGAAGCACATTCTAATCTTGGACTTATATTGAGTGGTCTTGGGAAACTAATAGAAGCGGAAAAGTCGGCTCGAACAGCTATACAAATTGAACCAACTTCTATTGAACTAAATTATAATCTATCTTTAATACTTTTAAAAGCAAAGAAATTCAAAGAAGGTTGGGAAAAATTTGAATGGAGGGCAGAAAAAACTCCACAGAGAGAGTTAATTATGAATAAATCAAATTTGCAGAAACCAGAATGGACAAGAAAAGATAAAGGTAGAGTTTTACTTTGGGGAGAACAGGGAATTGGAGATCAAATTTTATTCTCATCACTAATACCTGATTTACTAAAGGAGGTTGAACAATTAATTATTCAAGTTGATGAAAGATTAATTCCAATTTTCAAGAGATCATTCGATGATCGAATAATTTATAATAAGAGTTATTTGTTAGAAGGAAAATATGATTTTCATATTTCAATAGCATCACTTCCAAAATTTTTTAGAAGTAATTCTAAAAGTTTTGAAAAAAGCCAAAAAAAATATTTAAAGGTTGATGAAAATAAAACAAAGTTTTTACAAAGAAAATTCAACATATCAAATTCAAAAAAAATTGTTGGAATTTCATGGAAATCAATTTCTAAAATTAATAAGCAAAAGTCGATATCTTTAGAAGAATTGATTCTTGGGATTTATTCGCCGAATATATGCTTTATAAATCTTCAATATGGAGATAATAAAGTTGAAATATATAATCTAAAAAGAAAATATAATATAAATATTTTAGAACTAGATGGATTAGATATCTACAACAATATAGATGATCTTTCTGCTCTTATAAATTGTTGTGATTATATAGTATCTATAGATAATATAACTGCGATTCTAGCAGGTGCTATTGGTTCGAAGTGTCACTTATTGTTACCATATAATTCTCATTGGTACTGGGGTATGAGCGATACAAAGAGTTATTGGCTTCCATCATTGATGCTATACAAACAAAATAAATTAAGAAGTTGGGAAAAACCATTAAAAACTATAAAAGAAATACTTAGTAAAACTTAAATACCAATAAAATATAATATATATTTTACAACCTGAATCCTTAAGATAAAAGTTCTCCATATTGCATGCAAACCTTCAAAATGTACATTTAAATTCAAGATTCATAATTAATAGCTGAAACGACTTTTTCATCATAAGCTTGAGTAACTTAAAATTAGTTCAAAAATATTTGCATAATTGAGATATCTGTATACAGTCAAATCATGGCTGCTAGCAAATCTATTAAAAAAAACATAATAAGCTAATGGAGACAAGCGAACTCGAACCACTGTCCCCTACATGCCATGAAGGGAAAATCTCGCCTAAATCTCTTTGCATGAGAGAACTTAAGAAAAATATCAATAAAAATGCGCGCATTTTTGCGCGCATCTAAGACCTATCTACCTGTATGGAGCCAAGCGGACTCGAACCGCTGACCCCCTGCATGCCATGCAGGTGCTCTACCAGCTGAGCTATGGCCCCATGTGTGTGTTTAACTAGTTATACCAAGCATTTTGGAAGATTCTGGTAAACCGGTGATGTTGCTTGATACCGCTTGACATTGAATAATATAGCAAGATCCCGCCACGAATCCCGCCAAAGCGGCCTAGTAATGACAAAGGCTAAATAGTTTTCTTTTCGGGTGCTATTTCGATTTGGCGGGACGAACGGCGGGATTGCGATCAAAACGCTTAAAGCATAATGGGTCTGAACTAATTACTTCCTTTTTCATATAGATCGACTACTGCTTACTACTAAGAGGATCAATTAATTTTTAAAGTCAAATTTCTAGTGCAATGTATAGTTGTCATTAATAGATCCTTTATAAAAGAATAGATTTGAGTGAGGGAAGAAATCAAAAGAAAGAAAGAACTGAGGTGAAAACATTCTCAGTTCCATTTGCTTTAGAAGAAATTAAAGAGAATATTACTATTAATACCGATACTAATTATCAACTTTCTAAAGAAGAAATAATTAAAAAGGCATTTCAATTTGATACTCAAGGCAACACTATAGAAGCAGCAAAATTGTATCAAATTTGTATTAATCAAGGATTCAAGGATTACAGAGTTTTTTCGAATTATGGAGTGATTCTAAAAAATCTTGGCAAATTAGAAGAAGCAGAATTATCCACTCGAAAAGCGATTGAACTGAATCCTGATTTAGCTCAAGCTCATTCCAATTTGGGTGTCTTATTGAATGATCTAGGCAAATTACAAGAAGCAGAATTGTCATATCGTAAAGCACTTGAACTGAATCCTGATTTCGCAATGGCTCATTACAATCTGGGAAATGTATTAAGAGATCTAGGCAAATTACAAGAAGCAGAATTGTCATATCGTAAAGCACTTGAACTGAATCCTGATTACGCAGAGGTTCATTCCAATTTAGGTGTCTTATTGAATGATCTAGGCAAATTACAAGAAGCAGAAATCTCCACTCACAAAGCAATTGAACTTAAACCTAATTTCTCTGAAGCGCATTACAATCTGGGAAATATATTGAGAGATCTTGGTAACTTACAAGGAGCAGAATTGTCATATCTCAAAGCGATTGAACTCAATCCAAATTTCACAGATGCTCATTCGAATTTGGGTGCCTTATTGAATGATCTAGGCAAAGAAAAAGATGCGATGAAACACCACAATTTAGCTTTAGAAAAGAAACAAAATAATATTTTCTTTTTTGTGAATTCCAAATTGAAATTATCACCAATAATGAATAATAACGAACAGATAGATACTGAGCGTGAAGAATACAAAAGACAATTAGAAAAAATAAAGGATAATAACAATATTCATTATGAAAGCACAAACCTTTTTAATCCAAATATTTTCTACCTTGCTTATCACAATAGATTAGATGACAAGGTTATTCTCGAAAAATTTAGTGATACAATATCCAAAGTTAAAGGAGTTATGTTTAAAGATTTTTCGATAAAAAATTATCTTGCCACTTCATCAAAAAGAACTAATTTAAAGTTAGGTATATGCTCTGAATTTCTTAGAGAGAATCATACCATAGGCAAATTATACACAAAAGTTCTCATAGATTTATTAAAAACTGATATTGAAGTTAGCATTTATATTCCGCCTAATACTATAAGAGACTCAGGTCTAGATCTTATTGAAAATAATTTTAAAAGAGTGATCTATCTTCCAAAGTCAACAGATAAAGCAAGCAAAATTATATTTTCCGACAACCTAGATATTTTATTTTATCCCGATATTGGTATGTCGAACTATACATATATTCTTGCATTATCAAGATTAGCTTTAGTTCAAGTGACCAGCTTAGGCCATCCAAATACAACGGGAATTAAAAATATTGATTATTTTATAACTACCGAAAAGTGCTCTCAAAGGAATGATTCATTTTATTCAGAACGTTTAATAAAATTTAGCAGATTACCATTCAATTATTCAATACCTAAAATCGAAAAAGATAATACTAATCAAAAAAATCTAATAGGTTTGGAAGAAAATTTCAAAATAGGGCTTACTCAAACTTTGTTTAAGTTACACCCAGATTACGATAAAATATTAGAGTCAATATTAATGAAAATTCAGAGTTCATATTTAATCATTATAAAAGACAAGTACAATTACATAACTGAGGCATTAAAGAAAAGATGGGAAGAGAAAAGTAATTTGCTAATAGAAAGATCTATTTTCCTAGACAGAATGAGTAAACATGATTTCATAAATACTATTAGCAAATTCGATATTATGCTTGATCCATTTTATTTTGGCAGTGGAAATACTTTCTATGAAGCAATGACCTTTGGGACGCCATTTATTACTTATACTTTAAATCAAGCCGCGAGCGCTGTAGCTGCGGGCTACAAGCAAATGCGAGTAGATAATCCACCAATTGCTTCGTCACCCGAAGATTATATAAACTGGTGCTCTAAATACGCTAATGATAGTTTATTACTAGAAAGTACAAAAAAAGATTTATCAGATAAGGCTAGAAAGTATTTATTTAATGATCAAACAATATATAAGGAATATTATTCTTTTTTTAATGATGCTGTCAAAAATTCACGTATAGGAAAGTTCCTAAAGAAGGGTTGGAAAGCAAGTTATTGAAAACATATTAAACAAAAATCAACTTTATCTAAATTAATTATCAAAAAAGTTCTTTCTAAAATAAATACATGTTTTTTCAATCCCCTCATTAAAATTTATTTTGGGTTTCCATTTCAACTTTTGGTAAGCTAAATCAATCAAAGGTTTCCTTCTGAAAGGATCATCTAATGGTTTTTCTAAATACTCAAATTTTTCAACATTATTAAATTTATTATTAATAATTTTTGCGACTTGGTTAATAGTCATTTCATCTGGATTACCAATATTGACAGGAAAACTATAAGAACTATTCATAAGTCTTATTAACCCATCAACCAAATCATCTACATAACAAAAACTTCTTGTCTGAGATCCATCACCATAAATAGTCAATTTTTTTTTATTCATTGCTTGTACGATGAAATTGCTAATGACTCTTCCATCATTGGGTAACATTCTGGGACCATAAGTATTAAATATCCTCGCGATTCTAATTTGTGTATTATTCATTCTCTTGTAGTCACTACAGAGTGTTTCTGAAATACGTTTACCCTCGTCGTAGCAACTTCTAACACCAATTGTGTTTACACATCCCGCATAGCTTTCAGGTTGAGGATTCAATTCTGGATTTCCATAGACTTCACTTGAACTAGCCAATAAAAATCTTGCCTCAACTCTTCTAGCTAATCCCAACATATTGTATGTTCCAAGAAAGCTAGTTTTGGCAGTTTTAATAGGATTAAATTGATAATGAACAGGAGATGCGGGACAAGCAAGATGCCAAATCCTGTCTACTTCTAAAAGAATTGGCTCGGTCACATCATGTCTGATCAACTCAAAATAAGGATTATCTATCCAATGCTCCAAATTCCTTTTTCTTCCTGTGAAGAAATTATCAATACATATCACTTCCTCTCCTGCTTTCATAAGGCGATCAACCAAGTGAGAGCCTAAAAAACCAGCTCCTCCTGTAACTAAATTTCGAATAGGAGAAGAAGTTTTCATATATTTAATCCTTTATAAAGTTTCATACTTAAATTCTTTGGAAGTTTTCTCAAATAATTATCCTCTCTTTTATCCCTTAAGACAAATAAAAATTTTTTAGCTATCTAGCATTCACAATATCTCCCACTACTTTAATATTAATAATACATAAAAAGTAGAGTTGTAATTACATATTTGAATGGCTTTAAATTCTTACTATATATGAATAGTTTATGATTTTATCTTGCCTTGAAAAATCATAGAATGAAAATAAATATCCTTTTGCCATTTGAGTATTGTAACGATTTTCAATATCATTACAATGAAAGTTAGCTTGCCAGAGAATAAAGCCATTGAAATACCTAGAAAAGAAATGTCCTATTTGTGGATATTCAATTGCAAAAAGTTTTTTTGATTCAGGTGAAAAGACTCTTTCAACAATAGTCTGGGCTGAATCCAAGCAAGAAGCCATTACACTAGAAAAATATAATCAGGAATATATTCAATGTTTAAATTGCACACATATTTGGAATCATCTTTTTGACTGGAATGAAATTCCTTACGACAAGAAGTCAAACAAAATGTTTAATAATGGTTCTAATTGGAAAAAACATCTCAACTATCTTGGCGAATGGTTATCTGAGAAATTAACTGATAAACCAACCATAATTGAGATAGGTTGCGGAAATGGACATTTCCTTCAAAGATTATCTTCTTTCTATAAAGGTAACTTTATAGGATTTGATCCTTCAGGGGACATAAATGAAAGTGATTCATCAATTACTTTCTATAAATCTTTATTTGAGCCCAAAAAAGATATTCCAAAATATAAACCTAATTTAATAATTATGAGACATTTACTTGAACATCTGTCAGAACCATCTTCATTCTTACAATCTATGTCTTGGGCTGTTCATTCTCAAAATATAGAGACATATTTATTTTGTGAAGTACCATGTATTGACAAAGTATTTGAAACTGCAAGAATTTCTGATTTCTATTATGAGCACCCATCACAATTCTCAGCAAAATCATTTATAACATTAATGAAGTCTTGTGGAGAAATAATTGATATAAAGAAATTATACGGGGGGGAGGTTATTTGCGGTTTAATAAAATTAAAGCCAAAACAAAAGCAATTAGATATTGATCTTTTAGCTGAAGAAATTTCGAAAAAGATCGCATCTGGATTAACTGAAATTCCTAAAAAATTATCTTATTTAGTTTCCACAGGGAAAAGAATTGCAATATGGGGAGGAACTGGCAAGTGTGCTGCTTTCATGCATCATTACAATGTATCTGAAAAAGATTTTCCAATAGTCGTTGACTCTGATTCTCGAAAAGTTGGAACCTTTGTTCCAGGAGTTGGACAGGAAATCCTTCCAGCTAAATATTTGATTGAAAATCCTGTAGAGATATTGATTATTCCAACACAATGGCGTGCAAAAGATATCCTTAAAGAAGCAGATAGTTTAAATTTAAATTTCGAATTAGTTTTAATTGAACATAATGGTAAATTACTAGATTTCTATAATTCAAATCACCCTTACTAATTAAATACTTTATTCAATATAATAAATAGTTTAAATTAATTATTATATTGATTATATTATTATTTTATTTGTCATTCACCAATAATTGCATATGACATACAGGTAGCATACGAAAAACGTTTAAGATTTAAATTATTTAATCCAATAGCTTCCATTGCAGCTATAGTTTCTCCAGGGAATTGTCTCATATTAAGCTCATCAAAAACAATAACTGCACCTTTTGGCATTCTTGGAACTAATAATTCCAAAGCAACTTTAGTAGGTTCATATAAATCGACATCAAGATGTAATAGAGAAACAACTAGATGCGGATTATCTTTTAAATAATTTGGTAAAGTTTTTAAAAGATCACCTTTAATTAACTTTAATTTTGGAATATGTCCCAGAAATCTAGTCTTATCAGCTATCGAAGTTGATTCTAAAATATCCTCTTTCATACCAGATTCAACTTGGAATCCACCCTTTTTTGTATGCTCACTAAGTATTTCAGTGTTAATATCATTTTCAGATATTTCAGGAAACCCCTCAAAAGTATCAAATCCAATTATTTCCCTCAGGTAATTAGTAGGTTCATATATTGAACTTAAATGATACCAAGCCATTAAACTTGCACCTCTTGCAACGCCCATCTCAACTATTGAACCATTAATACCTAGTTGCTTTTGAAAGATTTCATTACGCGTCAAAAATTTAGTTAATGATTCTCTTGTTACATATTTTGTGAAATTTTCTAATTTAACATTATTACTTCCTGGACTTCGAGTGTAATATTTTTCATACTCTGATAAGGATTCAAAGTTTTTCTTATTTTGACGTGAACTTTCACGAATCATTCCTTTCAAAACTTCTTTTTTTTCTATCATTTTTCCCTGTAATAATTACTTTTCTTTTGAGTTTATAGCTTTGAGACCTTCTATTGATAGATCTTCCCAAACCCATCCACGTTGCTTAAAGAATCTATCGTTTAGGTCACTATAACGAATTGTTATTGCAAATCGTACATCGGTAGATTTGTTGACTCCAGCAGAGTGAGGTGTCAAGCCATTAAAAAGTAATAAGTCTCCTGCATTTAGTTTAAGCTGCTTAATGTTCTTGAATTTGTTTATTTTCTCATCAGGGATGGAAAGCCATTTATTATTTTTCCTTATTTTTTCATGAGGCATTAGTCCATTCTTATGTTCACCAACTCCAATTTTTATCATCCCATTATTTTCATCAGAAAATTGTAGGGGGATATACGCAACAAGATGATTAGACTGATTATAGAAACCATCTTGATGCCACAGTGCCAAGTGCCATAAGTCTTTTGGCATAGCCATAATTATATTAATACGCGAATGGATGGCTATATTCTGAGATAAAATTTCTCTTGCAATACTAATAAGAGTATTAGATGAGGCAAGTTGATGAATAAAGGGCATACGAGTTGCCTGATCATAAATATAGCCTTGCAACTTTTTATTTATAGCATCAAGCTTTATAAGGTTCTGCGAGAGAAGCCTATAACTGTCTTCGTAATATTGCATTTCAGTGCTATGGAGATTCAATTGTTGTTCAACTAACCATGCAAGTTGCAATGAATAATAACTGATATCACTTTGAGAAATAAAATCTCTAATTACACAATATCCATATTTTTCATATTCTTCTTTCTTTAATTCGTTAATCACAAATTTTAATCATTATTTAAATAATGATAATAATAATATCAGAAAATCAATCAAATAGATCTCTAGGTAAATTTTTCAGGACTTTTTGTGCGATCAAAGTCATAGAAATATTATTTTTAGGTAAAAAATACAATTAATCTAAAAAGAAAAGACTATGTCCTAATTTTCATCCTTGCATACATCGAATTTCTAAACTAATTCGGTTCTTTCTCATGTCCTTAGTCATATAAGTACGATGCACAGTGAAGTTAGAAAAAAACAACACATCGCCTACACAAATTTCGGGAGTCCAGATTTTTTCGCCGTCGAAATTTGATTTAATAAAATCTGCACTTAACTCAATATTTTGATATGGAGTAGCTGTAGGATTATTAAAATCTTCAGGTTTAATAAAAGCATTTAAAGGTTTAACTATAAGCTGTAAACCAGGAGAATCAACACCACAAGTTGTTAGAGGAACCCAAGAATTGATAATCAATGAATTGAATGGAAGAAAGCTACAATCTTGATGAAAAGGAGTAGGCTCAAAATTTAACTTATCATTACAAACTTGCCTTCTTACTAATGAATAACCTGAAAGGATATTTATTTTTTTGGAGAATATCGAACTATATAAACCAGGAATTTTAGAATGAATAAAAAATTTTGATAATATATTCTCTCCATTAGGTTCATTTAAATCTGAAAGTGGAATATGACCAAATTCAAATTGTTGAGAAAAATGATCATCATTTGATCGATTGAGATATTGCGCTTCCCTAATCAAATAAGAATTTTTAGCCCTATCATTAATTTCTAATAAAAGAGATGGATCTATTAATTTCCTAACTAAAACGACACCATTTTGAATAAAAATATCCATAAATTTATTTGCATCAATATCAATACAGTTAAAATCGGGAAAATGACGCATAAAAAAATACAGTGTAAAATGTATAAAAAATGCTAGCTTGTATAGTATATGATATACAAAAATTGATTTATACAAATATATAGAAAATGAGATTTAATATATGCAAAATTTATCCGAAAAATTATCAACACTCTAGTTGCTTCGATGATTTATCTAGTCTTTTATGTTTTGGGATCATAGATGCAGGATATAAATGTACTTTGAGTACTAATAAATTGAATGGTGATTGTATAAATATCATAATTGGATCCCATCTATTATCGGAAAAAGATATCATCATATTGAATAGAGCCTTAGACAGAAAGAAAATTATATATCTAAATACAGAGCAACTAAATTATACAAGAGTTGAATGGCTTAAGACAATTACATCAATTGCAAGCAAAAAAAACGTTTTATGGGATTACAGTAAATCAAACATAAATTATTTAAAAAAATATAATCCTAATATTGAAGTTTTATTTTTAAAGATTGGATATAATAAAAATCTGCAGAAGATTAAAATAAAAAATTATGAAGAAAGAAATATAGACTTTTTATTTTACGGCTCTACAAATAAAAGAAGGGTGGAAATACTTAATAGCTTAATACATAATGGAGTAAAGTTAAAACAAGTATTTGGCGTTTATGGCAAGGAACTTGATGAAATAATAAGTGATTCGAAGTTTGTCTTAAATCTTCATTATTACGAATCCAAAATCCTTGAATCAATAAGATTGTTTTACCTAATTACAAACAAGATACCGATTCTTACAGAAATATCTGATAAAACAGTAGACGACCAGGACTTTAAAGATTTCACATACCACGCAAAATATGAAAATTTAACAGATAAATGTATTGAATTGCTAAATAGTGATTTTAAAATAATTATGGAGGAAACACAGCTAAAAAATAATAAATTTAAGACCAGGAGTCAAGAAAAAATAATGACTGATCTAATTAGAGAAACAATATTGATATTTGAATCTTTTTAAATAATCTCTCCTACTATATTTATATAAAATACTTCAATTTATTTATAAAATTAACTTCAATAAAGTATAAATTTATCATTATTATCAAATAAAATTTAAGCTATTTAAATATATAATAAAAGGCTTTATATGTGTATTAGATATTGAGGACCTAATTTGGTTTTATAGTATATAAAATACGATGTGGTCCATCTATCTCAATCTTATTCCAAATCACACCATAAGATTTTATTGCATTTTCAAAATTAACTATATTATACTCTTCATCTATTGAAGATTTATTTCTTTTAATATGATTGAAAATTTTTATCGCATCATCCTCGGGATCTACCCATTCGATTAGCAAAAACTTATCTGTAAAGTTTATTAAATACGAAATTATTTTACTAAAATCATGGAATGATGATGTTAAGTTGAATATCCAATGAATCAAAGCACCGCAGTAAATTATATCAATCTTCTTATTCTTAATAAATTTATCTAAAGAATCACCAAAATTAAATTCAAATGATATCAATCTTCCATTTAAGTTTAAAACTTTTGTAATTAGATCTACTATTTCAAGATATTGAACATCATGATCAAAGCAAAACACTTTATCAAAACCAGAACTTAATGCAATAAGTCCAGCTAATCCTGAGTTACATCCAATATCTGCTATAATCCTACAATTATGATTAATACTATAGCTTTTAAAAATCTTAGATAATCTCTTAAATTTTTGATATTTATGATTAATTATTATCTCTTTAGTTTCTCTATTGATATTGAAAAATTGATACCCTTTCACTTCAATAAGGTAAGGTGTAATCTTGATCTCAGGAGATTCTTTTTGTGAACCGGTTTTCCTCTGGGGATCAATATAACTACTTTTAGAATTTTTATTATTAAAACACGTCTTATCTTCTATTAAACTATTTTGAAATACTTTTTCCATAGATTCATAATGCATAATTAGTTCATTTGTTAAGTCCTCTGATGAAATTGTATTAAAAGATAACTTCAATAAATCAATAATTTTGTTATCATCTATTTTAATTCCAAACCGTTTAACATTTACTATAAATGATAATATTCCTCTATAAACTAAAAAGCCAATTTGCAAATCTACAGTAGAAAACCATTCTAAATCAATGGCAATATAGTTTTCTACTGAAGAATCATCTATAAGTATATTTTTAGGGATCAAGTCTATAAATTTTTTATCTATTATCTTATTAATATTAATTGAATTTATTTTTAGTATTTGAATTAAGGCTTTTTTATAATTAAGACTAAATAAATTAAAATAATTTAATAGTTGTTCAAAAGATATATCCTGAGAAACATCCTCAAGCATAAAATTTAAAAATTTATCCTCTATGCTTTGACCATTCAAATACTTTGTTGATTCGATTTTTCTATTGATTGTTTTATCATATTTTTCTAATCGTTCTTCTAAGACTTCAATCTCAGAATTTTTATTTATTATAAAGGTCAGTTTTTTACTCACCCTATTAGGGCCATCGCTTCTTATGTAATAACCTAGAGTATTATTCATTGATATAAGCAAATCATTTTTTTGCTTTGAGATAATTGTAAGGAAACTTCCTGAGAAATTTATTAGATTATGACTTTTAAATGAATTATATTTTCGAAGTGTGTAATTTAAAGACTTTATATTTTCATGGTTTCCTAAAACAGGGTCTTTAGTCATTGCATTTAAAATTAAAGATTTAGGATTGAAATTTTTCTCAATACTTCCTCTATCTGTAATAATAAAATTAGCGTATCTCCAATCAGGAAATACTCCCAGAGTGAGAAATTCACTGATTCCATTTTTATTTAATAAACTTATTAAATCTCTCTTATCAAGAAAGTTACCTGATTTGATTTTTTTAAGATTATCATATCCCGAAAATTTATTATTAAAAGCAATATCCCGATTTGGAAAAAATGACTTGTGTCCTATTCTATTGTCTAAGGTCATGAATATAATTCCATTTGATTTTAATAATGAAAATATTGATTGTAGAAAATAATTTTTATTTAATTCTTTAAAGGATTCTTTATAATTATACTCTTCGAATCCATTAACATAAATAATATCAAACAAAAAACTACTTCTAAAAAGAATATTAATTTCTGCACAAATTATATTTATATTCTTACAAGATTTTGTTCTTTTTTTATTTATTAAACAGTTTTCATATGATTCATCAATTGATATTAACTCTTTGCAATTCTCAGATAGATATTTACTTATCGATCCACATTTTCCACCGATCTCTAAGACATACTTACCAATCAAAGATTCTTTAAATGGTTGTAATATGTTAGATCTACTCTTTGATAAATGATAATAACTGATCGGATCATATATTTTTTTTTCAAGTTCATCAGAACCAGTTTCTAATTTAGATGTACTTGCAATAATCTTGAATATTTTTTCTTTTGACTTTTTATTGATTCTTTCATTATTTGAAGTAGACCAAATTTGCACTTCTTCATCATATATTAATCCAATTCTAAGTAAATATTGAGTAAGTTCATCTGTTTTACCTAATTTTTTTTCATTCATATTAGAATCCTAGCAGTTTTTAATTACAATAGATTTTTGAAGTTTGTTCTTTCTTAAATCTTTTTAAAAGACACAGAACGACTTTATAGAAGATAAGAGGTACTTAAACTGATTAACTGTGCAAATTTTGAAGAAAAGTATTCGAAGTATTACTCCAGTATTTATTCATTCAAGGTTTTTTAACAAAATCTTAGAGCATACTAGATTTTTCTTACTCTTTTTTTTAAGAGAAATTAGCAGCTAATCCATTAAGTGAAATTATTAGACATGCATAAGGAGGCTAAACAAATTAATGAGTTATGAAAAGTTCTTTTTGAATACCTTCTAAATGTTTATTAGTAGTTTTGCCAGCATTTGCGGCCGCTCAATATTGATCTCTTCAAAGTCTTGAACGATCAAGTCCATTGCATTCTCTGTCATTCGCCTCGCTTGCCATCTACTTAAGCTGTATTTTTCGGACATTTAGTCGTTACAAAGATGCAACTATGAACTTGAGCAAGTAGGTCAGCAGCAAAACCTGCCCTTAACTCCATCTCTTGTTTATTAGCTTTTTTCATATTCCAGCTCGATGCAATGTAGATTCAATTCCCTCTGGAGCATGTGCCAACACAATGCCAATTCAGGAACCAAAGAAGGCATTAGATCCCAAGCTTGATTCTTTTCTATTGTTGAAAAGGCGGAAGTCATTGCTTCTGAGACAGTTAAAAAATCAGGGTGAATGACTTTAGTCATTTGAGATTTTCTAGGCGTTGCTATTTGGCGTGAACTTATAAATTTATCAATCAAATAAGCAACCAAAGTAATAACAAAAGTAGCTTAAAAACATAGTTATTTCAAGTAAATTACGCCTGTTATCTAGGTTAGATTTTACGATCGTGGGCTACCCTTGGCGGCTCTTTTTTATAAAAATAGATAAAAAATAAAAGAGCTATAATTCAGTTATATGAATAGAAGACATTAAAAAAGCGGGTCTATCAAAATCCCGCCACGGCTCCCGCCATTTATATTCTTTTGTGTGCCTATATCTCATTGACTTCAGTACTTTACAGGGATTTGAAGTGCTTCATGCCATGCAGGTGCTCTACCAGCTGAGCTATGGCCCCAAATCGTTGATATGACTTTGATTCCTATCAATATCATCCAACCCAACTATTATACTTCAAGAAAAGAGTGCATAATTGCAACTCCTAACTACTCTCCAGGCAACGGGAGAGAAAGAAAGCAAATCAATTGATATCAAAAGCTTTGATAAAGTTTCCAAAACTTTTCCCTCAGAGAAAGAAGTTTTACCCGTATGGAAAGCGATGGGCAATTAACAAAAGCAGTTGTTCATAGTCAATCTGGACTAATTACTTCCCCTCAAAGAGAAATTAACTCATGCTTATTTAAAGCGCGTCAATTTCTTTGGATAGTTCAAAACCCTAAAAAGATATAATTCTCATATATCGTTCCTTTATAAAGCCAATAAATGTGACTGAGGAAAAAAAAAACCACACACGGAACCAAAAGCAAATTGGCTATAAATTAAAAATATTTCCAGTTCCATTTGATTTAGGAGAAATCAAAGAGAATATTACTATTAGGACTAATTACCCTTTTAAACCTTCGAAAGAAGAAATTTTTAATGAAGCATTTAAGTTTCATTCAGAGGGAAATATTCAAGAAGCAGCCAAATATTATCAACAGTTCATCAATAGAGGTTTTAATGATCATAGAGTTTTTTCTAATTATGGAATCATATTAAAAGACCTTGGTAAATTGCAGCAAGCAGAAGAATCTTTTCGAAAAGCAATTGAACTCAAACCAGATTTGGTAGAGGCGTATTCCAATCTTGGAAGCTTATTGAATGAACTTGGCAAATTACAAGAAGCAGAACAATCTCTGCGAAAAGCAATTGAACTTAAACCTAATTACGCAAATGCTCATTATAATTTAGGTAAAATCCTAAAAGAACTGGGTAAATTACAAGAAGCAGAAGTATCACTACGCAATGCTATTAAACTTGATTCTGACCTCATACATGCTTATTCTTTTCTTGGAAAAATCTTACAAGAAATTGAGGAAATTTCTTAATGAAAGATAATAAAGTTGTAATAGTTGGACTTCACTTTGGACACGATGCTGGTGTTGCTGTTTTGATAGATGGTATCCCTAAATGTAACTTAATAAGAGAGAGACATAATAGATCTAAACATTCATTTGGAATTAATGTTTCTCACATAGAAGAAGCATTATTAGATGCAAAAGTAAAAGTAGAAGATATTGATATAATTTCTATTGCATCTACTCAAGGCTTTGAGCTTGTAGTGGTCGATCGTCCTAATGAATTAGAATTAAAATATGATGAAAACCCCAATAAGAAATATTTAAATCCAATTGATAATAGTTTTGAAAGGCGTTTGTGCGGAAATATGATTGAAACTCTTTATGAAGAAAATAGAAAATATGATGGTATAAAAAATTTATTTCCTGAATATAAAAATATAAAAAAAGAGGATTTAGGAATAACAAAATCATTGTTAGATTTTCAGTCAATAGATTTTTGGGAAAACGATATATATTTGAAAGATCTTAAGCAAATTAAGCTTCAAAATATATTAACTGCGAAAGAGAAAATTCAAAATCTTTTTCATTACCCAATGCGAATAACTTTAAAGGGAAGGAAAATACCTGGTGTTTATATTCAACATCATATTGCACATGCAGCTTCTACTTTTTATCACTGTAAATCTGATGAATCTATAATTCTTACTCATGATGGTGGAATCCCTCCAGGTCCTAACAGTGGAATGATTTTTTATGGAGAATCAAATAAAATCATTCCAATTGTTCCTAATTATTTAGCTGTCGGAGACTTATACAAACAAGTTGGTATTTATCTAGGGTTTGGTCTCTTTAGTGCAGCTGGAAAATTGATGGGTTTAGCTCCTTATGGTAAACCCGTTTTCTTCAACCGAAATATGGTTGGGAATACATATGACCTGCGGTCCAAAGGAATTAAAAATCCTACTAATTCTTGGCTTTTACATTGTATAAGATCTGCTAAATCAAATGGATATGATCTCGATCCCATAGGAAATACCAAACGAATCCTTGAACCAATTTGCGTTGATATTGCAGCTAGTACTCAGAAACTTTTTGAAGAAACTCTTTTATATACAGTCAACTGTATTTCAGAAATGTGTCTTAATAACCAAATCACTATTGATACTCTTTGTTATGCAGGTGGAACAAGCTTAAATTGTCCTGCTAATTCTCTTTTACTGAAAGAGAGTGCTTTTAGAAATATCTATATTCCACCTAATTGTGATGACAGTGGTTTGTCTTTAGGAGTAGCTCAATATGCTTATCACCACTTACTAAATAAACCTCGACTAAAAATTACTCAAAAATCATATTTATCTCTACCATATCTGGGTTTAAAAAATAGTAAGAACGCTCTAAATAAGGCAATTAAGGAATATGAGAATCAAATCAACATCGAAGAAAATATTGATTGTGAACAATCAGCAGCGAAAGATCTTCATGAAAATAAAATCATTGCATGGTTTGAAGGCCCTAGTGAAATTGGACCTCGAGCTCTAGGACATCGCTCACTATTAATCAATCCTACATATCCTGAAAATTGGGCTCGTATGAATGAATTAAAACAAAGAGAGAAATGGCGTCCTTTTGCACCTGCAGTTTTAAAAGAAGATGTTGATTTGTACTTTACTGGGTTGCCCAATGAATCGCCTTTTATGCTTTTTACTGCTCAAGTTCTAAAAAATAATCTACCTGCAATTACTCATGTAGATGGTTCTGCACGGGTTCAAACTGTTACAGAAGAAACAGGTGGGCTTTTTTTAATACTTAAGAAGCTTAAAGAAATATCAGGATATTCTGTAGTACTTAATACCTCATTTAATGGTCCCAAAGAACCTATTATTGAGAAACCTTCAGAAGCTATTAATTTTCTTGTAACTACAAAACTTGATGCACTTTATCTAAATGGAAAAAAATTAACAAGAAAAACAGAACACTCATAAAAACTAGGTTTTGAAATCCAGCGCTTACTAGATTTTTCTTCTTATTTTAATCGGCCTGAACTAATTACTTTCCCTCACAGAAAGATCAACACATGCTTATTTGCGTAGTGGATCAATTTCTTCTGAAAGTTAAAACCCTAATCAAAGATATAATGGTAATTAATTATAATTTCAAATCTATTTGCAATTGTTGCTTAGACAATCCGCCCTCGAGCTCTATTACGAGATTATTGAGAGAAGAATTTTTCAATACAAATCTCGATATATAAATGCTTCTATTTAAAGGTCTTGGGGATTAAGATATAATGCTTAATGAATATAAAATTGAATTCTAAATAATGTAAAAGAACTAAAGAGATTATGTATACAATATATAATTATTATATTTGCTATATCTTTTAATGATAGTCTGCCAAGACTATATATAATAAAAATATATTTAAAGAGTCTGATTATGATTGAACCAAATAATAATTTATTTTCTATTAAGTATTTAAGAAAGATACTCACAAAAGCTATTTCTAATAATTATTTATTTCTGACTATGTCAGAGTATTTAGTGCATAAAAATACATCAAATCAGAAGTTATTCATGCTTAGGCTTGATTTAGATCTTAAACCAGAAAGACTTGTCCCTATAATTAATTTAACAAAGGAATTAGATATTCCATTAACATTATTCATAAGAGTTTCAGCTCCTTACAACTTTTTATGGTATCCAAATTATGAAGCAATAGAGTTTGCAAGCAAAAATAAAGCTGAAATAGGTCTACATTCTAATCCAACTGAATGGTCTAAAATTATTGAGAATAAGACTTCTGAAGAGGTTTTTAGTGCTGAATTGGAGATCCTAAGGTCTAAATTTAATGTTGATGGTTTTGCTCCTCATAGGGATATGAACTATTCTTTCAATTCATTACCTTGGCTTGAACAAAATTGGGAAATATTTAAAGAAAAATATTCCTTAAAATATCATGCTTATGAGAAAGTATTCTTTAAGGAATTTATTTATATTAATGAAGGATTTAATCCTCATTTGACTTGGAGAAGTGATAACCCTTTTGATAAAATTGAAGAGAATCAAAATATTTATATGCTTCTTCACCCACATTGGTGGCATTTAAATCATCCTTTTGAATCATGAATATTAAAACAATCGCAATATGTGCTTATAGAGACTGGGCTATAAACACATATATTAATTTACGAGAGCTATTCCCAAGTATAAATTTTATTTTAATTAAATCTGAGGATGAGTTCATCAATCTTAGAAAAGAAAGTAAATTACCAAAACTAATATTTTGCATTGGTTGGAGCTCTATTATATCTTCAGATATTATTAAAGAAAACATTATTTTAGGTGTTCATCCGTCAGATCTACCTGATTATGCTGGCGGATCGCCCATACAAAACCAAATCATAAATGGTATATCTAGTTCCAAAATGACTCTATTTAAACTATCTGAAGAATTAGATTCTGGTCCTTATATATCAAAATTACCCCTAAGGTTAGATGGACATATTAAAGATATATTTAAAAGGATGGAATTAACAAGTACTATATTATTTAGAGATTTCCTAAATAGTTATCCAAATAATGTTTTTAAAGATATAAATAGACCATCTAAATGTTTTAAGCGTATCAAGCCAGGAGATAGTGAATTAACAAAGAATATGTTCCTAGAATTAACTTCAAAAGAGATTTTTGACTTAATCCGTTGTAGAGAAGATCCTTACCCAAATTGTTTTTTAAAAGATAGCTCTGGTAAATTAATATTTAAATTTTGTGAATTTGAGGAGAGTTGAGAGTAATAGTTTTACTTGTCGTATTTTTTGATAGGTATTTTAGTATTTTTTAGAAAAAATTCTCTTTTTCATATAATCATAAATTCTTTGTTATTACGTGGGATCTTAAATAATACCTTTAACTAAACATGAAATTATCATAAACAATATTTATTAAATTATAGATGTTAATGTTTTATTTTTGAAATTCATCGATAATTGTTAATAGCTTTTCAATTTGCATATCTGTAAGCCACCAACCACATGGAAGCGCCAACATTTCAGATATAGCTATTTCTGTACCCGGTAAGTTAGAAAAACTCTTCCCAAACCCACTATATAGATCATTGCGATGATGCAGACAAGAGGCCTTTACTCCATGTTTTTCAAGGTGAACCAGTAACTCATCCCTTTTTGATGACATTATAAGAAAGCCCCAATATGCAGGAATACTCTTATCAATTGGCTGAACAGGGTGCAAATTGGATAAGCTTGAAAGAGAATTAGCAAGTCTCTTTGCAATAACTCTTGTACGTTCTAGACGTATTGAAAGCGTAGACAATTGAGAGCAAGCCACTGCTGCATGTAGATTATTAAGTGTTGCTGACCATCCAATCTCAGTAATTTCCGACTTTGGATTGATTTCTCCTCGTTGATCCCTGAATGATTGAGAGTCAATACCAAAACGACGCAATCGTCTAGCATAATTTGCTTTTTCTAAATTTGGAGTGCTTAAAATACCTCCATCGATGCCATTAATTTGACGAGTAGGATAAAAAGAATAAACTGAATAATCACCAATTACTCCAACTGATTTCCCGTTTAATTTTGCCCCTATTGCATTATTGCAATCTTCAATAAGAGGAATTTGAAATGAATGACATAATGAATAAATTTCTTCTGAATCAGATGGATATCCTGCTATGTGATAAAGGACAACCGCTTTAATATCCTTACTTAATTTAGATTTCAGATCGTCAATGCACATAGTCATCGACAATGGTTCAATATCTATCCAGATAGGGGTTGCTGATAATCGAGCAATAGCACTAGTGCTTTGCAGACAATTAAATGCCGAGATAGCAACCTGATCACCAGCTCTAACTCCAGCAAGATGTAAAGAAATTATAAGTGAACTTGTTAAATCATTTACAGCTACAAAATTTTTTTGACCTATTAATTTAGAAAAAGATTCCTCTAATTCATGAACACTTTTTCCATTAGCTATATTTCCACTTCTTAGGACATTAATTGCTGCACTCTCCATTTCTGGTAATGAAGTAGGCTGAAATAAATTAATATTTAAATTTTTTTTCACGACTTCATTCCTTTTAAGGTGTTAACGATGAGCTCACGTTTTTCTTGTGACACCCACCAACCACAAGGAATATGGACTAACCGTTTATAATAAGAATCTAATCCTGGTAAATTACGTCTATAAGGAGTAAATAAAGAATGCAGGTGATTGGGTCTATGAAGTTTAGATGCCACAACACCTATATCTCCTAAACATTTAATTACAGAATCTGATTTATCAGTCAATAAAGTGTATATCCAATATGATGGTTTACTACAGACGCCTATTTTTGTTATTTCAAAGCCTGAAATATTAGCAATTTCATTATCAAAAAAAATTCCATTCTCTATATGTTTTCTTATTAGTTGATGGATATTCTCTAACTGAGAGAGACCTATTACTGCAGATACATTATTCATATTATATTTAAACCCAATATGTGATACGTCTAATTTTGTACGTGGAACACCTTTAGGCAATCCAAACCAGCGAACCCTTCTAGCCTTTTTAGCTTTTGTCAAATCTCGCATAGTCAATACACCTCCATCTACAGTTGTCATATGCTTAATTGCTTGAAAAGAAAATATTCCGTAATCTCCGAAAGTTCCGATGTTTTTTCCATTGTAAGTTGCCCCTAACGCATGAGCACAATCCTCTATTAAAATAATTCGATATTTATCTGCTAAAGAACGCAAAGAATTAAGATCTGCAGGGAATCCAGCATAGTGCACTACAACTATTGCCTTGGTGCGTTCACTAATCAAAGACTCAACTGAGTCGGGATCTAAATTACCTGTTTGACAATCAATATCAGCAAAAACTGGTGTGGCTCCTGATTGTAAGATAACCATATTAGTAGGCTCAGCAGTCATAGAAGTTGTTATAACCTCATCACCATTGCCTACCCCCGAAAGGATCAAAGCAATATGCAATGCTGCGCTTCCACTACTAGTAGCGATAGCAATAGGGAGGCCAAATGAATCTGCAAATTCAGATTCAAATTGATATACGTATTCACCTTCTCCAATCATGCCGCTATAAAGAACTTTCTCTAGATTCGGCAAAAGCTTCTCTCTTGGAGGCATAGCTACCTTCACAAGAGGAAGGTTATTATAATTAGGATTAGTTGATTTCACTAACACGTCTATCTATTTTACTATAAGAAGCTTAAATACTATAAACCGAGTAGATAGTTCTATCTGCATCTATTTTTAGCAAGGGTATTTCACCTAACTTAGGGATAAAGGAGATAAGAGCCCGTTAACCCTTAAGCGAAGACCCAATACTAGCCAGGAGTATTAGTGATAGCAAAAACAGCATGAGAACAATTTTAGGTATAAGAATATCAAGCAAAACTAATGAGCTACTCGAATGCTTTAAGAGATACATAAGGAATAAATTACCAGCAGAAAAACTTGTCAGGCATTAAATACTTGAGTTTCAAATGAGTTTCAAATAGAATATTATTTAATTACTTTCAAGGGTTTTGAAATCAGTAATTTCAAACGTGTTTCACAAGTCACCTTGTTACCTTGTCACCTTCTCTACAAAGAAATCGTAGAAAGTCCTCACTTTTAGTTGAATGAATGTTTCTTTGGTTGAAGTAAAAAAGAATCATATGACGGCAGTCATGGAGATTCTTCAATCCACTTCTCAATATAGAGCTGATGAAAAAGATTATGATCAAATATGGGGTGAGTTCCAATCTCAAACAAATCATTTTGGATTAGTTGCTCTTGATGAAAAATCAGATGTAGTTGGATATGGTTCTATATTTATTGAAAGAAAGATTCGTGGAGGAAAAATGGGACATATAGAAGATATTGCTGTTCATCCAGGTTTTCGTAAAAAAGGTATTGGTAAATTACTTATCAATGCTTTATATCAAATTTCCCAGGAGGAGAAATGCTACAAGGTCTCACTTGTTTGTAAAGAGCATAATTTATTCTTTTATCAGAAATGTGATTTTGTGATAGATGGCATCTCTTTATCTAAGTTTTTATAGACGATTTCTATTTTTTTGATGCTATCTATATATTTTTCTTTGGTTAAATTGATATCAAGTTTATTCCATTGCGATTTCTAATCAGGAAACATCACATCTTCTATTATTTTTTAGGGCTAGAGGTGTCACTTATCAGTTTCAAAAAAGATTTCAAACTCCATAACTCATCATTGAAAACCGTAGAAACCACTCTCAGCACATTGATGAACAAAAAAGTTTTAGCACGACCAAAGCGAGGGCATTACTCTTTAGCTACAGCACAAGTGCAGCTCCTTAGAAATCTCGACTCTACGGGAAGTCAAGAGTTTAACTCTATTGATATAAAAGGCTTTGATAAAATTCCCGATACTATTCACGAAGGGAAAAAAGTTTGCCCCCAAAGGCAGTGATAGATAATTAGCAAACGACTTTATTTTCTTCGGCCTGAACTAATTACTTCCCCTCACAGAAAGACCAAAACATGCTTATTTGTGTAGTGGCTCTAATTTCTTGTGAAAGTTAAAAGCCTAATCAAAGATATAATGGTAATTAATAAATCATTCCTAAAAGAAATAGATGTGACTGAGGAAAAAACAGATAAAAAGAAAGAAAAG
>QCIR01000016.1 GCA_003216575.1 Prochlorococcus sp. AG-402-M23
CCCTGCTATAGCACCCCTAGGGAAATTAGCAATAGGACTTTCTTTAGACCATATCTGATCTTCTAAACGGTCAATTCTTTGATCTTTTTCTAAAACTTCCTGATCAATTTCTTGAAAAGATACATCCTCGATTTCATCTTTGAATGCATGATCTTCATTTAACTCATTTGATAATTCTTTTTTAATGAATTCGTCATTTTTTTGTGTTATCCATTTTGAGAAACTATACCTTCCCCAACTATTCTCAAACTGATGCTGAGGAATTGATCCAAGTGATAATTTGACTTCACTTTTAGGTTGAGTCCATGTTTTATTAGTTTCAATGACTTTTATATCTTGAATATCAACTAAAAGTTTCCACTATAATAGAAGAAGAATTAAATATAGTTAATATAAGTAATTCATTTATTGAACCAATTGAAATTTTATTAAAGAGAATTGCAAATATCCCTTTGGGAGGTCCTTTAGGTAAATTTAAACTGAAGAAATTAAACTCTAAAAGCTCTATCAAAGAATTAAAATTTGATATTCCAATATGTCATGATGCTGATCCAATTAATACTCTCGAATTATCATCAATATTTAGAGAAGATGTCCAAAATAAATATGGCTCAGATTATATAAATAAACTTATGGATCTAAATATCTATAGCAGCGGTTTCCTAACCGGATCCATAGATCAAGTTTTTGCAGACAATCCAAATCATGAAATTGCTAAATGGTGGGTCCTAGATTGGAAAAGTAACTGGATAGGAAGCCCGCTATCAAAAGAGGGTGGTTCTTTTTGTGGTCCCTCAAATTATTCAATTTCCAGAATGGATGAAGAAATGTACCATCATCACTATCCACTACAAGCCCATATATATTTACTTGCTTTACATAGGTTTTTAAATTGGAGGCTCCCCGATTATTCACCTCAAAAACACCTTGGTGGTTACATTTACGTGTTTTTGAGAGGGCTTCCAGGTAAAGGAGATTTAGAAGAAAAGAATTTTCCTCAAAGGAGTCCAGGCTTAATCGTCGAACCTGCACCTATTGAAAGAATTAAAAAGCTGGATTTATTGATTAAAAGACAATATAAATGAGAGAGCCCTTGAAAAAGAAATTTTCAACTGATTTAAATAAATCATTATTAGCTATTCTAATTCGCTATTATCCACCCATAGAGTTTAATGAAGCTTTAATAGATGTCGTAAATGTATTAATGGATGGATTATCAAGAGGTGATGTTTATATAGATATGAAGGAAATCCCTAAAAATCTTGAACTTAAATATAACGGTTGGCCCAGCTATCATATGAAAGCCTTATTAGAGAGTGGCTGGACTAAAGGAGACAACTCCCCAATAGTTTTAAATGGAGATTTGGTCAGTTGGCGTCGAACACATGATGAGATAGTTGAGACCATTAATAAAATAGTCGTAAGAAATAAACCTATTAATAATCTATCTAAAGAATTACCAGTTCGAATTGATACGAAGAGTCTAGAGCATCTAAATATTCAACAAATAGAAGCTGTTAATCTTGTTAAAAGTGAACAAATCATCTTGTTAAGTGGAGGCCCAGGCACAGGCAAGACTAGTACCATCCTTCAAATGCTTTTACAAGCACTAACAAGAAATCCGACTCTTGATATTGCAATGGCTGCTCCAACAGGAAAAGCCGCAAAAAAACTAAAAGATACTATTCAGGCGGGTATTGAAAATTTTGAAGATCCTTTAAAGGATAAGCTTTCTAATATTCCTTCTAAAACATTACATAAATGGTTAGAAGCAGGACCAAATGGCTTCAAAAGAAACTCTCAACGTCTATTAAAATTAGATCTAATAGTCATAGATGAGATGTCAATGGTGGACTTGTCAACCATTAATGGATTGCTCGATGCCTTAACAAAATCATGTCAAATAATCTTAGTAGGTGATCCTGACCAATTATTACCAATAGGAAGCGCTGGTATATGGCAAGTTTTGCAAGAGAAAGAAACGAAAACAAACTTTCAATCAAATTCAGTCAAACTTACAAAGTCATACCGAAACAAAGGAGATATCGCTTTACTAAGAAATACACTAAAAGATGATGGAGTAGATGCGTTTTGGCACCTACTTTCAATGAAAGAAGATTCATCAAATACAAGTCATTACCTTTCGTCCCTAAAAACTATTCCAGACCCGGTAGTAAGGACTCTTTTAAACCATAGAAGGATGCTTAAAAAGTTAACAGAAAATTGTATTAATTCTATTCCTGATGAAGCATGGCAATCAAGCATGGTTGAGGTAGCACAATCAGTTGAAATGCTAAAACTATTTAAATTCATAGATAATCTTCTTATACTTTGTCCACAAAGATATGGGCCTTGGGGTGTAAAAAAAATCCACGAGCTCCTTTTAGGAAAGAGCTTTGAGAAGGAAGTACACAAGTGGGGGGAGGGAACACCAATCATGGCAAAAAGTAATCAACCTGAAATAGGTTTAGCAAATGGAGACGTTGGTATAATTATTGGCAACGGCGATAAAAGACGTTTTTTATTTAATGTTTTTTCTGAGGAACAAAGACTTGTAACTCGATTAATAAACCCATCAAGGTTAAATATATATGATGCGGCATATGCAATGACAATTCATAAAGCACAGGGGAGTGAAGCTGATCGAGTTCTTTTACTTTGGCCAAGTACCTCAAAAGTTTCAGAAGAGAATAGTCCTATAAAATTTTATTCTTATGATTATGAAAAAAGAATGCTTTACACAGCAATAACTCGTGCAAAAAAACAGTTAATGGTAATTACCAATAAAGAAGAAGACTTTTAAAGATGTGGTCAACTTATTCCTAAAAGGATTTTTGAGATGATAATATTAATTTTATAATCCCTTTAACAAGGCGAGTCAGCAAAGCACGGTTATATACCGATCGGAAGTTGTCTGCCTAATTTGAAGGACAAAAAGGCAACCATTATTTGATGACAAATAACAATCTACATGAGGATTACTCATGTCCAGTAGATCAAGATGTTCTTGAAGAATCTACTGAGAAAATATTTGATGAAGATGATCAAAATTCAGAAAATGGATTTTCTGAATTTAATTTTAGTAAGGAACTAATTCAAACAATTTCTGATAAAGGCTATTCATCACCTACACCGATTCAAAAAGCAGCGATTCCTGAATTACTTCTTGGTAGAGATTTAGTTGGACAAGCTCAAACCGGCACAGGGAAAACAGCAGCATTTGCCTTACCAATCCTAGAAAGGCTGAAAAAGAATGTTGGACATCCACAAGTTTTAGTTTTAGCGCCAACTCGCGAGTTAGCTATGCAAGTAGCTGAATCATTTCGCACCTATTCCGCAGGCCATCCGCATTTTAAAGTACTTGCAATATATGGTGGCTCAGATTTCCGAAGTCAAATCAACACACTTAGAAGGGGGGTTGATGTAGTCGTAGGGACCCCGGGAAGAGTCATGGATCACATGCGTCAAAAGACTCTCAATACTAGTCATCTCAGTTGTTTAGTTCTAGATGAAGCTGATGAAATGCTAAGGATGGGATTCATAGATGACGTTGAATGGATTTTAGAACAATTGCCAGAGGAGAGACAACTTGTTTTATTTTCAGCGACAATGCCATCTGAGATAAGAAGATTATCAAAAAAATATTTAAATAGTCCTGCAGAAATAACTATAAAAGCAACTGAATTAAAGGAAAGACTTATCAGGCAAAGGTATATAACAGTTCAAAATGTTTATAAAGTTAATGCACTTCAAAGAGTACTTGAAGCTGTATCTGAAGAAGGAGTAATAATATTTGCCAGAACAAAAGCTATTACAATCGTAGTAGCTGAAAAATTAGAATCATATGGATATAATGTCGCTGTTTTAAATGGAGATATACCTCAGAATCAAAGGGAACGAACTGTTGAAAGATTAAGACAGGGTTCTATTAATATTTTGGTGGCTACAGATGTAGCAGCAAGAGGTCTTGATGTAGATCGAATTGGTTTAGTAATTAATTATGATATGCCATTTGATCGAGAAGCCTATGTTCATAGAATTGGTAGAACTGGACGTGCTGGAAGAAATGGTGAGGCAATTCTTTTTGTTAATCCAAGAGAAAGGTCATTTTTAAGTAATCTTGAAAGAGCTGTAGGTCAACCTATTGAGAGAATGGATATACCAAACAATGAACTTATCAACAGCAACCGAATTAAGAAGTTACAAGAAAAATTAATAAGAGCAGCCTCCACAGATAGAGACAACCCAGAAGAGACTAATATTTTAGAAGAATTAATTAAAAATATTGAAAATGAGTTAGATATAGATCCAAAAGAACTAACACTTGCCGCATTAAATTTAGCAGTTGGTTATAATCCACTCCTTGAGCATGGGAATGAAGATTGGATCAGGCAATCTGCTCAAAGAAACACAAGAAATGATCGAAGAGATAATAAGTTTAGACAACGTCGAAGGGGTGATTTTGATAGCAATAGACCTGAAGATGAGATGGAGAGATTCAGAGTTGAAGTCGGACACAGAGATAGAGTTAAGCCTGGGAATTTAGTTGGAGCGATAGCTAACGAAGCTGGATTAAAGGGAAGATCGATTGGAAGAATAAGAATATTTGAAAATTACAGCCTAGTCGATTTACCAAAACAAATGCCTGATAAAGTTTTTCAAGCTCTAAAGAAAGTCAAAGTAATGAATAGAGAATTACAAATAAATAGGACTGACTAATAGAATCAAAATGCTTAGTAAAATAGTGGCTAGAAGTATGATTACATTACTTATATTAGATATAAGTACTACTTTAAGAACTCATGCAGAACACAAAAATAGTTTAATTAATAAATTCTGTATTGCATCATTAAAGTCAAAACTTAATATCAAAAACAAACAAAAGTTAAATGAAATCAGTCATTTCACATGTGAATGTTTTTACAAAAAATTCAAATCTGGATCGTCCATAAAGAATTCTCGTATTTACTGCAAAAATAAAACTGCCGAGAAATACAATCTCTAAAATAATAAGAAATTTAATCAGATGTATAGACAAAATTCAAAAACAAATAAAAACCCATTAGTAAGACTTTTAAGTAATCTTAAAAGTCAAAAGCGTCTAATCTATTCAGCTATTATATGCTCTACATTAAATAAATTCTTTGATCTTGCCCCCCCTGTATTAATTGGTATATCTGTTGATGTAGTCGTAAGGAAAGAAAGTTCATGGCTAGGTTCAATTGGATTTAATACTGTCCCAGATCAACTAACTGCTCTTGCGATAATTTCCTTTTTAATCTGGAGCGCTGAATCATTCTTTGAATATTTATATGGATTAATGTGGAGAAATTTAGCTCAGAAGACACAGCACTATTTAAGAATCAAAGCATATGATCATTTACAAAAATTAGAGATGACATTCTTCGAATCAGATAATACAGGAAGGCTTATGACAGTACTAAATGATGATATCAATCAACTTGAAAGATTCTTGGATGAAGGAGCTAATAAAATTATTCAATTAATAATTACTGTTTTTATTGTTGGAGGGGCAATGATTTTGTTAGCTCCGGGCATTGCATTATTAGCATTTATCCCTATTCCATTTATTCTTTGGGGATCGATTAAATTTCAGAAAAATCTAGCACCTCGTTACCGTGCGGTTAGAGATAAAGCTGGAGATCTTGCTTCAAGACTTAATAACAACCTAAGTGGAATGCTTACTATTAAAAGTTTTGCTACCGAAGATTGGGAACTTGAAAGATTACGGCTCGATAGCAATTCATATCAAGAAAGTAATAGAAACGCGATTAAGTTATCAGCTGCATTTATCCCCCTAATCAGATTCGCAATACTATTTGCATTCCTCGCAATATTAATTACTGGAGGTTTCCAAGCTTGGAAAGGATTAATGCCTGTGGGAACTTATAGTTTTTTAGTATTTATAACTCAAAGATTATTATGGCCCTTAACCACATTAGGGCATATTTTGGATGATTATCAAAGATCAATGGCCTCAACAAATAGAGTTTTAGATCTAATAGATACTCCTATAAGAATTAAAACTGGAAAAATCAAATTAGATCCTAATAATGTTCAAGGTTCTATCACATTTAAAAATATTAGTTTTACATATGAAGGCCGATCTCAAGTTATCAATAACTTCAATTTAGATATTAGTCCTGGAAAGAAAATAGGTATTGTAGGAGCCACCGGTTCTGGTAAAAGTACAATAGTAAAACTGTTATTAAGGCTATATGAAATAAGTCAAGGTTCAATAGAAATTGATGGGAAGTCAATTGAGTCATTGGATTTAAAAAGTCTTAGAAGTTGTATTGCCTTAGTAAGCCAAGAAACATATTTATTCCAAGGCACAATTGAAGAAAATATTTCTTATGGATCACAAAACATTGATCAATCAAAAATAAAAAATGCTGCAGACATTGCCGAAGTAAATGAATTTATTAATCAACTGCCAAAAGGGCTAAAAACGATAGTAGGAGAAAGAGGGCAAAAATTATCAGGAGGACAAAGACAAAGAATTGCTATAGCACGGGCAATCTTAAAAAACGCACCGATATTAATATTAGATGAAGCAACTGCATCTGTAGACAATGAAACTGAAGCCGCGATTCAAAGGTCTCTAAAGAAAATAACAAATAGTTGTACTACAATTGTTATTGCTCATCGTTTAAGTACTGTAATAGATGCCGACGAAATCATAGTTTTAGATAAAGGTAAAATTATAGAGAGAGGAACACATATTTCTCTTCTAAAAAACAAAGATTTTTATTACTACCTTTGGAAAATTCAAGCTGGTGAAAATAATACTCAAATTAGATGAAAAAAGTAAAAGAACTAACTACTCTCTTAAAAGTATCTTGCATTTTTGACCAGCGTTGTTCATTCGTACTAGCAGCAAGTGTATATAAATAACCTCTATCTACGACGACAGTAGCAATTTCGTGCCTGCTGTTTTCTTCTAAATCAACATAGTATTCAAGATCATAAAATTTGCGATCATCAATTTCTCTCTCTGAAGCATCAATTAATTGAATAGGATTATTAATATTTTTTTCACCAAAAAGTTTTTCACCTACGGCATCGGGGCCACCCAAATCATCTAAATCAACTTCATTCTCCAATTTAGAAATAACTAAACTGAGAGTCTCATCTGAGTTAATCAAGTCATGGTAAACAACTTCTGGGCCATTTTCGACAGCCACTCTCGTCCATCCTGTGGGGAAAAGGAAACCATATCGTCCATCCTGACTTTTAAAAGGTTCCAACCCTGAGGCTCCGCCTGTAGAGCATGCTCCTAGGGTCAAGATTAGAGCTATAGCCAAAAGAGATTTAAAAGATGTTCGTAGGAATTTGATCATTTTGAAAGACTCAAGCATAGCTATTTTGATACATTTCTAATTTAACTGACGGTAATCTTCTTTAAATTAATGCAACCCAGATAAATCTATGACTAAATTCTAATTAATTGCTTCTGAACTCTGAACGGCTTCACGAAACCACTATCAAAATTAATTGATCAATTTGAGCAATTGCCTGGGATTGGTCCCAGAACTGCGCAGAGATTAGCTTTGCATCTTTTACGTCAGCCAGAGGAGAAAATAAGACTATTTTCAGAAGCTCTAGTTAATGCGAAGAGTCAAGTAGGTCAATGTAAGAGGTGTTTTCACTTAACTGCTGGAGAACATTGCGAAATTTGTTTGGATAGACAGAGAACACAAGATCTTATTTGTGTTGTTTCCGAGTCAAGAGATTTACTTGCTCTTGAGCGAACTCGTGAGTACAAGGGGCTTTATCATGTAATAGGTGGATTGATTTCTCCTATGGATGGCATTGGGCCAGAAATGCTCGAAATTTCTAGTCTTATAAAAAGAGTAGATCAAGAAAATATCAAAGAGGTCATACTTGCCTTAACACCTAGTATTGAAGGAGACACTACTAGTCTTTATCTAGGAAGACTATTAAGACCATTCACAAAAGTCACACGTATTGCTTATGGACTTCCTGTGGGAAGTGAGTTGGAATATGCAGACGAGGTAACACTTTCACGTGCTTTAGAAGGACGTAGAGATTTAGACTAATCCTCAAACAAATGACAACAACCACCAAGAAAACGACAAAATATAGCAGCTTCCTTCCAGAGGAACGTTTACCCAATTGGATCAAACCATCCATAGGTAACGCCTCTCAATTAGAAAAAGTTCAAAGGCTCGTAAAAGAAAATAGATTACATACAATATGTGAAGAAGGCAGATGCCCCAATAGAGGAGAGTGCTATGCCGCTGGAACAGCTACTTTTTTATTAGGTGGCTCCATTTGTACAAGAAGCTGTGCATTTTGCCAAGTAGAGAAAGGAAGGTTACCTGAAAAAGTAAATATTTTTGAAGCAGAAAAAATTGCAAATGCTGTTCAAGTTTTGAAGCTTAAATATGTGGTACTAACCGCAGTTGCAAGAGATGACTTGCCTGATCATGGTGCAAGTCTATTCAAGACAACTATCGATGCAATTAGATCATTGAACCCTGGTGTCAAAATAGAAGTACTAACACCAGATTTCTGGGGTGGCCACAACAAAGACAATAACGGGAAACAAAGAGAAAGACTTAAGGTAGTGCTCTCGGCTGCACCCATTTGCTTCAACCATAATCTTGAAACTGTAAAGAGACTTCAAAGGGAAGTCAGAAGAGGTGCTACTTACGAACACTCACTCAATCTTCTCAAATCCGCCAGAGAAATTGCTCCAAAGATTCCAACAAAATCAGGAATAATGCTTGGACTGGGAGAAAAATTTCATGAAATAATTCAAACACTTAAAGACCTTAGAGAAGTAGATTGCCAATATCTGACTATCGGTCAATATTTACGGCCGTCACTTGCTCACATTCCAGTTTCGCATTATTGGTCACCGACCAAATTCAATGATTTTGCAGAAATAGCGAAGGGATTAGGTTTTAAGAAAATAAACAGCGGTCCATTAGTACGCAGCAGTTATCATGCGGATAACACCTTGGATTAAGGTTCTAAAGAAATTTAATCACTCCGACCAACTCCGATAACTTCTTTCAAGTACTTCTTCACAATTGCCAACCATAAACGCTCCTGCACCTCCCCAAACAATTCTTAAAGGTAAATCCAAGGGAGAGGATCCCACATCGCGCACTTTATTAAAACCACGTCTACGAAAATAACGTTGTAATATTTTATGTTGATTGCTTTCATCGTAGATAGCCAATAATCTTGCACTTCTGCATGGAGTCTCTTCTATAGCCCAAGCCATAGTAGCGGCCCAAAGCATATCACCTACTCTAAAATTGGCGTTTCTAGCAACCTTCATAGTATCAAGTTGAAGTCCTTTTATATTTTGATATGCCCATCCTTTCATTTCACCCAATAATTGGATTTTTTCTTCACTAGCTATTTTCCCCACAACTAGTCTAAAAGACCATATATTGGCAGGTCTCCTAACTTGGATTCTTAGCAATAATCCACGTTCAGAAGCCTCTTTTTCTAATACAGTTAAATTAGGTTTAGTCATGAAGATGGCCAAATAGAGTTTTCAGGTAGACGTTTCATTAATTCGTCAATCTGACGTTGCCTTTCAGCAAATCTAGCTCTATCTGAATCTGTAAACTTATCAACACAAGCTTCACATTGCAATCCTTTAATGTATGTTGGTTTTTTAAGATCCTCAGGAGAGATGGGCAAGCCGCAAGCATGACACATCGTATGGGAACCAGGTAATAGTTCATTATTTAAAGAAACACGTTGATCAAAGACAAAGCACTCCCCATCCCATAAACTTTCCTCAGGAGAAACCTCCTCAAGATATTTAAGTATGCCACCCTCAAGATGATGCACTTCTGAAAAACCCTCTTCAATTAGATAAGAAGTAGCCTTTTCACACCTTATTCCTCCAGTACAATACATACCGATTTTCAAAGAAGGGTTCTCTTCGATTAACGGTTTTAAGCACTTTTGTACCCACACAGGAAATTCACGAAATGAACTTGTATGAGGATTTAGTGCTCCTACAAAATTTCCTATTTTTATTTCATACTCATTACGAGTATCAATAATTAAAGTATCAGGATCTTCTAGAAATTCATTCCAATCGCTTGCTTTGATATATTTACCAACAGATTTAGAAGGGTCAATTTGTTTTAACCCAATTGTTACGATTTCTTTTTTCTTACGTGCTTTAAACCGACGAAACGCCTGTTTTTCAGTCCAACTATATTTAACATTAAAATGAGATATATTTAATAATTGCTTTAATAGTTCAACTAATAGCGTAATAGAATTTTCAGTTCCACAAACTGTTCCATTAAAGCCTTCAGAAGCAATTAGAATAGTTCCTTTAATTTCATGATTTGATGCTAGTGTAGTTAATTGTTCTTTAATTAAAAGGATGTCTTGATCACGAATCGATATGAAATTATAAAAAGCTGCAACTTTGTATTTAAATTTCTTGACGTTATCTCCAGATTTCATACTTAATTATCTTGAGAGAAGTTCGCTTTAATCCCAGCATCAGCAAGAAGTTTACGATCAGCGTCAACCTCCGGATTGCCAGTCGTCAAAAGAGTATCTCCATAGAAAATAGAATCGGCTCCTGATTGTAGACATAGTATTTGAGCTTCCCTACCAAGTTGTTGTCTGCCTGCGCTAAGTCTAATTCTACTTTTAGGCATGATAATCCTCGCTGTCGCGACCATCCGAACCATCTCTAATGGATCAATAGAAGAAATATCCTCCATAGGTGTACCTTCTACGGCAACTAAAGCATTAATAGGAACACTCTCAGGATGAGGGTCTAAAGTTGCTAAGACTTTTAGTAAAGATGCTCTGTCCGATATAGATTCTCCCATCCCAATAATTCCACCACAGCACACGGTTATACCAGCCATACGTACTCTTCTCAAGGTTTCAAGTCGATCTTGATATGTCCTTGTTGAAATAATGTTGGAATAATGTTCAGGACTAGTATCTAAATTGTGGTTATAGGCTGTTAAACCTGCTTCTGCCAATCTAGAGGCTTGTGAATCAGTAATCATTCCAGCGGTAACACATGCCTCCAGGCCAAGTTTTCTAACACCTCTAACCATTTCAAGCATTGCATCGAAAGTGCTTCCATCTTTAATCTCACGCCAAGCCCAACCCATGCAAAATCTATCTGCTCCTGAATCTTTAGCCGCTCTTGCTCTCTTAAGGACTGACTTAACTTGAAGCGCAGGAAGAGGTTCAACCTTTGTTTCACTATGGACGGATTGGGGGCAATATGCACAATCTTCTGAACATCCCCCTGTCTTTACACTTAAAAGGGAGGCTAGCTGAACTTTATAACCTGGGTTATAAGACCTGTGAACTATTTGCGCCCTCCACAATAAATCCATCAATGGCAAATCAAGTATCTCTTTGACTTCTTCTAAAGACCAATCATGTCTTAGATTACATCCTTTAATAGAATTGAAATCTAAAACAGACTCATCTTTGGTATTGACTTTATTAGATTCTTGAATATTAGGATTAATAAGTGTCATGGAGAAATTGAATATAAAAAGTTTTTTATCTTTTTTAGTTTTAGCTACTCATCAATAAAAAATCAGAGATTTAACTATATCCATTTAATTTTTCATACTCCTCCGAATCTCCTTATTCTAGATTGGTAATCAAGAAGTGCCTTCGTAAGAGCATCTGCATTGAAATCTGGCCATAATACATCTGTAACGTGGATCTCAGCATAAGCTAATTGCCATAATAAAAAATTACTTATTCTTTTTTCACCACTAGTTCTAATAAGCAAGTCTGGATCCACCTCACTTGCTGTAAATAATTCAGAGGCAAATACATTTTCATCTATTAATGAGGGATCTAATTCACCTTTAACAGAGCGTTCTGCCAACTTTTGTGCAGCAAGTACTAACTCTCTTCGTCCCCCATAATTAGTACAAACATTAAAATGAATTCCTTTATTATTTGAAGTTGACTCAACGGATTCATTGATTAAGTCTTTTAAAGGAATTGGTAATGGCTCAAGGTCACCTAAAAATTTAATTTTTACTTCTTCAAGTTTTAAATTACTCAATTCACGCTTAAGAACACTTTCAAAAAGAGTCATTAAGAAATTGACTTCTTCACTTGGTCTTGACCAATTTTCAGTTGAGAAAGCATAAACAGTTAATGCGCCGATTCCCCAGTTACTACATAAATGCAAAGTAGTTTTAAGTGATTCAACTCCAGCAGTATGTCCAATTGTTCTTGGTAATCCCTTGGCCTTTGCCCACCTACCATTTCCATCCATAATTACTGCAATATGATCAGGCAAACGAAGGCGATCTAGTTCCTTAGGTAATGGCGAAACCTCATTAGAATTGTAAGTAGTAATTACAGAAGGATGAGTCAATTCAAAGACTCCTTGCTGTCATTGATTTTATCAAGATTAACTCTTGATTGAGCAACTTTAGTTTCAATCTTAGAAGAAGACGTTTTCAAGGAAGAATTAATGCTAGCGGACTTAGATGGAGAAGAATTTGAAGGATCTAACAATTCTTTCAAAAGATCAAGTAATCGACTGCTTGTTATGGGCCTTTCCAGACGTCCTTGACTAGCTAAAGATAAGGTACCTGATTCTTCTGAAACTACAACACATATACATCGATCAAATCGTTCAGTTATACCAAGGGCAGCCAAATGTCTCGTTCCATATCTACTAATTCCTTGTCTCGAAAGAGGCAAAATCACGCCTGCAGAAATGATTCTATTTCCTTTAACCAAAACAGCTCCATCATGAAGAGGGGTATCAGCTGCAAAAAGGTTTAATAACAATTCAGATGACAATTGAGCATCTAAAGGAACACCCGGAAAGAGGAAATCCTCAGGGCGCAAGTCACTTCCCATATCAACAACAATTAATGCTCCTTTTCTATTTTGTGATAAACGACCTGCAGCTTCAGTTAATTGAGCAAAAGTATTAGAGCTTGCCCTAAATTCATTTTGAGTATTACCAAGTATCACGGCTAATCTTCCGGTACCTAATAATTCCATTAATCTCCTTAATTCTCCTTGCCATAAAATTGCTAAAGATAATGAGCACGCTAAAACCAAAGCATCAACTAGCTTTGAAGTAATTGGTAAATTCGCAAACCTCTGAACGAACCATGCTAAGGAGACTAAAAAGAGATAACCTCTTAAAAGCCATAAGGTCCTTTGCTCTTTGACTCTTGTAAAAAGAAGAACTCCAAGAGCAGAAGCGAACAAGACATCAAGGAGGACACGCACGTTTATAAGCCACCAAGAATTCACTCCTATACCCCAACGTAGTTTAAACTTACCTAATTCTTTGCAATAAAGCGATCAGGTAATACATCTAATTGCAATAGATCTTCAGGAAGCTCTCTCTTTTGGATCAATTCAACACAACCTTCTCCAACCATTACGGTCGCAGGTCTGGGGATTCTGTTGTAGTTAGAACTCATTGAATAGTTATATGCACCTGTTCCAAAAACAGCAAGAAAATCTCCACTTTCACAAGACGGAAGAAAAAAGTCATTCAATAAAACGTCCCCAGATTCACAATGCTTGCCTGCAATCGTAACTTTTTCAAAATTTGAATCCAATGGTTTATCTACTAGGCAGGCGCTGTAAAGAGATTGATATGTTATTGGACGAGGATTATCACTCATCCCTCCATCAACAGAAAAATAGGTTCTAATTCCAGGAACAATTTTTTTAGCTCCAATCTTATAGATAGTAATCCCAGAATTAGCTACTAAAGACCTCCCAGGTTCACACATTAATCTCGGCAAATCTAAATTCTTTTCCTCACAAGCCTTCACAACAGCCCTAGAAATGACTTCAATCCATTTGTCAATTGATGGTGGATCATCTGATGCGACATATTTAATCCCAAGACCACCGCCTATATTCAAATCTGCTATGGGATGGCCAATTTCTTTAGCAAGTCTAAAAGTATCGGCCATAACACCCGCAAGATCAATATGAGGTTGAACCTCAAAAATTTGAGAGCCAATGTGAGCATGCAAACCAGTTAAATTTGCCCACTTATATTTCTTTAATTGTTCTAAAACAGACTTGACCTCATCAGGGTCAAACCCAAATTTGCTATCTAAATGTCCAGTCCTAATATATTCATGAGTATGACACTCTATGCCAGGAGTAAAACGCAACATTAACTTGGCCGGTTTTTTATCAGAAGCAATTTTTTTTAGCAACTGAATATCATGATTATTGTCCAGAACAATGGTTACATTATTTTTGTAAGCGAAATCCAATTCAGCATATGATTTGTTATTCCCGTGGAAAACAATATTCTTCCCTTTTACGCCGCCTTTTAAAGCAGTAAGTAATTCACCTTCTGATACGGCATCAAGTCCAAACCCCTCAGAAGCAATAAGTGCGCATATTGCTAAAGAGCTATTCGCCTTTGAAGCAAATAGAGGAAGAGAATCTCCTGGATAATGCTTTTTTAAAGAATTCATATAAGTTTTACATGCAGTTCTAAGTGTCAACTCATCAACAACATAAAGAGGTGTGCCGTATTTTTTTGCAAGTTCACTTAATTGACAACCTCCTACTAATAATTTCTTACTCTCACTAATTTCTGAAGAGATAGGAGCTATATTTCGATTTGGACTAGCAATATCCCTATTGGGTTCAAAAGCTTTTAAGCCAAGCATGGCAAGTTTTTACTTGAATATTTAGCCAATCTAGAGATCAATCAACCAATTACTGTATTTTTTAAAGAAAGAAGGATTAATTAATTAAAAGTTGGACATGAATCTCTCAATTATCCAGCTTGGGAAGATGCATTTAAATGCATGTATCGATCTAGACAAGAAATCATTAAAAGGTCTTTGGACAAAATCTCAATGGGAAAGAGAACTTATTGATCCTAAAAGAATTTGTCTTGGAGTCATAGATCTTGAAAAAAAAGAGTTATTGGGCCTAACTTCTTCATGGTTAATTATGGATGAATTACACATCACTTCAATAGCTGTTGATCCAAAACATCAAAGAAAGGGACTAGGTAAATTACTCATGAAAGACTTAATTAAACGTTCAAAATCACTTCAAATAAATCTCATTCATTTAGAAGTTAAAGACACGAATAAGAAAGCAATAGCTTTATACACTTCAATGGGCTTTAAAGTTATAGGGAATAGATCAAAGTTTTATAAAGATGAAAGTAATGCACTTATCTTTACTAAAGAGTTAAATAAAAGTTAAAAAAGGAACATATGAGTACGGTTAACCGAAATCCAAAAACAAATCAATTGAATGTTTTGCATCAAATAGTACATTTAATTATCTGTCAACAAGCATTTTATATTTATCCTTTATAAAAAAAAACCTAACCGTACACATTTCACACTTAACCCTGATAAATTAGGTTAATAAGTTCAGGGCAAAACCTAAATGTTTGAGAGGTTTACAGAAAAGGCAATAAAAGTGATTATGCTCGCTCAAGAAGAGGCAAGGCGCCTTGGACATAATTTTGTGGGAACCGAACAAATCCTTCTTGGCCTTATCGGTGAAGGAACTGGTGTAGCAGCTAAAGTTCTTAAATCTATGGGAGTTAATCTAAAAGACTCAAGAGTTGAAGTTGAAAAAATAATCGGGAGAGGTTCAGGATTCGTTGCTGTAGAAATACCCTTTACACCAAGAGCTAAAAGAGTACTTGAACTTTCATTAGAAGAAGCTCGTCAACTAGGTCATAACTACATAGGAACTGAACACTTATTACTTGGACTTATTAGAGAAGGTGAAGGTGTAGCAGCAAGAGTTTTAGAAAATTTAGGTGTTGATCTTTCAAAAGTTAGAACCCAAGTCGTTCGAATGCTTGGTGAAACAGCAGAGGTCACAACTGGTTCAGGTACCTCTAAAGGATCAGCTAAAACAGCAACACTTGACGAATTTGGAACAAATTTAACAAAATTAGCTAGCGAATCAAAGCTAGATCCTGTAGTTGGAAGACACGAAGAAATTGACAGAGTCATACAAATTTTAGGTAGAAGGACTAAAAATAATCCTGTTTTAATAGGAGAGCCAGGGGTAGGTAAAACAGCAATTGCGGAAGGTCTTGCTCAAAGGATTCAACAAGGTAATATTCCAGATATTCTTGAAGAAAAAAGAGTTTTAACTCTAGATATTGGTCTACTTGTTGCTGGCACGAAATATAGAGGTGAATTTGAAGAAAGGTTGAAAAAAATAATGGAAGAGATCAAATCTGCTGGAAATGTAATTTTAGTAATTGATGAAGTTCACACATTAATCGGAGCGGGAGCGGCTGAAGGAGCTATTGATGCAGCAAACATTTTAAAACCAGCATTAGCAAGAGGAGAACTTCAATGCATCGGAGCTACAACGCTTGACGAGTACCGTAAGCACATTGAAAGAGATGCTGCACTAGAAAGAAGGTTCCAACCTGTAATGATTGGAGAACCTTCAATAAAAGATACAATTGAAATCCTTAGAGGGTTAAGAGAGAGATATGAGCAACATCACAGATTAAAAATTACAGATGAAGCCTTAGACGCTGCTGCGAATCTTGGTGATAGATACATTTCAGATCGTTTTTTACCTGATAAAGCCATAGATTTAATAGACGAAGCAGGAAGCAGAGTCCGATTACTCAATTCAAAGTTACCCCCTGAAGCGAAAGAGGTTGATAAAGAACTAAGAAAAATACAAAAAAACAAAGAAGAAGCTATAAGAGATCAAGACTTCACCCAGGCGGGAGAACTAAGAGAAAAAGAGGTTGAATTAAGAGATAAAATAAGAAATCTTCTACAAAATATCAGACAAAAAGCTTCAATTAATTCAGGCTCAAATAGTCCCGAAAACAAAGATTTAAACAAAGAGGATACTGATCAGTTGAGATCTCAGGAAGATGAATCAAAGCTTTCTCAACCTATAGTCAATGAAGAAGACATTGCTCACATTGTTGCATCATGGACAGGTGTTCCTGTTCAAAAATTAACTGAAAGTGAATCAGTCAAGCTTCTAAATATGGAAGAGACATTGCACCAAAGGCTGATAGGGCAAGATGAAGCGGTCAAAGCTGTTTCTAAAGCCATAAGGAGAGCAAGAGTAGGTCTAAAAAATCCAAATAGACCTATTGCTAGTTTTATCTTTTCTGGTCCAACAGGTGTAGGAAAAACAGAGCTTACTAAAGCTCTAGCTGCATATTTCTTCGGTAGCGAAGAAGCAATGATTCGCCTAGATATGTCTGAATTTATGGAAAGACATACAGTTAGTAAGCTAATAGGATCTCCTCCTGGATATGTAGGTTTCAATGAAGGTGGACAATTAACTGAAGCTGTTAGGAGAAGACCTTACACAGTTGTTTTGTTTGATGAAATAGAAAAAGCCCATCCTGATGTATTTAATCTTCTCCTTCAATTACTTGAGGAAGGTAGGTTGACTGATTCAAAGGGAAGAACTGTTGATTTTAAAAATACATTGATAATAATGACCTCAAATATTGGTTCTAAAGTTATAGAAAAAGGTGGTGGCGGATTAGGCTTCGAATTCTCAGGTGAAAATTTAGAAGATACTCAATACAACCGAATTAAATCATTAGTAAATGAAGAACTAAAGCAATATTTCCGTCCTGAGTTTCTAAATAGATTAGATGAAATAATTGTATTCAGACAACTCTCTAGAGACGAAGTTAAGGACATCGCTGAAATAATGCTAAAAGAAGTATTTTTAAGAATTAAAGAGAAAGGAATATTATTAACTGTTTCAGATGATTTTAAAGAAAGGTTAGTTGAAGAAGGATACAATCCATCTTATGGAGCACGTCCTCTACGGAGAGCAGTAATGAGGTTATTGGAAGATAGCCTTGCTGAAGAAGTTTTATCTGGAAGGATAAAAGATGGAGATAAAGCTGAGGTTGATATTGATGAAAGTAAAAAAGTAATAGTAAAACATCTTGGCAAAGATAGTTCCACCCCCGAATTAGCAAGCGCAACGGTTTAACTTTATAAAGAGCAATTGCCCAAAGTATGTCACTAAATATTCACAATATTTCACCCTCAAAAGTCGTAAGGGGACAAGGAGCGTGGAAACAATCGATACAATCAATCTCTAGATTATGCAAAAGACCTTTAATAATTGGTAGAAGTATCTCGACAAAAAAAATAAGAAATAAATTTGAAAAAGATCTTATCTCTGAAAATATCCAAGCAATCTCTTTCGAGCTAGATCATGATTGTTGTGAGCAAGATATCCAAAATACATATAAATACGCAAAAAAATATAATTGTGATGGGATTATTGCTGCAGGAGGTGGGAAAGTTCTTGATGCAGGAAAATTAATTGCTGAATTACTCGATATTAATTGCATTACAGTTCCTTTGAGCGCGTCCACCTGTGCTGGTTGGACTGCCTTATCAAATATTTATACTCCTGATGGAAAATTTATTAAGGACATAATTTTAAAAAAATGTCCTAACTTATTGATATTTGATCACAACATTGTTCGAGCTGCCCCACCCAGGACTCTTGCTAGCGGGATGGCCGATGCTGTTGCGAAATGGTATGAGTCATCCTTAACAAGCATCACTAGCGAAGACGGTTTTGTTCAACAAGCTGTTCAGATGGCTCGGGTTTTAAGAGATCAGTTATTTCTTAATGGCTTCAAGGCCTTCAAAAATCCACATGGCAATTCTTGGGAAACTGTTGCAGAAGGATGTGCTCTGACTGCTGGAATAATTGGAGGGCTAGGAGGTGCTAGATGCAGAACAGCTGCTGCGCATCCTATACATAATGGATTAACTCAACTTGAATATAAAAACAAACCACTTCATGGGGAACTTGTTGGATTTGGCCTTCTAGTACAACTCTATTTACAAGAAAAAAATTCAAATAGTCAATTACCAAAACAAGCAAAATCACAACTTATAGCTTTTTTATTGCAATTAAATCTACCTATATCTATCGATTCTCTAAATTTAAAAGATTCAACACCAAATGAACTAAATAAAGCATGCAAATTTGCATGCAAAGATAATTCAGATATTCATCAATTACCCTTTTCAATAAATGAGAAAGACCTTATAGAAGCAATTCAAAGTTATCAATCATTACCTACAAGATCTAATATAAGTCTTAAATAATATCTAATAACATTGAATAAAAAAAAAAGTATTGACGTCAACTCAACCCAAAAATCAAAGGCTTATATAAAAAATATAAAAGCCCACATTATTGATAAGCAAGCAAAGTTACTTTTTGACGATCTTAAATGGATAAAACTAGATGGGATATCAAATGATGATTCAGACTTATTTCCATTAGTATTGACAGGAAAAGGAGAAAAGGTACTTCTCCTACATGGTTTTGATAGCTGCTTTCTTGAATATAGACGTCTAACACCTTTTCTAAAAAAGAAAAATAAATTAATCATTCCAGATTTATATGGATTTGGATTTTGTCCTAGAAATAAGGGTAACAAATATGGATTTAAATATTTAATGAAACATTTAAATTCTGTTTTGGCATATTTCTCGAAGAATCAACCCATAGGAGTAATTGGCGCCTCAATGGGGGGTGCACTAGCCTTAGAACTAGCAAGACAAAACCCAAACAAGGTAAATAAGCTACTACTTTTATCACCAGCAGGGTTAGCAGACAAAAACCCAAAGATTCCATGGCCACTTAATCATTTGGGAGCTCTTTTCCTTAGTCAACCTTTTGTTCGCAGGGGATTATGTAAACAGGCATTCGCAGATCCAAGAAATAGCGTTGGCCCTGCAGAAGAACAAATCGCCTCCATACATTTAAAAGTTCCTGGTTGGCAATCGTCATTAGCAGCATTTGCGGCGGATGGGGGAGTCTCTGAATGTGGGCTCCCAAAACCAAGACAACCTCTAAAAATCATTTTAGGGAAACATGACAGAATTATTCCTGAGAATGAAAAGAAAGAAATTAACAAGACCTATCACTCAAACCTAGAAATAGCAACAAATTCAGGACATCTCCCACATTTGGAGGAGCCTAGATTAGTTTCAGAAGTATGGGAGAATTTTTTAACTAAATGATAAATAAGCCAAATAATGAGAAAGGAGTTCTAACTAAATTATTAGAGCAAGGTGTAAGAATCATACTCAAGAAAGAGTGTAAAACGATTCGCAAAATTAAAATAGATATTATATCCAGTTCTACTCAAATCATCAAAGGTGAAATACCAAAAATAAATATAATTGCTGAAGATATAAATTACAAAGATCTTTTGTTCGATCAATTTGAATTAGAAGCTAATCATCTAATAATAAATTTTAGTTTAGCCAACAAAGCAATACAATTTAAAAACAAACCAATTGTAAAAATCAAGATTTCATTATCTCAAAGTTCGCTCAAATCACTTTTATTATCTAACAATTGGGGGTGGATTGGGAGTATGATTAGCAAGAAAATATTCAACCAAGAAACACTAGAAGATATAAAAATAAGAAGTGATAAATTATTTATAAAAACTTCTAAAAAGGATATGGATGTTACCAAAGAAGAACAGATTAATATTAAAACAGAGAGAGGTAAAATGTATTTAGAAAATTACATAAACGACAAGACAATTCAAATCCCGATTGAAGATAAAATATATATTGAAAATATAACTATAGAAAATAATTTACTCAATATTAATGCAAATTCATTTATTATTTTTTAATTATTGCAGGAACTAATTAATGGAGATAATAAAATTACTATATAGAATACAATTGCTGGAGTAAATAAATAACTATCTATTCTATCAAGAATCCCTCCATGACCAGGTAAAAAATTACCTGAATCTTTTAATCCTGCATTCCTTTTAAGCATTGATTCTGTAAGGTCTCCGACCAAAGAAAATAATGCAACTAAAATGCCTATAAAAATGCCTATAAAAATACCAAATTCCCATCTAAGTAGATATCCAAAAGAGGCACCTATTAATATAGAGAATAATAATCCACCAATGACACCTTCAATAGTCTTAGAGGGTGAAATTGGAGACAATGAGTGATTGCCAAACTTCTTACCTACGAAATAAGAACCTATATCAAATCCAACGATCATAAAGCATGTAGAAAAAGTTATTAGCATTCCAAAAGTAATAGTCGATGACCAATCAGTGGGAATAAGGTTGACGTTATTTGTTAAATCAGTCTCTAAAAGATTTCTTAATTTAATCCAATGACTTGGCAAGAAACCTAAATAAAATAATCCGAATATTGATGCTGCTACATCCGCAATGGAACCTGTAACAGGTTGCAGCAATAACCAACCACATATAGCAGCACCAGACAGTGGTAGAATAGCATCTGATATTTCAATAGAGAGATATCCTCGAGAAGATAATTGCGTGAAGAAAAGTAATATTTGACAGGCTAATAATGTTGTCTTAGTAGCTGGTCTTATCCCAGTAAATTCTGCCATCCGAAAGAACTCTAAAAGAGCCAAATGAACAATTAAACTTATTGCAATAGAAAACCACCAATTGCCAAGAGAGACTATTAAAAAGCCAAAAGCTCCAACCAAAATTCCACTTAATAATCTCTTTTTCGAAACAGCTAAAAACATTAAATTATATGGGAAAATATAGCTTTCTTTTATAAATCATACTTAAAAGGGGTTATTAATAATAAATTTCATTATAGCTGATAAGTAGATAATATTAATCAAGAAATAACTCTTACAAAATCAGATATTTGTTCTGGCCAGAAGCATTTTTGCTCTATCAACCAATGGACCCGAGCTTCATCCAAAATCTCACCTGGAATCAATAAAGGTATTCCAGGAGGATAAGGGCAAACCATGTCAACAGAAATTCTTCCAATGGCATCCAGCAAATTTACTTTCTCAAAATCCGATCCCCAGAAGTATGAATATGGCTTGTATGGCTTAGAAACTATCCTGAAAGGTGGTCTTTTAAAAAAACAAGATTTTTGTTGGCCAATAGAAGAAAGGATTTCATTCCAACTTCTTACAAATTTTTTACCTAATCTCTTGTGAGAAGAGAAACCAAGGCAAAAAGTTAGCGTTCCTGGCTCAGCCAATTCACCAATTATCCTTTTTTTTATAAACCTTTTATCAACTTCAATACCACTCAAGCCGAATTTTGATGTATGGAGAATGATTTTTAAAGGATCACTATTTTTTAAAAGAGGAACTTCTTTATTAATCAAAAAATCTTTTAACAACTCAGCTTCTTCTATACGAGATTTCAATTTCTTTAGACCTTTAGATTCAAAAAGTTCCTTGATTGAACTTTCACAAGAGGCTAATAACAAAGAACTAGGGCTTGAAGTTTGAAGCAAATCAATACTTCTCGCGATTTTAAATGGATCAACCTTGTCACCTTGAGACCATAAAACTGCAGATTGAACTAATCCTGGCGCAGATTTATGTAGAGAGTGAACAACCAGATCGGCTCCAAAAGATATAGCTGACTTAGGCAAATCTGGGCTTATTTGACTTATTAAGTAAGCACCATGTGCCTCATCAACCAACACAGGCAATGAATGTGAATGGATCTCCTTAATTAGGGGTTCCATATCTGCAGAATAACCTTGATATGTTGGGTTAACTAAAACCACCGCCGCGATATCCTCTTGAAGTTCTTTTGCCTGCTTGAAAACCCTCTGAAGCCATTTCCTATCAAAGATAGAAGCATGACCTCGATCAGTTAAATATGGAACATCAAAAAGTAATGGAATTACGCCTCCAAATAAGCATGCTTGAATACAACTTTTATGTATGTTCCTGGGCATGAGAACAGCTTGACCAGGACGAGCCAGAGCAAGAATTGAACTTTGAAGTAAACCCGTCGCACCATTAACTCCATACCAACATCTATCAACCCCCATTGCAGAGGCAGAGGACCTTTGACTTTCTGCTATCGCCCCTTCACTAATCAACGGACCGCCAATCTCAAAGAGCTCAGGCAAATCCCAAATACCTGGTTTTAGTTTAAGTAGCTTTCTTATCTTTTTAGGGAGAGTTTTTCCTCTCCCATGGGCTGGCAAGAAAAGATTTTCGCTTCTATCAGCGGAAAGCAAATTTAAAAGCCCCATTGAAGAACAAGGATTACTTAAAATCAATGTAGTTAAATTAATCAGTAAGCAAATCAAAAGAACTTTCTAGAGGATTAGCTAAAAGAACTTATGATGGGTTTATGAACTACGATTACAAAAGAGATTTAATTTGGTTAATTTCAAGGCCATGGATATTGGTGCCAAGATTTATTCAGATAGTTGGTGCAATTTCACTACTTTTAGCAAGACTTATTTTTCAAGGTTCAAGCAATGACGAAAAGACTCAGAAGAATCTAGCTAAATTTCTACTTAAGACACTTATTGGTCTGGGACCCTGTTTTATAAAAGTAGGTCAAGCACTTTCAACTAGGCCAGATCTAATAAGAAAAGATTGGCTAGAAGAGTTAACAAATTTACAAGACAACTTACCATCATTTTCTCACGAAAAAGCACTAGAAATTATCGAAAGTGAGTTAGGGAGCCCCGTGAATGAACTTTTTGAAGAATTTCCATCAAAACCCATAGCCTCAGCTAGTCTTGGACAAGTATATAAAGCAAAGTTAACTAGGAATTATTGGGTAGCAGTAAAAGTTCAGAGGCCTCTTCTAATTTTCAATATTAGAAGAGACATTGTAATCATAAAAATACTTGGTGTTCTTAGTGCGCCTATACTTCCATTGAATCTTGGGTTTGGATTGGGTGAAATAATAGATGAATTTGGAAGAAGTTTATTTGATGAAGTTGATTATAAGAAAGAAGCCAAAAATGCTGAAAAATTTTCTACACTCTTCCAAGATAATAAGTCAGTAACGATCCCAAAAGTAGAAAGACATTTGTCCTCTGTAAAGGTATTAACTACAAGCTGGATTGATGGTACAAAATTAAAAGATAGAAATGAGTTAATTATAAATAATGTAAATCCATCAAAAATTATTAGAACTGGTGTCATAAGTGGAATACAGCAATTATTAGAATTCGGATATTTTCATGCAGATCCTCATCCTGGAAATATGTTCGCTCTTGAAGGGCACAATGGTGACTTAGGAAATATAGCCTACGTTGATTTTGGGATGATGGACTCAATTTCAGAGGAGGATAGATTAACTCTTACTGGTGCAATTGTTCACTTGATCAATAATGATTTTTATGCAGTAGCTAAAGATTTTCAACAATTGGGTTTTTTAAATAAAGAACAAGACCTTCAACCTTTAATACCTGTCTTAAAGGAAGTTCTTGGAAGTGCAATTGGTAAAGATGTTGCATCTTTTAATTTTAAAGAAATTACCAATAAATTCTCCGAATTAATGTTTGATTACCCCTTTAGAGTTCCCGCTCGATTTGCCTTGATTATCAGAGCAGTAATCAGCCAAGAAGGACTTGCACTTCGCTTAGATCCTGATTTTAAAATTATAGACTTAGCCTATCCTTATGTAGCAAAAAGATTACTTACTTCAGATACAAACGAGATGATAAACATATTGTTAGATGTTATATTTGATCAAAATGGTCATATAAGAGTTGAGAGAATAGAAAACTTATTTGATGTGCTAGTTCAAGACTCAACAACACCTGCAAAAGAATTAATTCCTGTAGCAGGTGCAGGGCTCAAGCTTTTAACAAGCTCTAAAGGCTCACTTATAAGGAAGAACTTATTAATGAGTATTATCAAAGATGAAAGAATAGATACAAAAGATATGAAGCAATTAATAAAACTAGTAAGGAAAACATTCAATCCTATAAAAATGGCTACAGGTCTAACAAAACAAAACAAAACACAAGTTGTGTAGATGTTTTTGATAAAATATAATAATACAAGATTTAATAAGATTTAAAAACATGCTAAATAGCAATATCCAAAATATAATCACTTTTATTACCGTTAGTATAGATAATACAAATATAGATGAGTTTATTTCTGATTATCAACAAATAAAGCCAATTCAAGATCCTATTTTTTGGCTTTCTTGTGGTGCATTTATTTGTCTAATGTCTGGATTAATATTTGCCGATTTAATGAAATCAAAAATAAATAAATTGGCAAATAAAAAGATATCACCTATACCACTAGAGAACCCTAGAACAATATCAAGTTGGTTTTCATTCTTCACAGGCCTAACAATTATTTTCGTAAGCGCCTTGAGCATCATAAATTTTTCAATTATTAAATCTCTCATATTTGCTTCAATAATCTCAATACTTTTTGGGATAAGCATGTGGAAAGCCATTAAAGATTTATTAATACAAGTAGAAGCTGGAACAGTTAAAGAAATAGATGAATTTTTCTAAAAAAAATAGAGTTTATCTTATGCATCTTCAAATCATTCTAAAATATGTATTAATGTATAATCTAAAATAATGGCACTTAATAGACTACAGAAAATAATATCTGACTCAGGTCTTTTATCAAGACGGAAAGCTGACTTACTAATAAAACAGGGCAGAGTAACATTAAATGGAAGGAAAGCTATTCTTGGAGAGAAAGCCAATCCCATCTCTGATAATATTTTAGTTGATGGGAGAGATTTACCTAAGAAACTAAATCATAAAGTTTTTCTATTAAATAAACCTTATGGAATAATATCTAGCTGCCAAGACAATCATGGAAGGAAAACAATTTTAAGTTTAATTCCATCACACTTACGTAGTGGCTTGCATCCTATCGGAAGGTTAGATTCTGATAGCAGAGGAGCCATTTTATTAACCAATAATGGAGACTTAACGCTAAGACTTACACATCCCAAGTACTCCCACAAAAAAACTTACCTGGTTTGGGTATGTGGTTATCCGAGTAAATTAAAATTAGATAATTGGAGGAGAGGAGTTTTACTTGATGGCAAGATGACAATACCCGCGAGAATAGAAGTTTTGAATAAAGTTAATAGAAAGACTCTTCTTAAAGTGATTATAAAAGAAGGGCGCAATCGCCAAATTAGGAGAATAGCAACTCTCATTGGACATCCAGTTCATGATTTGCAAAGAATATCGATCTCAAGCATTAACTTAAATGGACTACAAGAAGGAAAATGGCGAGAGCTAAAGACAAAGGAATGGATTTCAATTATTAATTAAAAATATTTATATTTTATGGCTTTAAATTTTTCTTTTAAAAAATCCTCACCAAGATTATCAGACCAACAAGATGAAATTATTTTTGATGAGAAATTTTCTGAAGCAATTAATTTATTTAAAACTCAAATAAAGAAAGAAGAAATCTCATTGGAGCAGTTATCAAAGGAGACAAAAATCTCAAGAAATGTTCTAATAGCAATTGAAAATGGATGGAAAAACTATTTACCCGAAACAACTTACTTAATTTCAATGATAAAGAGTCTTGAGAATAGGCTCAATTTAGATAGAGGTAGTTTAGATGGTTTATTAGAACGAAAAGGTAGTGTTAATAATATTCCTAGATTTAAATTTAATTTTATAAATATAGACTTTATAAATAGCTGGATTGGAAGCTTATTTTATATTATTTTTATGCTTTCATCGATATTAGCTCTTAATAGTCAACAAAGATACCTTATAAAAATAAATAGTGTTTCGACTGAACCCATAATTATAGAAAGTACTGTAATAAATAATGAGAGTATAATTGATAATCAAAAAGAAAAATAATTTTATCTTTTATATTCTTTAGCTAAATCACCATACTCTTTTAAAACTTCTTTAAGATTCAGATCATTTCTCGATAATCTCCATGACCAATTATTTTCTATTGTGCCAGGTTTATTTAATCGAGAGCTATCATCAAGATTTAATAAATCTTGCATAGGTGCTACAAATAATTTGGCATTGGTTTCCATACCAATTCGAATCAATTCCCAAGAAGTAAAATTCTCATAATCAATAATCCTTTCTCTAATTTGTTCCTTTTTGTCTTGATCCATTTCTCTCCACCAGCCTTGAGAAGTTGAATTATCGTGTGTACCTGTATAAACAATCCAATTTTCATCTTTAATATTCTCTGGCAAATAGGGATTATCTAAATTTCCATCAAAAGCAAATTGAAGTATCTTCATTCCTGCTAAATGATAATCATCGCGTAACTTTTCAACTTTTGAGGTTATTAGACCTAAATCTTCTGCAACTAAAGGAAGATGGCCGCCACAATCTTTTTTTATTAAACGAAGAATCTCTTTTCCTGGAGAAGGCAACCAGAATCCATTCTCAGCTGTTTGCTCTCTACCAGGAACGGCCCAAAAAGACTCTAGAGCACGAAAATGATCAAGTCGTAAGAAATCAACCTGTTCTAGATGTCTCGAAATTCTCTTTCTCCACCATTTATATTTATTTGCTTTGTGTCGACTCCAACGATAAACCGGATTCCCCCATAGTTGACCAGTCTCAGAGAAATAATCCGGTGGGACTCCACTTTGGAGGTATGTATCTGAATTAGTTAAAATAGAAAATAATGATCGATTACTCCATACATCTGCACTGTCTTTAGATACATAAAAAGGGACATCTCCAAACAAAAAAATTCCTAAATCTTTTGCCAGCTTTCTTATTGATTGCCACTGTCTATCTAAATGCCATTGGACCAAATTATGACCTAACAATTCTTTTTGATTATCTTTTTTCCAATTAGCTAATTCTTTCCTATCGCAAACTGCGAATTTTTCAGGCCATTCCCACCATGGAAGATTTTCGTTCTGAATCCTTAGTTCCATAAATATAGAATGATCATCCAACCAAAATTGTTTTTCACACCATGTTTCAAACTCTTTTTTAATAGCTGTATTCTGTCTTTCCCAATAATCGACTAAAGAAGCATTTAAAAATTTAACTTTTGAATTAGCCAATGGGATATCAACTCTCTCATAAAAATCGACTAAATTTGAAGAGAAGTTCTCTAAGTTATCAGCCAGAAAGCCATCCCTGACCAAATCATTTTCATCTAAGAACCAAGGGTTAAATGCAAAACTAGATGGAGAACTATATGGAGAACCTAATGAATCAGGAGGGGCAAGAGGTAGAAATTGCCAAACTCCTATTCCACATTCGGCGAGGTCGTTAAGCCATGCACGAGATGGGTTACCAAAAGTACCGCAAATAGAATTATTAGGTAATGAGGTTGGATGAAGAAGGATGCCTGAATTTCTTTCCAATTTTTACTTTGTGTTATCTCTAGAAAATAGAAAAGAAATACTAATAAAGCTATTTTTTTACTAAATTCAAAAAGAAAGTCATCTTGAAATAGAAAATCTTTTAGTCAAGAATAATAGAAATTAGATTTTTCATGTAGCGATCATTTAATTATGAGTTTACAAAGTTGATTATTATACTAAATATAAGAATCCTATAAAAATGAACATATAAATAATTTAATTAACAACGTAACTATAATAAATGAGGACTATATCAAAGAAAATAGTAAGTATTCTTTTACGTTTTAGGACATTTAATATATATCTTTCTAATTTTAATTCAATTATTGATTCTTATCCATCCTTTAGGACTTGAAGAACGCCATCCTCAAGAAGAAAAGTATCTTTAGGATTTTTTTCATCCCAAGCTATTCCCAACCTTATATATACCCTGATAAATGCATTTATATTTCTTTGCACAATGACTAAGAAGCAAAACCAACCTAGGGAAAATCTTCGGAATGAACCGATTAAGGATATCAGTTAGTCTTCATTGCAATGCTCCAAAACCTTAAATCACCTCCCCCCTCATCTCAGAGATTCCATACCTGAACTCCCTTTAAAAGTATTAGTCCATTACCAAAAGTCATATTATGAAAGTTTTCAAAACGAAACTCTTCATAAGCATTTTTTTTTACTCCATCACCCCAAACAGAAGACAGAGAAAGGATTCTTACTTTTTTCCATGCAAATAAGAACTACTAAAAAGTAATTTTAAAAAGCTTTTTCATGATCAGGTAACGAACATAACTGTAGATTGGTAAATATATTTTCATGCTTGCTGTGGAACCGTGACCAGTTTTATCACTGCAGCACATCCTGAGAATACGAGTCTAACTCATGAAACTAATAGGCTCAGGTTAATAAGTGGGACATCTAATACAGATTTAGCCAATGAGATTGCAACTTATATGGGGGTAACAAATGTCCCTCTTGTTTCTAAAAAGTTTGCAGATGGGGAGTTATATGTTCAAATCCAGCAATCAATTAGAGGGTGTGATGTTTTTCTAATACAACCCACTTGTGCTCCTGTTAATGATAGTTTAATGGAACTGATGATTATGGTTGATGCTTGTAAAAGGGCCTCCGCCAGACAAATCACAGCAGTGATTCCATACTTTGGTTATGCCAGGGCAGACAGAAAGACTGCAGGTAGAGAGTCAATAACCGCAAAACTGACTGCAAATATTCTTGTCAAATCAGGAGTAGATAGAGTTCTTGCGATGGATTTACATTCAGCTCAAATACAAGGTTATTTCGATATTCCTTGTGATCACATATATGGTTCACCAGTGTTGGTGGATTATCTATCAAAAATGCAGCTTGAAGAAATCGTAGTTGTATCTCCTGATGTAGGAGGAGTAGCCAGAGCAAGGGCCTTTGCGAAACAGATGAAAGATTCGCCTCTAGCCATTATTGATAAAAGACGCTCAGGTCATAATGTTGCTGAAAGCCTTACAGTAATTGGGGAAGTCTCTGGTAAAACTGCAATATTGATTGATGACATGATTGACACTGGTGGCACTATTTGTGCAGGAGCTGAATTACTGAGAAAAGAGGGCGCAAAAAAAGTTATTGCATGTGCTTCTCATGCTGTTTTCTCTCCACCTTCTTATGAAAGACTTTCAAAAGAAGGTCTTTTTGAACAAGTCATTGTTACTAACAGTATTCCAGTACCAAATAATCTCCATTTTTCCCAATTGAAAGTTTTGTCAGTGGCAAATATGCTTGGAGAAGCTATCTGGAGAATTCACGAAGAAAGTTCTGTTAGCTCAATGTTCAGATAAATTTGAAGATTATTTCAAAAGTAGTTCTACGACTTCTCTTGTATTTGAAGATATATTTGCTTTATTAATTTTTAAAATTGCTTCATACATTGCTTCCTTATTTTGATCTATATAAGTTCTCCATTTACTAAATACTTTTACCATTCTTGAAGCAGTTATTGGATTAATTTTATCTACTTCTATTAATTTTTCAGCCATAAATAAATAACCTTGTCCTTCTAAAGAATGAAAAGATTCTATATTTCTACTAAATCCACCTAAAACAGCTCGAATTGAATTAGGAGCTTTCCAGTCAAATCTAGGATGAGAAAGTAATTTTTCAATCATAACTAACCCTTGTTTACAAGATCTTGAGGCTTCATAAGCAAACCAAGAGTCCAAAACTACAGGGTTGGACTCCCATTTGTTATAAAACAAATTAGAGGCTTCTTCTGTCTCAGAGATATCAAGTGGTCTCAATGCTTCCAGAGCGGCTCTAGAAATAGTCATTGAAGAATTGAGAATAGAATCAACGCAAGTTCTTTTTACTTCAGCATCTCCTGCAAGTGCTAAATAAGACCATACTTTTCCTAATAATTTCCTTTCTCCTTTCCCCATCGGCCAAGCCTGACTAGTATTTATAAATACATTTTCCGACAAACGATTTAAATCCTGAAGGATTCCACAACCAATTGAAGATTGAAAATTTAAAGACTCTTTATAAATCGCCAATGGATCAACCTTATTAAACAAGTATTCCAATTCTGACTCGCCGGGTATAGTTAAAATATTTGCCAAGAAAAAAGGATCAGTAATTTCTAGTTTTTTAATACACTGTTTAATAGCATTAATAAAACTATCTTCTAATACATAATTCAACTGATTATCAATTCTTAATTTTATTATTTCACGCATCAAAAACTGACAAGAATCCCACCTAATAAAGTAATCGTTATCATTTAATAAAAGGAAAAGATAATCATTTATGGATAAATCAGATTCCCATATAACAGGTGCAGAGAAACGTCTAAAAACAGATAGAACTGGTGCTTTTTTCTGACCAGATAAAATATGAATTTTTAAATTCTTTTTATTTTTGTCTAAGACAAATAAATCTTCTTCTACAATAGGTTTAGATCCCTCTTCGCTACTATAACAAGAATAAAGAATTGGTATAACCATTTCAATATTTTCAGATGTATTAGCACTTTCTAATTTCTGCTCGAAATACACATTCAAAATAGAATTTTTTGAATCCCAATATTGATTTATATAAACTTTCGGAGTACCAGATTTATAATACCAATTCTGAAATTGAGCTACATCAAAAATTGGAACTTTTACCTCTAAATTATCACCTTTTACTAATGAATTAACGAAATCCTCAGTTGTCGCTGCACTACCATCAAAACGTTCAATATACCTATTAAAACCCCTAATGAAATTTTCTTTACCTAGCAATAGCTCAAGCATTCTTATTAACTCAGCTCCTTTCTCATATATAGTCGTTGTATAAAAATTATCAATAGCAATATATTCATTAGGCTTAACTGCATGTGAAGTAGGGCCCTTATCTTCAGCGAATTGGAAATTCCTCAAGAAAGAAACATCCTCAATTCTTTTTAATCCAGAATTATGAAGATCCGAAGTAAAAGATTGATCTCTAAACACTGTTAATCCCTCTTTTAAAGAGAGCTGAAACCAATCTCTACATGTAACTCTATTGCCAGTCCAATTATGAAAATACTCATGTGCTATTACACTTTCAATCCTCTCCAACTCATCGTCAGTTGCACTATTTGAATCAGCTAAAACCAATTTTGAATTAAAAATATTTAGTCCTTTATTTTCCATTGCCCCCATATTAAAGTGCCTTACTGCAACGATTTTATATTCATCCAAATCATATTCTAGTCCATATTTTTCCTCATCCCATTTCATTGCTTTCTTTAGTGAATCAATAGCATGTTGTGTATATTTTTCATCTCCAGACTCCACATATATTTTAATATCAATATGCCTTCCTGTATTTGTACAATACTTATCTGAAACCAACTTTAAATTACCAGCAACTAAAGCAAACAAATAAGATGGTTTAGGGAAAGGATCTTCCCAAATTACTTCATGCCTATTATTATTATTTTTTAACTTACCAAAATATTTTTTATTCCCATTTGATAGCAATATAGGATATAAAGATCTATCCGCCTCTAGCCTTACTGTATACTTGCTTAAGACATCTGGTCTATCTGGATGGAAACAAATACTTCTAAAACCTTCTGCCTCGCATTGAGTTGTTAACAATCCAGAGCTTAAATATAATCCTTCTAACGATGTATTAGTAAAAGGAAATATTTTAGATTTTATTTTCAATTCGAATTCTGAAGATGTAAGAGAATGAATCACTAATTCATTCTCAGTTAAACTATATTCTTCTGAAAGTAATTCTTTCCCATTTATTGATATTGATGATAACTTTATTTGATTACCTTTAAGAATGAGTTTTTTAGATTCTTCTGACTTTTTTTTTATTATCATTA
>QCIR01000017.1 GCA_003216575.1 Prochlorococcus sp. AG-402-M23
TGAAGTTAGATTTAATGAATTACACCCAAAAAAGATCTTCCCTCTAATAGCTTTTACTAGAGGTGGATGGGGATCAGCAAGATTATTAGAAAAAAAACAACCCTGGAAAGAAGGATGGATGATTGGCTTCTCAGATTTAACTTCAATACTTATTGCAAGGCTCACAGCTGGTTTTCACGGAGGAGTTCATGGACCATTAATAACAACATTGGGAGCAGAGCCAGACTGGAGTAAGGACAGGCTTAAGTCAATTTTATTTGGCAATCATGTCCCCGATATATACGGTGAGCCATGGGGAGGAGGAATCTCAAAAGGGCATTTAATCGTTGGAAACCTTACCGTCCTAACTCACCTAATTGGGACTAAATATCTACCAAATTTTAAAAAATCAATCCTAATTATTGAGGATGTGGGAGAAGCACCTTACAGAATTGACAGAATGCTAACTCACTTGAGGTTAACTGGAATTCTAAAACAAATTACTGGTCTTGGTTTTGGCTCATTTACTAGTTGTGATAATGATATAGACGTCGATAAAAAAAAGTCGTTTGAGCTTCTTCAAATTTTGAAAGATCGAACTCAAGATCTTAAAATCCCAATTGTCTCTAACTTACCAATTGGACATTGCCATGGGAATGCAGCACTGCCACTAGGTAGTCAGGCTATTTTAAATGGAGATAAAGGGAGACTTACTCTTTCATAGTCGACAATAAAGACTCTGCTATCACAAGATCAAATGGTGTTGTCACTTTAATATTTGAGGGACCAGCATCATATATTTTCACTGGAATTCCCAATCGCTCAAACAAAGAAGCATCATCGGTGACATTCCATTCTTTAGCGATTGCTACTCTATGCGCATGTTTTAGTTTATCTACCGGGAAAGCTTGAGGCGTCTGAGCAGACCATAGTCCTGAGCGCGGGGGGCTATCAATTATCTCCCCATTTTGATCTACCTTTTTAATGGTATCCGTCACTTGTGAAGCTGCGATAACAGCCTGTCCGTTAGATACAATCTTTGAAATTTCATCAAAGACTAATGGGTTTACCAAGCATCTGGCCCCATCATGAATAAGAACAGACTGAGCATCCTTGGGGAGAGCAGATAATCCCAGCTGTACAGACTGCTGTCTGGTTGATCCACCATTTATCCATTCAACTGACTTCAATGAGTTATCAATAATTGAACTAATAGAGCTTTTGTCTTTAGGTTGTCCGACAATTCCAATCCAACTTATTGCCTTAGAAGAGCAAGCTGCTTTCAAAGTCCATTCTAAAACAGTCTTACCTGCAATCTTCAGCAAAAGTTTATTTCGATCAGCTCCCATCCTTCTTCCACTTCCCGCAGCAGCAATTAATAAATGCACAACTGATTCCTCTGCTTTGATTCTTCATTTAATATATTCGACCAGTAGAAATAACTATTTTTGATAGCAGACCTTAAAGTCTTTTCAAAAATCAAGTGACTCAATAGTAAGTTAACTAAATAAAGATTAATTCTCACGATTTAAAAAGCATAAGGCTATGTCATTATCAAAATCACTTGAAGGACAAATTGCGCTTGTAACAGGCGCGAGCAGAGGGATTGGGAAAGAAATAGCACTATCTTTAGCGAAGGAAGGTGCCGAAGTAATCATTAATTATTCTTCGTCCTTAGAGAGTGCAAATAAGGTTTTATCAGAAATCAATTCTTTTGGAGGTAAGTCATACGCTCTTCAAGCCGATATCTCTAATGAAAACTCAGTGAATGAATTAATAAAAGAAGTTTTAGACAAACACACAAAAATTGATGTTCTGGTTAATAACGCCGGAATAACAAAAGATGGACTTCTTATGAGAATGAAAACTGAGGATTGGCAGAAGGTTTTAGACCTTAACCTAAGTGGTGTTTTTTATTGCACAAGAGCGGTTTCCAGGCAGATGTTGAAACGAAAGAAAGGGCGGATAATCAACATAACTTCTGTTGTTGGGTTAATGGGCAACCCAGGACAGGCTAATTATTCTGCTGCCAAGGCTGGAGTAATTGGTCTAACGCAAAGTGCTGCCAAAGAATTTGCCAGTAGAGGGATAACTGTAAATGCAGTCGCTCCTGGTTTTATTTCCACTGATATGACTAAGGATTTGAATAGTGAGAAAATCCTTTCAGCTATTCCGCTTGGACGATTTGGAGACCCAAAAGATGTTGCAGGAGTAGTGAAATTCTTAGCAGCTGATCCATCGGCTGCTTATATAACTGGTCAGACAATTCAAGTAGATGGTGGAATGGTGATGAGTTAGCCATTAATAAAACCAACTTTTAAGATCCCAGCCATAGAATTAAACCTAATAATAGTTATTAATAAAGAGAACTATATTTTTCTTAAATTAAAATCATTGATGTTAAGCATCAAACTAGTCAGATCAAACAAGAGCCAATTATCGATAGCAAAATCTCAAAAAGAACGCAAACAGGTTTAATCTATTTATAGCATTTATAAATTTATTTCAGCATTGACGTTAATGCTTAATCATTAATACATTAATATTGAAGACTAATTTGATAAGTCATAATTTTGATTGTCAAAGAAAATCAAGTACTCTTCGTATCAATTAGATCAGTCATTCATTCTTTTTAGCTGTTATACATACCTATATATAAATAGTTTAATATTAAATTTTTTTAGACAGAAGATGAATCTTTCCTCAACTTATACATCCAATTGATGCAAAGATAAGTTATTGATATTATAAGTAGAATATTCATCAAGTTATCAATTGAAGGATTTAATAATACTGGAATAAAATATTGACCTATTGGAGATCGAAATCTCTCTGGCGAGAATGTAGTAACACTTAGCAGCGCAGACTCATAAAATATAGAGAATCCTAGATATAGAATCAAAAAATAATCAATTAGCTTATTAATAAATGTTTTTAAATCATATTTAATTCTTATATCAAAAAGACTTCCTAGCGTCAAAGAAGCGATAGAAGTTATCGCTACCAAGTGTCTTGGACCTGTAGAAGCACCACCATGCCAGTATATGTATGAAGAATTTAAATAAATATAAAATATGATTATAAAAATAATGGGTAGTAACACAAAAAACTTTTTAAATTTAGATAAATCTTTTATGAAAAACATAAGAAAGATTGATAATGGATATAATATAGATATAGGACTAAATCTGACAAGTCCTCTGTATTCACCAAATAAGACTTGTAAGAAAACTGAGGTTTTAAAACTTGTAAGCCCATAAAAACCTTGTTTCATACCCTCAAATCCAACAACATCAAAATAAGATATATAAAATAACGAATTATATATATTCTTATAATAAAGGAGTGAAGGGAAATAGCCAACAAGCGATCCTAGTAATATATAAATTACTATTTTTTTAAAAAGTAAATACTTTTTCTTTTCAAATGATAAAAAATTTCCTATTACTAATTGGATCAACAAAATCAATATCGGAATGATCGATTGTATTTCTATTGAGAATAATATACCGCATGATAAGCCAAACAAGAAGAGCAAAGTCTCATCTTTAATAAAATTATTTCTCATATCTTTTTCAATGAAATTAATATGATAAGACAAGCAAAATATTATTAATATAAAAGAAGAAGTCATTGAATGAGCAAAGAAAGTGTTTGACCATAAATATGCAAGACTTGCAAGCCAGTAGCTGAGAAAAGAAAATACAGCAGAAATCCTTTTTTTATAAATTCTTCTACAAATCCAATACATGTATATAGATGAAATTACAAATAATAAAGTAACCAAAAGTAAAGGAGCAATATCATGAATCTTGTTATACAAAACAAGTTGATCCTCTAAATTTCGGTTGAAAATATTTTTTATTACTAAGCCAATTGGCAAGGCAAGCAAAGTCTGACCAATAGGCTTGTCTGTATAATATATCCCCCCATAATATGATTTATCTACAGTATTATTTGCAAAGTCAGACAATGAGAATGTGCCTTTTAAAATATAATTAACTACTGGCGCTAATCTTGAAACAATTTGAACATTAAAGCTTTCTTGTTCATTTAAAAAAATAAATATAATAAATGGTACTAGAATTAATATATAATTAATATAAAATTTTTTCGATTCAAGGATTAAACTTTTAAGTTTTAGTGCGGTTTTATACACAGCAATCAATGATAAACCAAGTAAATGCTTATTTTAATGGCAAGATGTTTTTTTTCATCTAAATTAGCTAATAGTCATATACCAACTATAGCTTTTTATCTACATAAATAATTTTTACATTACCAATTGAACCAATCCCTAACGCTTTTATGTTTTTATCTCGAGAAAGTTGACTCAAAACTTTTTTATGAATAACTTTGTTTGCCTAATCTATAAATAGTTTAGATACAAATTCCGCTTTTGTAGTAATTACCTCAAATAATCTTTTACTTAGAGCAAGTAGTAGCAAAAAAGTTTTCGTTTATTTCTACCTCTTAGATGACCAAATATAGATATTATTTCTATGGAATTATCAACGCAGCATTTGATGTCTTTTCTATTTAATTCCCTTCCTTCTTTAGCATTAAAGGTAATTCCTCATTTCTTACAAAGTTGAAATCATCGTTTGTTTCCACATATTTCTCAATCACGCCCTTTTGTATATAAACAATCCAACTAATGACATCAGTCAATTTTTTAATCTAATAGTAATTTATCAGAATTTTAGCTAAGTCATATACTCCCTTTCTCCTGCATAAATTTAATTCAATAACCACATTGTTTTTGCAGTGACAGATTGAGAGCCCTTTTACCTGCTTCTCATCAATGCAATAATCTGCTTTTCAAGTGTAAGCAAAATTGAAGTTTAACTCATGCGTTAAACTTCAATTTTGAATAGGTTGACCTAATTCATCTCTCAATCTTCGAATACGTTGCAATAATTTTAATCTTCTGCTTCTTGCCGTAACTGTAAGAAATATCCGCAAAGGGAAATAAATCAAAGTCATAGTACCGGCCAACCCTGCCATGAGAATAAAAAATAAAGCTCCTGGATCATTCATAAGATGACACTAACTACCTTCTACAAAAATTGGGAAAATTTTCTAAATTATCATTCGGCTTTCCCCACTTATTTAGCCTCCCCTAATGTGTGTTTCTTGTGGGAGATTAAGTTTAATTCAAACCAAATATGGCCAAACTACTAAGTTTTTCAGACGAATCTCGTGGTGCTCTAGAAAAAGGGGTAAACAATTTAGCAAATGCCTTAAAAGTCACCATTGGTCCCAAAGGAAGAAATGTAGTAATTGAAAAAAAATTTGGTGCCCCAGATATTGTTAACGATGGAGTAACCATTGCTAAAGAAATAGATCTCGAGGATCCATTTGAAAATATTGGAGCAAAACTAATAGAACAAGTCGCTTCAAAAACAAAAGAGAAAGCTGGGGATGGAACTACTACAGCAACTGTTCTTGCTCAGTTTATGGTTCAAGAAGGTCTTAGAAATACAGCTGCTGGAGCAAGTCCAATCGAGCTAAGAAGAGGAATGGAAAAGGCCGTAGCTCAAATTGTTGATGATCTCAAGAAAAAAAGCAAGTCAGTCAGTGGTGGTGCCATAAAGCAGGTTGCGACTGTAAGTGCAGGTGGGGACGAAGAAATAGGTTCAATGATTGCAGATGCTATAGATAAAGTAAGTTTTGATGGAGTAATAACAGTTGAGGAATCCAAATCTCTAGCTACTGAATTAGACATAACCGAAGGTATGGCCTTTGATAGAGGTTATAGCTCACCATATTTTGTTACTGATGAAGATCGACTAATCTGTGAGTTTGAAAACCCATCAATATTAATTACTGACAAAAAGATTTCATCAATTGCCGATCTTATACCAGTTCTGGAAACTGTTCAGAAGAACGGAACACCCTTAATAATTCTTGCTGAAGAAGTTGAAGGTGAAGCATTAGCAACTTTAGTGGTAAACAAAAACCGTGGTGTTCTCCAAGTCGCCGCAGTTAGGGCTCCTTCCTTTGGAGAAAGACGGAAAGCTGCATTGGGAGATATTGCTGTACTAACTGGCGGGACACTAATCAGCGAAGATAAAGCCATGAGCATTGAAAAAGTTCAACTATCTGATTTAGGGCAAGCCAGACGAGTAACAATTACAAAAGACACCACCACAATTGTCGCAAATGAAAATCAGAATACCGAATTATCCAATCGAATTGCCTCTATCAAGCGAGAACTCGACGAAACAGATTCTGAGTATGACCAGGAAAAGTTAAATGAAAGAATCGCTAAACTTGCAGGCGGAGTAGCAGTGATCAAAGTTGGTGCGCCAACAGAAACTGAGTTGAAGAACCGAAAGCTAAGGATTGAGGATGCCTTAAATGCAACTCGAGCAGCTATTGAAGAAGGAATTGTTGCTGGTGGTGGAACAACTCTTCTCGAACTAAGTGAAGGTCTTGAAGATTTAGCTAAGAATTTAGATGGTGATCAAAAAACCGGTGTTGAAATTATAAAAAGAGCTTTAACTGCTCCAACTAAACAAATAGCTATAAATGCTGGCTTCAATGGAGATGTTGTTATTTCAGATATTAAACGCTTAGGTAAAGGCTTCAATGCACAAACTGGGGAATATGAGGATTTACTTGAAGCAGGGATTTTAGATGCTTCAAAAGTAATACGACTTGCTCTACAAGATGCTGTATCCATAGCCTCGCTGCTAATTACAACCGAAGTTGTGATAGCTGACAAACCTGAACCACCATCTGCGCCTGGTGGCGAAGGTGGAGATCCAATGGGTGGAATGGGTGGAATGGGTGGAATGGGTGGAATGGGTGGAATGGGTGGAATGGGTATGCCTGGGATGATGTAAAAGAAGCGAAAAGATAACTACTCTTAAACTGATAAAACCCATAATTTTTAATCAACAAAAAAAGTTAATTTCGCAATAACCACTTCTTTAAATAACCATATCTAGGCTTTGGAGGCAGTGGAATTAAAGCCTTTACTTCTGGTGACCTTTTGTAATCAATAGACTGTCTCATAGCTATATTTTCATTATTTTTTTTATCAACTATTTCATATGATTTGTTTACAAAAATTTCTTTATTCTCAATTTCAGCCAACTCAGTTCCTTTACTATTTTCATTTGTGATTTCTTTTTCTTGATTATCAACTTCTTTAATAGAAATTGATTTTTCATACTCAGAGAAATTGTCTGTTGATTGATCAATTTTTTGATTATCTTCATTTTCGAGATTTTGATCCACCTGATTCAGATCAAGGTTTGACAATTCATCCAAACTTTCTACTCCAAATCGATGTGCCCATTGAGATTTGAGTAGAAAATATAAATCATTATCGTTAGCCTTCAGAGCCTCAATAATTTGTTTTTTTAGTTGATACTTTCGAGACTCCAAAATTTTTTAAGTCGCTAAATTAAGATTATCAAGCAAGTTTGCGATTTAAAAGTGGTCTAATAAGAAAAAATAATCCAATTGTAAGAATAAATAAAATTGCTAAACAAGAATATCCATTTACTTGCCCGTAGGGAGCTTCAATTAAAACTAATCCTAAATCAACAGAATTATGGTAAGCCATTCTTATTGGTTCAATCGCGAATGTTAATGGATTAATTGAAGCTATCCATCCAAGCCATTCAGGCATAAAAGATATTGGAGCCAAAGCTGTACTTGCAAAAAGAACAGGGAGATTAGCAATAAAAATAATGGCAATTAGTTCTATATGACCTGGTAAAACAAATGCCAATCCAAGGCTAAGGCCAGTTATTGCAAATACCAGTAGCAATAAGGTTATTGATATTAGAAACAAACCTCCTAAACTTGGCCAGCCATAGCCTAAGAATGCAGAAGTTGCCATGATTGCAAAACTCTGCAAAAGGCTAATAGTGGTTATATAAATCACAGAAGAAATTACTATTGAACTTCTACTCCTCAATGGGGCGACTAAAAGTCGGTTAAGAAAACCAAATTCTCTATCAAACATTAGAGGAAGACCAGCATTAAGAGCCCCACTAAAAGCGGTGAAAACTATTAAGCCTGCACCAAGAAATTCTCCATAGCTGCTACCCCCTGGCAAAAAATTAATTGGAGCTTTTGAGAATAACGCTGCAAAAAGCAAAAGCCATATCAAAGGTTGGAGAATACCTGCAAATAATGTTGAAGGTCGACGAATTAATTGAATAAAAAGCCTCCATGTTAAAGCAAAAATCTCTTGCAAAATTTCATAAAAATCATTTCTAGACTGTTTTTTCTGATGAGGTGATGAATTAGTCGTAATCATTTGTTTAATAATTTAGGTAGAACCAATCAATTAACGCATCGATTTTTTATTCTCAAGCTTAAAATCTCTTTTACCAGCTAATTCTAATTCTGCATCCATAAGAGTTTTTCCAGTCGCCTGCAAATAAACATCATCTAAGCTGGGACGACTATGAGAAAGTGCAAAGACCTCAAATTTTTCTTTTGAAAGATAATCCGGCAAGCTGGGAATGACATTATTATCTCTCACTAAGAAATTTAAAGAGTATCCTTGCTTTTTGTTTACAACTACATTTGAGACTCCATTGATATCTTTAATTAATTTCCTTACAGATTCAGCTTCTAATTCATCACTAAACTCTCTAACCCTAAGTGTCACTCTGTCTCCACCAAGCTCTTTTTTTAAATCATCGGGTTTTCCACTAGCAATTACTTTTCCTTTATCTATAATAGCCATCTCATCTGCCAGTTCATCGACTTCTTCTAGGTAATGACTACTTAAAAGGATTGTAGTTTCATTACTTCTCAGTTCCTTCAATAATCCCCAAATCACTGATCGACTTTCTATGTCTAACCCAACAGTAGGTTCATCAAGAATCAATAATTCTGGCTCATGCAACAATCCTGAAGCAAGATCAAGTCTTCGTTTCATGCCGCCAGAAAAAGAACCACATCTTCTATCAATCCATTCATGCATCTCAAGTCTCTGAATCAATTCTTCAATTCTCTTCTTCTTATAATTTTTACTTAGATGATAAAGATCCCCTTGAAGCTCGAGTAACTCTCTACCTGTGAGTATTTTATCGAGTGCAACCTCTTGCGCTACATAACCCAATCTGCGTCTAGTTTCTTTTTCCTCAAGTAAAGCATTATTTCCTGCTACCTCCACATCGCCTGAATCAGGGTCAAGTAGTGTACAGATAATTCTTAGAGCAGTACTTTTACCAGCCCCGTTAGGCCCCAATAAGCCATACAAAGAACCTTTAGGTACTTTAAGATTAAGTCCATTTAGAGCCCTAACGGTTCCATATGACTTGAATAAATCTTTCAGTTGAATAAAAAACATCTATAAATCGATTGCCTAAAAAGATAAGCAGGGATCTTCTAACAAATTCTAATTAAGACTGGAGGGCTAGTTTATAAAGTTTTTATTTTTATTATTAGAATTAAGAAAATCCCACAGAGAATTCTTTAATTAAAGCAATCAACTGATCATTAAAAACAATTGATACTTCTAATCTACTAATTACAAGTAAAAAACAAACTCCAAACATATAAAGAATAGACCATCTAAACAACCCCTTAGCTCGATCTAAATCATCTGGTTTTTTTCTTAATCTATAAACCAATTGAAGAAGTCTTGAATTATATGGTAGTAGTAACATTCCATATAAAAAACCTCCCTCAGGCAAAACAAAGCACCCTAAAAAGCTTAAAAACACAGTTAGATAGCCATAAACAGATATAGCTTTAGCCGTAACAACAGGTCCACTGACTGTTGGGAGCATGGGTATCCCTACTGATCGATAGTCCTCTTTTAACAATATGGCTAAAGCCCAAAAATGTGCTGGGGTCCAAACCATAACCAAAGAAAAAAGCCACCAACCACCCAATCCAATATGTCCTGCCGCTGCTGACGCCCCAACCAAAGGAGGAATTGCTCCAGCGACCCCTCCAAAAACTATATTTTGAGATGTTCTAGGTTTTAAGAAAGCTGTATAAAGCAGTACGTAACTACAAAGGCCCAAAAGAGTAAGTCCAGCGGCTAAACAGTTGACTCCGCTTACCAGAAGAGCTGAGGCAGCAAGAGTACATGATACTGCTCCTATAAAAACAGCTGACGGTGAAAGGCGACCAGAAGGCAAGGCTCTATTGCTGGTACGTTTCATTCGCTTATCAAGATCTTGTTCCCACAAGCAATTAAGTGCTCCTGCAGCTGCAGCGGCAAGAGCACCTCCACCTAAAGTACATGCCAATCTTGGAGAGGGTAATGGCCATTCTTCCGAAAGAGCCATTCCACCAACAGTTGTAGCAAGTAAAAGGGGGATTAATCTTGGTTTGGCAACCTCTAACCAAGCTGGTAATTTAATACGCTTTCTAGAGGGAACAATATCCTCACGATTAATAGGCTGAGCAATGACATCAGAAGTTGAACTAACCATGACATGTCTCCAAAGTTGATTGATTTATAAAAAGTGATTGAGAAGATTCATCAATTCCTACACCTTTAAAATTCAATGCTGATATAACTGCCACTAACAAGCAGGCAATTAATTGATGACCTATGATAAGACTGGGTTCACTCATTCCTAATTGAATTGAGAAAACTCCTAAAAGGACTTGTGAGATGGTCAAAATCATAATCGTCAAAAAGTAGGGCCATTGATTAAAAAAAAGGCCTCTCTGGAAAGATGAGACAATTACGAATGAAGTCAACAAAATGGTTACTGGAATCGCACTTGCACGATGAAGTTCTAAAAGATTGCAAGAAGCTCCAAAGTTGAGGCATCTGTGAGCTGCCCACGATGTTGCTAACCTACTACCCAATAAAGACTGAGCAATCACTGAAAAAAGAGATAAAAATCCAAAAAAACGAAGCCAAGGTGGGAAAACTGATTTACCAGGATTAAGTAATTGTTGAGTAACTGCACTCATAATCGCCACAAGAGTAAATGCAACTGCAAGATGAGCTATGACGACTAGAGATGGTAACAATTGCAGTACTGTCAAAGCCCCTAAAAAACCTTGAAAAGCAACCAATAGAGTTAAGAATCCATAGATCCAAGGAAGCCATTTAGGTAAAAATTTAGCCCAGTACAAAGAAAAAACAAATTGAATAATTAAAACAATTCCTATGAAGAAAGCATCTAAGCGATGAAACCATTCTAAGAAGACTTGTAGATTCATTTGCTTACCAGGCAAAAACGATCCGTAACACAGAGGCCAGTCAGGGCAAGCTAAACCAGCCTCCATTACTCTGGTTGCTCCTCCAATCACTACAAGAGCAATAAGTGCAACTACTACGTGAGAAGCAAGCTGGCCCAATCTAAATCGAGGCTTATGTGTATAAAGAACCTGCACGAATGCAAAATCCATCAAGATCATTATTAATTCAACGTAGCGATTACTTCGTCTACGTCACCTGAATGAGCGGACTGCAACATAAAAACTCTCTTTAAAAAAATTATTCATCTTGAATTAACAATTAGTAGATACATAATTTACTTTTACCCATAACCTATAAGTAGAAAAGGAGAACTTCTTGCCGAAACTGTCGGCCATCATAACTCTTACCTCAAGTTTAATTCTTGGAATAGGAGGAGTTTGGATTGCTTACAATGTCGATATGCTTCCCGTGAGCGCGAGCATAAATGCTCCTGTTTATGATGAACTCTATCGAGTCCTATTTATTATTGGCTGCATACTATTTATAGGTATGACTGCTTTAGTAATTTATAGTCTTATTCAATTTCGACGTAGGCCTGGTGAAACTGGAGATGGAATCAACTTAGAAGGCAATATCTCTCTAGAAATTTTCTGGACCGCAGTCCCTGCAATTATTGTTTTGTTTGTAGGGTTATACAGCTACGACATTTATGATCGAATGGGTGGCATGCAACCTTTAATGCATGATCACAGTTCACAAATGGATAATCAGGCGGAGAGAGTTTGGGGGGGTATTGGTTCAGGACCAATTGAGACTTCTTTGTCAAAAGATTCACCTTCCTTACCAATTGAGTTAAATGCAATGCAATTTGCTTTTATCTTTCATTATCCAAAAGGAGATATTATTTCTGGCGAACTTCATGTTCCAGTTGGGAGAGAAGTTAGTTTAAAAATGGAATCTAAAGATGTAATTCATGCCTTTTGGGTGCCTCAATTTAGACTTAAACAGGATGTCATCCCCGGCCAACCAACGATCTTAAATTTCACTCCAACAAAAACAGGTAGTTTCCCAATTGTTTGCGCAGAGTTGTGTGGCCCTTATCATGGTGGAATGAGATCAAACGTAATAGTTGATGAGCAAAAAGACTTTGATTCTTGGTTAAAAGAAAACTCTAAGGAATCAATATAAATTATGACTATTTCAGTAAAACCAAGCAACTCACCTCCAGAAAAGCTTCAACCAACTGGATGGCTAAAATATTTAAGTTTTAGTCTCGATCACAAAGTAATAGGTCTTCAATATTTAGTTTGTGGTTTCTTGTTTTATTTAATTGGAGGATCTTTAGCTGGAGCAATAAGGGTCGAACTGGTAAGTCCCCTCTCAGATTTTATGCCGAGAGAAGTTTACAACCAAGTTTTAACTCTTCACGGCACTATCATGATTTTCTTATGGATCGTGCCGGTAGTAAATGGTGCCTTTGGCAACTATTTAATACCTTTTTATGTTGGCGCTCGGGACATGGCTTTCCCAAGGCTAAATGCAGTTGCTTTTTGGCTAATACCACCCTCTGGTTTGATGTTGATAACCAGCTATTTCATCAATGGAGCCGCACAATCTGGATGGACAGCATATCCACCTTTAAGCATTACGACACCAGCAGCCGGTCAAATTATTTGGATATTAAGTGTCTTACTTTTAGGCGGTAGCTCAATTTTTGGTGGTATTAATTTCATCGCCACGATCTTGAAGCTTAGAAGACCTGGTCTTAAACTTATGCAATTACCTATGTATTGCTGGGCAATGCTTGGTACAAGTATTCTTGTTGTTCTATCAACTCCTGTTCTAGCTGGTACTTTAATACTTTTGAGCTTTGACATAGTTGCTCATACCGGTTTCTTTAACCCCAGTCTTGGTGGGAATGTAATTGTTTATCAGCATCTTTTTTGGTTTTACTCGCATCCTGCTGTTTATATCATGGTCTTGCCTGCCTTTGGCTTGGTCAGTGAAATACTTCCAATCCATAGTAGAAAACCACTTTTTGGATATACCACAATGGTCTTCTCAATAATGGGAATTGTTGTTTTAGGTCTAGTTGTTTGGGCACATCATATGTTTACGAGTGGTACTCCTCCTTGGATGCGCTTATTCTTCACAATCGCTACTGCTTTCATAGCTGTTCCCACAGGTATTAAATTTTTTAATTGGGTTGCAACCTTATGGGGAGGGAAAATATCACTAAATGCTGCAATGCTTTTTTCCTGCGGATTTATCATTAACTTTGTTTTAGGTGGAATAACTGGGGTTGCTCTAGCTCAAGTACCTTTTGATGTTCACGTCCACGACACCTATTTTGTTGTTGCCCATTTTCATTACATAGTTTATGGAGGTTCTGTCTTTGTTATCTTCTCCTCGATTTACCACTGGTTTCCAAAATTTACCGGGAAAATGCTCAATGAAAATCTTGGAAGATTCCATTTCATCATTACTTTTATAGGCTTTAATCTTTGTTTTGCTCCTCAACACTGGCTAGGTTTAAATGGAATGCCTCGTCGAGTTGCTGAATACGATCCACAATTTCAATTAATCAATCAAATAAGTAGCGTAGGAGCATTATTAATGGCTTTAAGTACCTTACCTTTTCTATGGAATATTTTTCAAAGCAGCTTTTACGGGGATGACGCTGGTGACAATCCATGGAACGCACTCACTCCAGAATGGTTAACAAGCTCACCTCCGCCTGTTGAGAATTGGAAGGGAGAGGCTCCACTCGTTCTTGAACCATATGGTTATGGGGAAAAAGATTCAAAGGAACCTCAGGAGCAAATAAAATGACATCGCTAGTCCCTAAAGAGCAATCCTCAGAGAGAGAGAACGAGCTCTCTTCAGAAGAACATGAAGATTTTCGCTTGTTTGGGTTAATAGCTTTTCTAATTGCAGACGGGATGACGTTTGCTGGTTTTTTTGCTGCATACCTAACTTTTAAAGCTGTCAATCCCATAGCTCCTGATGCTATTTACGAACTTGAACTATCGTTACCGACCTTAAATACAGTCTTATTACTAGTAAGTAGCTTTACTTTTCATCGAGCTGGCAAATTCCTAGAAAAGAATGAATCAAAACAATGCCAAAAATGGCTGCTCATAACAGGTGTATTGGGCGTGGCATTTTTAATTAGTCAAATGTTTGAGTACTTTACTTTGCCTTTTGGATTAACTGACAACCTCTTTGCAAGTACTTTTTATGCATTAACTGGCTTTCATGGACTTCACGTAACACTTGGCTCATTGATGATAATGATTATTTGGTGGCAAACACGTGTTCCATCCGGTCGGGTAAATAACAAAAACAAGTTCCCATTTGAAGCGGTAGAGCTCTATTGGCACTTTGTAGATGGGATTTGGGTCGTTTTATTCATCATCCTTTACCTGCTTTAAGAAGTAAATATTGATACTAAGCAAGAAAATTTCAATTAATTTGTTGCCACAATTCCACTTATTGGTCAGAATTCAGTTAATTAAAACAGTCTGAAATGCTTGTTGGAAAAGAACTCCTAGACAAAGCAAGATCTTTGAGTAACCGTCCAGAAGACGAAATAGCTAAAGGATGTGGTTATGTGGGTCCAAGCGGGAGAGTTTTACGTAAAAGTTTCTACCGTGCTTTAGTTGAAGCAAAGGGTTATAAACTTCGCTCAAATGGTCCCGGAAGAGCAGGAAATCGATCTTCAAGAGGAAGACAAGCGGAATTCAAAACTAAAGTTCATGGTAATGGCAATCTTCTTATTGGGCATGCCTATACAAAAAAATTAGGTCTTGAACCTGGACAGGAATTTCGTATTGATGTAAGAAAAGAATCTGGCGCAATAAGTTTATTACCTCTCAAAAAATAATTATTCTCTCAATAGTTAGTTACTTAAACAAAATAAAAAGCTATTAATTCCAACCTTGCTCATTAAGCCATTGTGAGTTTATTTCAGGTCTTTGTTTTAAAAAGGAATGATCATTATTTTTATTTACTTTTAAAAGTTTTTCTGCATATTTAGCCATCAAATCAACCTCCAAATTAATCTTTTCTCCAATTGTCAGAAACTGAAGGCATGTATTAGACCAAGTGTGAGGTATTACAGCTACTGAAAATTCACACCCATCAACATAAACCTCAGCAATAGTAAGACTTATTCCATTTAGGCTAATACTCGCTTTGTCGCACATATATCTGCAGAAATTCTTATCATCCCAAGATACTCTCAAATTCCAAGAATTTCTCAAATTGTCGATTGAAACAACTTCACCCAAGCCGTCTATGTGTCCACTAACAATATGTCCTCCTAATCTGTCAGATAGACGTAATGCTGGCTCAAGATTTACATAATCATTTTTCTGAGCTTTTTCTGCAAGATTTGTTCTCTTAAGAGTCTCTTCACTTATATTTGCGAAAAAAGAATCATTCATTAATTCAGAAACTGTTAGACAAACACCATCAACAGAAATGCTATCTCCAAGTTTTAAAGGAGAAAAAGGCTTACATCCATCAACAACTACCCCAAAATTATTTTTCTTGATCGTGCCAATAGCCTGAATTAAGCCGGTAAACATTATTCACCTAACAACTTTTAGAATGTTAGTTATGGTATTTAGAAATGTCTTTGAAAAGGTTTTTGAATTTTAGTTTGGTTATGAATTATTCCAATTTATAGCCAAGTCTTTTTTTTTCTGAAAACTCAGTATTGGCAATGACCAACATTTATTCCAAACACTTTCTTCAGGAAGAAAGATAGATTGATAACTTTGAGGGAGATTTATATTTTTTCTCCGTAAGTCTGAGAGATTTGTTGGAGGCAAAAAGCCTTTACTTATTACACGTCTAAAATAAGTAGGGCCCCATAACGAATCAAACCACTCAGTAGGGAAAGACTTTGGATACATCGAAGGAGAAACAAGTACTGTCCAATTCAGTGGACTGCCTTCCTGAGGCAAAAGAATAGACAAACGAGGGTCCTTAATAAGGCTATCAACACAGCTAGACAAAGGTAAAACTGCTGCATTAGCCCTACCTGAAACAACCCAATTCAAAGCATTCCTATCATCAAATGTTTTAGCTTGGCTCTTGATTTTCGAGAAATCATTAACTAAACCTATCTTTTGTGCAATAGAAATAAGAAGATAAGGACTATTAGGAAAAACTATTTGATTTGCAAGTGAACTTGAAAGAACAACTTCCCAAGAATTCCTATTTTTTAGAGCCAGAGAATCTTCATTCCTGAAAAGTATTACCCAAGGACTAACCGCTAAAGGTAAAACCTTTTTTTTATAATCATCGCCTAACCCATCGAGAAAAGAATCCGTCTGCTTGCTGAAATTTTGTCTAATTTTGTCTGCTTTGATTTCTCGAAGTGAATTAATAGGCAAATCAGAAATCCAACCATCATTCAAGACTAATAAATCTGTTTTTTCTTGAAGAATAGAGTTATAAGAAAATTTCTTTAATTCGATATCTTTTATAGGGAAAAATTCCCAACTTTTAGATAAACTATTAACAAATTCACTAGGGAAACTATTATAAATTCCTCTCAAAGCTAATTTCTCTTGAGATGTAGAGCACCCAGATAAAAAAAACAAAGAAGAGATTAATCCATATTTGATGAACTCTCTCCTTCCCAATTTATCAGTATTCATATATTTAAATCCCATAACAAGTATTTTCATTATTGGACTTAAATAAATTATTTACCTCCATATCACACCTTTCAATCATTTCTTTTTGAGTCAATCCCTTAATTTGAGCAAGTAATGATAATGCTCCAGCCCCAACACCCTCTTTGACGTAACCAATCTCATAATCACGAAGAACCTTTTGATTACTATTATTAAATCTATAACCACTAGCTAGACCAAGAATATTGACTTTAAAATGATTAGAGACATGATTCATTAAATGAATAAAAGAATTTCTATTTTTCGCAGAAGAAAGCGATTCATCTACTAACCATGATGTAGTTCCTATTAAAATTTTACCAACAAATTCAGAGCGTGCTTCAGGTTCAATCTCATTTAGCGCTAAAGCCAATACTGCCAACATTTGACAACCTCCTCCCAATAAAATCTCTTGATCAGATTCTCTAGCCCCCATTAAAAGACCAACTGCAATTGGCTGAAATGGATCACCAACCGCAGCCATGAGCTCAACAGAAGATGGGTTCTTTTTTAATTTCGCCGCTTTGAGTCCTTGGTTAACTAACTTTGTTTTTAATTCTGAAGGTGGGTTTTTATGACTTCCGCTTATAAGACCACTAACATTTATTCCTAACCCAGAAAGAACTGCAAAAGCTGTGGAAGTTCCTCCTGGGACACACTCCGTGATCAGAATAGATTTTTTTAATTTCTTACCTATCTTAAAACCACCATCAAGTAAATGTTTAACTCTAGTTCTTTCCATTGCATTCCCCGAGCTCAAGCATCGAGCAGGTCCTATCTCGGGCTTCTCTAAGGAAACATGACTAAATGGGGGCCTTTGTAGCAACCCTGCAGAAATTATAGTTGGTTTAATCTCTAAAAAACTTGAGGCCACGTAACTAATCAATGCAGGAGACACGCCTGCAGGTAAAGGAGGTAAAGGCCATCTTTTTGGAACCTTAGGTCCTCTCAATAAAAGTTCAGCATCTGCTACAGCTGTATAACGTCTAGAGACAGGAGTCGAACCAGCGGCAGAAATACCCTCAATCTCTGCAGTTTGAGATCCAGCAAGAATTAAAAAAAAAGCCATATTCGTAATATTTTCATGCCAATTTTTAACTCTTTCATCAACATTTTGCTCTTGCAGGCCTACCCCAAAAGCTAGTACTCCTGACGGCAACAAAATATAGAGGTCTCCAATCATTTTTAATCAATTAGATTCCAGAGAAATTAAATTCTCTAGTAATGCTGGTGGTTCAGGTATGGGGGATTTGAGCCTAGGGAAAATCCAATAAGCCAAAGCATGCAAACAAAGAACATAAACAATTTCTTGAGTTATAATCAGAAAAAGTGCAACCATTTGAACTTGTCCCATATCAGGGGTAAAAGAAAGGTTGAAAATATCTATTCCTTTTTCAAGCAATCCCGCTCCAGCACGAGTAAGAATAACCCACAAATTCTCACCAACCAACATAGATAAAACAAATACCCTAACTAAAAAACCCATAGTTCCGATTAAAACTCCAACACTCCAACTTAACCACCAATTCCATCCTTTTTGCCAACTATATCCCAACCAAAAAGAAAGTAATCCATACGGGAAAAGAACTAAAGGTCCTCTTAGTGGACCCATCAAAGCAGTTAACAACATTACACATATTGTCACTCCCTCAGAACCTGTTTTAACTCCTCTACGAATCAAAAGAAGAGCCAGCGGCAATGGTAAAGCAAGACGAAAAATAGCTCCACCAATCGGCAAATAATACAGAGCTATCCAAATCAAAGCTGTTGCAGCTGCCAAATAAGAGGACTCTACGATTTTCAAGGCATTTCTCTTACTAAGAGGAGCCTTGTAAAGAGAACTGCTTTTTAAAAAATTTTTATTATATAAATTCAAAATTATTATCTTTTTATAGATGTTTCCTTTAAAAAATCTCCCGAATCAAAACGTTCGATCTTTTCAACCTCAAATTGGACGCCTGCTTTTCTTAGAGCCTCAGTAACCGTCTCAGCAGGTGCAGAGGGATTTGCACCTGATAATCTTAAGATAATTCTATATGGTTGTGGATTGAAAATTGTCTTCTGTATTGATTTAGTAGATTTTTGACTAAGTCTATCTTTATTAGTTATCAAATCTTCTTTGCTAACTTTATAAAAATCATTTTCATTTTTTTTTATATCATCTTTTTTTCTTGATTTGATTTTTATTTTTTCATTAAGTTTTTGTGGCTTATTATTAGTTTTTTCTGAAGTCCCAGGATTGTCAGTAATATCAAAACTATTTTCCAACTTTTCACCAATTAGAGTATTTGAGCATGATTGAAGTAGAAGAAGTGTAACTATTAGAAATAATCTAATAAAATTTTTCTCAACTAATAATGAAATATTCAAAGTTTTATTTTGTTTTAATTACCCTGACTTTACTGGCTCTTAGACGTCCTGTTTTAGTTGTAGTAGGGGATTTTCGAGCACTACTTTTTTTTGATGACGATAAATCCAAATCTTTCTTTTTTGATTTTAATGTCTTTTTTGTAGATTTTTTTTTCTTAGATGTTGTCTTTTTACTTGATTTTTTAGCTGCCAACAATTCAATGGCCTCATCAATAGAGATATCTTCAGCGCTTTTGCCATCTGGTAGAGAAGCATTTACTTTGCCTTGTTTAACATATAAACCATAAGGACCATTAAATAATTGGATAGTTTCTTTTTCTCCTTCTGGGATACCAAGTTCCTTTAAAGCAGTTCTTCCTCCTCTCCCTCGTTTAGGAATAGATAAAAGCTCAAGTGCTCTTTCTAGACTTACTTGAAGAACGTCATCTTCACCCTTGATTGAGCGATAATCTTTCTCACCATCATTTTTACTCCAAACCACATAGGGACCAAATCTACCCAAACTTGATTGAATTTTACCTCCCTCTGGATGCTCTCCAAGTAGACGTGGTAATTGAATTAATCCAAGGGCCTCATCAAAAGTCAAGTTCTCAGGTTTTAAATTCTTTGGTAATGAAGTCCTTTTTGGATTTGGAGCTTTTTTTAATGATTTATCATCTAGATATTCAAGTGCCTTTTCAACATCTATCTCTTCCTCTTTTATATTCTCCGGCAACAAGACCTGAACCTTTGATGAATCCTGCTTCAAATAGAGTCCGTATTGACTACTTTTAAACAAGCGAAGGTTCCCTGACTTTTTCTTACCTTTTGGGATCCCAAGATCCTTCAACTCGACTACTAATCCCCTTTGCACAAAATGACCATATCTACCATTCAAGAGATATAAATTCTGACCACTGTCAGGATCAACTCCAAGTGATTCAGGACCCTCAGCTTTTTGTTTTAAGATCATCTCTGCGATATCCTCGTCCAAATCTGCGGGAGTAATTTCCTGCGGGAGAGTAGCTGTTATTGGTTTGCCATTTTCACCAAGTTGCTTTGATTCAAGATATGTTCCAAATTTGCCTAACCGAACAAGAGACGAAAGTCCCTCCAGGGAAACAGCTCGAAACTCTCCTCCATCTATATCTCCTTCTCTTTGTTGAACTTGATTCTCTAGACCAGTATCACCTTTATAAAAACCTTTAAGGTATGGGAGCCAACTCACTTTGCCTGTTGAGATCTCATCAAGTGTAGATTCCATTCGAGCTGTAAAACTAGTATCTACAAGATCAGGGAAATGTTCTTCAAGAAGTGCCGTAACAGCAAATGCTGTAAAGCTTGGAGTCAAAGAATTGTTATTTAGAACTGAATAACCTCGATCTACGATTGTTCCTATAATACTTGCATATGTTGATGGACGACCTATTCCTTCCTTCTCAAGTGTTTTAACTAATGATGCTTCGCTATATCGAGCAGGCGGTTGAGTCTGATGTCCCATTGCTTCGACATTCCTAGCAATAGGATTATCTCCTACTGCCAAATCAGGTAAAAGCACTTCTTGTCCTTCAAGTGCACTATCAGGGTCATCGGTTCCTTCAACATAAGCTCTAAAGAATCCAGGGAAATCTATTCTCTTACCACTTGCCCTGAAAGATACATCCGAAGCTTGTAATTCAACACTAAGCATTGTCAACCTAGCATCAGCCATTTGACTAGCAACAGTTCTTTTCCAAATTAGTTCGTATAAAGCAAGGTCTCTTCCTTGCAAGTTTGAGTCTTTCGGTGTTTTAAAGTTCTCACCAGAGGGACGAATTGCTTCATGTGCTTCTTGAGCATTTCTCGTTTTATTAGAAAATTGGCGTGGCTTAGCGCTCAAATATTCAACCCCATACTTTGATTCAACACACTTACGAGAGGCCTTTACTGCCTGATCGGAAAGATGCACAGAATCTGTTCTCATATATGTAATAAAACCCCTTTCATATAAACCCTGAGCACATCTCATGGTCTCTCGTGCAGACAATCGAAGTTTTCGATTAGCTTCCTGTTGCAATGTGCTTGTTGTAAAAGGAGGAACAGGTTTACGGATTGACGGTTTTTCTTCGACATTAGTAACTTTCCATTCATCAGTAGTCAATTTCTTAGCAAGTTTCTTTGTTTCTTCTTCCTTAAGTAATTTGACCTTTCTGCCAGATTTCAATAACCCCGTTGACTCATCAAAATCACTACCACTAGCAATCCTCTGACCACCGATTGAGGTCATTTTCACGTCAAATTCACTACCCTCTTTTTCTAGTTTTGCTTTTAAATCCCAATAACTTCCACTTTTGAAAGACCTCCTTGCTCTCTCTCTTAGAACAAGCAATCTTACTGCAACTGATTGAACTCTTCCTGCAGACAAACCCCAAGAGACTTTTTTCCATAAAAGAGGAGACAACGTATACCCAACTAATCTGTCTAAAATCCTTCTTGTCTCTTGAGCATGAACTAATTCCATATCAATTTCTCTTGTTTTCGAGAGAGCTTTTGAAATGGCTTCTTTAGTTATCTCGTGAAAGACCATCCTCTTAACAGGAATTTTCGGGTCAAGCACATTCATTAAATGCCAACTTATACTTTCCCCTTCTCTATCTTCATCAGTCGCCAGCAACAATTCACTAGCACCCTTTAAAGATTGTTTTAATTCCTTGACAATTTTTTTCTTGTCTTTGGGGACAACGTACAAAGGATCAAAATCAGCAGTTGTATTAACTCCAATCTTTGCCCACTTTTCTCCTTTGTGCTTTGCCGGGATCTCAGAGGCATTGTTAGGCAAGTCTCTTATATGCCCCATTGACGCAAGGACCTGAAAATCCTTAGGCAAAAACCCTTTTATAGTCTTTGCCTTTGTGGGGCTTTCAACAATTACCAGAGTATGGTCAGTGGGCATCAGCTCAATTTCCCTCCTTCTTATCTAACGTACTGAATAGTAAAATGCATAGCCCAAAATGATAAAAAAGGCATATTTCATAACTTCGCTAGAGTCATAAAATCAGATAAAGCTTAAAAACAATACACAAATGGGAGAACTTTTTTCTTTTCAAATATTCATAAATGCACCTGTAGAGCTTTTAAATCTCTCTTTAAATGCCAAAGCCGTCCTACCAGAGGCTGCAGTCCTAATCGCAATGCTAGGAACACTTTTAGTTGATTTGGCCGGTGAAAAGATTTCAGCCAAATGGTCTCCTCCTATTTGTTATGCAGGTCTTGGTTCATCTTTGATTTTGCTCTATATGCAATGGGATGCAGAAATTCAAGAATCTTTCTTAGGTGCATTTATTGCAGATAATCTTGCTATTGCTTTTAGAGGGGTTATAGCTTTATCAACTCTTATCTCCCTTTTAATTAGTTGGAGATATGCGGAAAAGAATGGAAGTCCTATTGGTGAATTTGCAGCAATATTGTTAGCTGCCACTCTTGGAGCAATGCTTCTGTGTGGTTCAACTGATTTGGTAAGTGTTTTTGTTTCTTTAGAAACACTTTCCGTTGCTAGCTACCTTCTGTCTGGATATCTCAAAAGAGACTCAAGAAGTTCAGAGGCCGCTTTGAAATATTTGTTAGTTGGTTCAGCGGCAGCTGCTGTATTTCTTTATGGTGCATCATTGCTTTATGGCATAAGTGGATCTACAAATTTAAAAGAAATAGGAATAACTCTATTAAATGCGCCCACCCCTTTGTCTGCATTAGCGTTGGTTTTCGTATTATCTACAGTAGCTTTCAAAATTGCAGCGGTCCCATTCCATCAATGGACTCCAGATGTTTACGAAGGTTCTCCTACACCAGTGGTTGCCTTTTTATCAGTAGGGTCAAAAGCAGCAGGTTTTGCACTTGCAATGAGGATACTAGTCGGATGTTTTAGCGCTTTTGACACACAATGGAAATTGTTATTTACTGTCTTAGCTGTTCTAAGTATGTCGCTGGGAAATGTTGTAGCGCTCGCTCAAAAATCAATGAAAAGGATGCTTGCATATAGCTCAATTGGACAAGCTGGATTTGTAATGATTGGATTAGTTTGCGGAACTGAAGACGGTTTTGCCGCGATGATTCTATATATGGCAGCTTATTTATTTATGAATCTGGGTGCCTTTGCCTGCATAATCCTTTTCTCAATCAGAACTGGGAGTGATCAAATTTCAGATTATGCTGGACTTTACCAAAAAGATCCATTAATCACATTGGGATTAAGTTTATGCCTTCTTTCTTTGGGAGGTATTCCACCTATGTTGGGATTCTTCGGGAAGATTTATTTATTTTTTGCTGGATGGGCAGATGGGCAATATTTATTAGTAAGTGTTGGTCTAGTTACTTCCGTAATCTCAATTTACTATTACATATCTGTTATAAAAATGATGGTCGTAACGGAACCAAAAGAGGCCTCAGATGTTGTAAAAACATATCCATCCATAGAATGGTCAATTCCAGGGATGTCATCTCTCAAAGTGGCTTTAATTTTTTGTGTTCTCGTGACTGCTATAGGTGGAATAATTTCAAACCCTCTCTTTGACTTTGCCGATAGTGCGGTAAACGGAACTCCATTACTTCGTGAAGCCATTACTCTTGCAAGTAAAAGTTCAATTGGCTAACCAATTAAAATCAGTGAAAGAATCTGTAGCTCGCTTAAAGAATGTAAATAAATTTTATGGGGAAGGCTCAGTACAAGTTAAAGCTCTTGACGAACTAAACCTTGAGGTTTTCAAGGGCGATTACCTTGCCGTGATGGGTGCAAGTGGATCTGGTAAAAGTACTGCAATGAATATACTTGGATGCCTTGATCGTCCTACTAATGGGACTTATGAATTAAATGGAACTGCCGTAGAGAAGCTAGATGATGACTCTTTAGCAGATATTAGGAACAAAGAACTTGGTTTTGTTTTTCAACAATTTCATTTACTTCAAGAAGTTTCAGCACTTGAGAATGTAATGCTCCCAATGATTTATGCGTGCGTACCCTCTTTAGAAAGGGAAAAGCGAGCTGAAGAGGCTCTTAAACGCGTAGGGCTAGGGAACAGGATGACCAATCTGCCTAATCAATTGTCTGGAGGGCAACAACAAAGAGTTGCAATAGCAAGAGCAATAATCAATCAGCCATCTCTGTTATTAGCAGACGAACCAACGGGTGCTCTTGATTCAAAAACTACTGAAGATGTTTTAAATCTTTTTGACCAACTTCATAGTCAAGGAATAACAATTGTCTTAGTTACTCATGAGGACAATGTTGCACAAAGAGCAAAAAAAATAGCAAGGTTTAGAGATGGCAAAGTAACAGAAATTACTCTTAATTCACTCAGTCAATCATTGTAAGAAGATAAAGCTCTCACTTTATCTTCTTTAAAAATAATCAATCTTCCGCTTGAGTCTATACATTTGATATCCCATTTAAATCCAGTTTCTTTATCAACATATTTCCTTGACCACAATCTTTGATCAACCTGACTGCACAGAAAATTTTTATTATCTAATAGATCTAAAGATCTTTCTATTGCAAGTAGAACTTCTGATGACCAAAAATTTATATTCATGCCTTTATCTCCAATAATTTGTTTTAGTGAAATCCCCTCTTTAGGAACATTATTAAAAACGTTTAAACCTACTCCAACTCTCAATAATCTAAGTTTTCCTCCTCTAAAAAATAATCTAGGCAAGATTCCGGCTAATTTTTGACCATCAACCACTAGATCATTTGGCCATTTTATTTTGACCTTAACTCCTATACGTTCAATTCTTTCAACCAAAGCCAATGCAACCGCTAGCCCGTAAAGCTGAGAATCACCTTCACAATTACCTTCTTTCTTGATAGCCGCACTAACCCAAACCCCTCCTTTTGGAGCATGCCAAATTCGACCAGCTTGACCTTGACCAAATTTCTGGCAAGAAGAAAATATAGCTATTGGCTGATTTTTTTTTACTGGTTTCTCTGCAATCCAATTTGATAGCTCTATTTCTGTACTAGCACAAATAGATTTCAGCATTAATTTCCAAGTCCTTTGAGAGGAATGATTTAATTTGTGATATCTATAGATCAATCCGACCCCTCTATCGAATTTTTGATTATTCATATTTCAAACATTATGTGTTCTTAAAAACTCAAGAATTGTCCATTGACTTTTTCATCTCCTCTAATTCAACTTCAACTTCTTGGATTTCTACTGTCTTTACTTCATTGACATCTATATCACAAGGAGGCAAAGCTATTGCCTCAACTCCTGATTTCAATTGAGTCCTCAATGTCTCTAATTCTTTATCTATATCATCATCTCCTTCTAATGCTACGAACTTACTTTCTAGATCTTCTCCAGCCAACTCTAATGCTGCTTGCCCAGAAGCTTCCAATGCCTCTACTTTATCTTCCATTCTTTCAAAAGCAGCCAAGGCGGACTTGCTCCCTAAATCACCAACTGCACTTTGAATTTGTTGCTGAGCTTTGGCTGCCTGAGCTCTTGCTTTGAGCATGTCTTTTTTAGTTCGAGCCTCGGCAATCTTTCTCTCTAATAACAAAAGGCTTTTCTTTAGTTTTTCAACTTGACCATTTTGTGTTTGAAATTGAGTCGATAAAGATTCATAAGTTTCTTGAAAAGTTTTTTTTCTACTTAATGCTTCTCTAGCCAGATCATCGTCTCCCTTTTTCAAGGCCAATTCAGCTCTGGTGAACCAAATTTTTATTTGCTCTTTTGCTTGATTTGCCTGATTCTCTAGTCTTTTTTGACTTGCAATAGCCATAGAGACAGCTTGACGAAGCTTCACCAAGTCTTCTTGCATATCAGAAACAGACTGATCAAGTATTTTTATTGGATCTTCTGCCTCACTGACAAAAGCATTAAGATTTGCCCTTATCAAGCGACTTAACCTATCTAATAATCCCATTAGGATCTTTTATGCAATCTAAAAAATATTAGCTAGATTTAAGCATTAACTCACCAATAGTGTCTAATTAAAATTGATTTTAGAAGACATAAAGCATAAATCAAAAGCAAAAAGAGAGCAGTCAATTTATAGATGCTTGGAAGAAATCAAGTCTTCATGGAAAGGCAATGTCGGAGGCCTGATTCAAGATTGGGTAGAAATAGCTGGGGAGCAACTTGCATTGAATTGCACACCACTTAACATTCAAAATAAAGTTTTAACGATTGGAGCAAGTCATCCGCAGTGGAGACAGGCACTCCAATACAACCGTTTAGAATTAATTGAGTCTTTAAAATCATATGGATATCAAATAAAAGATATTCGTATTAGACAACATTATCCCAATGATTTAGTTACTAGAGAAAGTGAAAAAGAAATTTGGGAAAAGCACCCAAGCAGAACTGATAAGAATGGAATCACAAATTGTCCTTTCTGCGAAGTGCCTTCTCCCATCGGAGAAATTAAATTATGGGGCAAGTGTAGTTTTTGTCGAAGAAAAGAATTGAAAATAGATTAAACGAATTTGATTTAGGCCTCAAGTAATAAAATCCCCATCTGCCCCATTGCTAATGTTTGGTATTTTGCTTTTTTGAAGCCCGCAGAAAGTGCCAAATGAATTTGCTTTTCACCTGAAGGAAAGTTAAGTAAGCTTTTTTTTATATATGAATATTCTTTTCCGAATCCAAAAAGAGATGCAATTGGAACAACATAAAAATTTAGATAAATTTTTTGAAATAGCCCTTGAATAGAAGGTCCCTCAAAAGATCTAAAATCTAAAATCCCAGCTCTTCCTCCTGGTTTCAAAATTCTTAAAGCCTCTCTAAGCCCTGCATAAGGGCTTGAAAGATTCCTTAATCCATAGGCCATTAAAAGTCCATCAAATTGACGTGATGTTAAATTTGTCTCCAGAGCGTCACCATTTATCCATTCAATTGAAGAATACTTTTGCTTAGATCTTTCTCTCGCAACTAATAATGATTGAGAAGCTGAATCTATCCCGATAATATTTTCTGAACTCTTCATATATCTAGCCAAAAGTATTGACATATCTCCTGTTCCACAACAAATGTCAATCCATTTTTCTCCTAAAATTGGATTGAGAATATCCAACAAGCGACTTTTCCAAAACCTATGCAATCCGAAGCTAAATATATCATTAAAAAAATCATATTTTGAAGAAATTGAATTAAACATTTCCTCTATAGCTTTAGTATTACCAGTCTTCATATAAATCTAAGAAATTATTTACTTGTATAAAAAGCTTAATGAGAAGAGATTTATTTTACATTTTTTTGTGCAAATATTAATCATTCAATTGGTCTGATTGGTAAATTTTCCTTAATTAAATATTCTTTTATTTCACTTATAGTTAATTGTCCATCATGCAAAAGGGATGCCAAGAGAGCAGCTGAAGATTTCCCAAGAGTAAAAGCCTCTTTAATATGTCTCAAGCAACCAGCTCCTCCTGAAGCTATTACAGGAATTGGAACCTTTTCAGAAATAGATTTAGTCAGTTCTATGTCATACCCATTTTGAGTTCCGTCACCGTCCATGGAAGTTAATAGGATTTCTCCTGCTCCTAGCTCAAATACTTTTTCTGACCATTCAATCGCATCTAAACCGGTATTATTACGTCCACCACTCACATAAACGTCCCATTTATTAGGAATATTTTTGTTCTTTTTTGCATCTATTGCGACCACAATACATTGAGATCCAAAACAATTAGCCGCTTCAGAAATCAACGAAGGGGCTTTAACAGCACTCGAATTTAAACTTACTTTGTCAGCTCCTGCTCGTAATAATTCATTTATTCCATTAATGGAACTTATCCCACCTCCAACAGTAAAAGGAATGGTTACTGCCTCGGATGTTCGTCTAACCATATCAACCAAAGTTGATCTTTTCTGGTGAGTGGCTGTTATATCTAGGAAGACCAATTCATCAGCTCCAGCCTTGCTGTATCTACATCCAAGCTCAACTGGATCTCCTGCATCACGCAATCCAACAAAGTTAACGCCCTTTACTACTCGTCCATTAGAAACATCAAGACAAGGGATCAATCTTAAAGCAACCATGATTTTTAAACAGGGGAACTGTTATGGTTGCCCAAACTTAAGCATTTTGATGCCATGGCTAAGCCAACCTCCCTTGCAAGGATAGGTTCAAAAATTAAGATCAATATTGAACGTGTAAGAGATCGCATACCTTCTTATTTGGTCAACCAACTATCTGAGGATCCAAGAGGCACTGTAATCGATTACAAGATGACTGATGGTATTGGTGGCATTGGTGTGGTGATTAAAATGAATGATGGAAGAAAACATTGGTTCTTCGAAGATGAAGTTTCTTAACCCTGAGATTACAAAGTGAGCGATGCTAGGCAACTCCTTGGGATAAAAGGAGGTTCTGAAACAACAAACATTTGGAAGCTTCGTTTGCAATTAATGAAGCCCATCACATGGATTCCTTTGTTATGGGGAGTCATATGTGGAGCAGCTGCCAGTGGTAATTATCACTGGGAATTAAGCAACATTCTTGCTTCGATAAGTTGCATGTTTATGAGCGGGCCACTCTTAACTGGATATACCCAAACAATAAATGATTACTTTGACAGAGAAATTGATGCAATAAATGAACCAAATAGACCAATACCTTCAGGAGCAATTTCACTTTTCCAAGTAAAATGTCAAATTTGGCTTTTATTAATTACCGGTCTTGGAGTTGCTTATTTATTAGATTTGTGGGCACAACACACAATTCCTTCCGTCCTTCTTTTGGCTTTGGGAGGTTCATTTGTAAGTTTTATTTACTCAGCACCACCTTTAAAACTTAAACAAAATGGTTGGCTTGGTAATTATGCACTTGGTGCAAGCTATATAGCTCTTCCCTGGTGGGCTGGACAGGCTCTATTTGGACATTTAACGTGGACAACTGCTCTGCTTACTCTTGCCTATAGCTTGTCAGGCTTAGGAATTGCCGTGATAAATGATTTTAAAAGCGTGGAAGGGGATAAAAGCCTTGGTCTTGAATCACTTCCTGTTGTTTTTGGTATTAAAAATGCAAGTCGTATCAGCGCAGGAATGATAGATATCTTTCAACTGGCGATGGTAGTAGTTTTAATAGCGATAGGACAACATTTTGCATCTGTCATTCTTGTTTTGCTAATAATTCCTCAAATCACATTTCAAGACATATGGCTATTACGTGATCCATTAAAATTTGATGTTAAATACCAAGCCAGTGCACAACCATTTCTAATTTTAGGGATGCTTGTGACTGCAATAGCGATAGGACATAGTTCATTAATTAGTTTATAAAATTATTTCTTAATTCTAAAAATAGAATCATAACTATAAAAAAAAGGGTTCACACCCTATCTTTGATTGATTTTTAATTTATTTAAAACAGCAATATAAAAACCATCTCCATTACCTTCCTCACCAGGCCATATCTGTTTTTCATATTCCAATAAAAAATCGGACTTTAATTGAAGAAAATTTTTTATCTGATTAAAATTTTCTTCAGGATTAATTGTACAAGTGGAATAGACCAGTGTGCCTCCATTTTTCAATAAAGGGGCCAACGAATTGAGTAGCTGACTTTGAAGTAAAACAAGCTGCTGGATATTATCATTATTCATCCTCCATCTTGCATCAGGGTGGCGAGCAAGAGTACCCAATCCTGAACATGGTGCATCTATTAATATTCGATCAAAAAATTTTTTCCATTCTGGATGTTTAACTAATAATTCATTGGAATCTGCGACTAATAGTTGCAAACAGTTAGTCCCTAACCTCTCTGAGTTAGAGAAGATTTTTTTAGATCTTCTCGATGATCGATCAACCGACCAAATCTTGCCCTCATTATTCATTAATTCAGCAATATGTGTTGATTTACCACCTGGTGCAGCACAAGCATCAAGGATGTTTTCTCCAGGCAAAGGACCCAATGATGGGGCAATTAGCTGTGAAGATCTATCTTGGACACTCCATTTACCTTCTTCATAACCAGGCCATTTCCTAGGTTCACCTAAACCAGCTCGTACTTCCAATCCGAAAGGACAGTTTGGGATTACTTGATTTTGAATACCACAGGAATCAAAAAGTTCTTTTACATCTTTTAAATCTGCACGCAATTTATTCACTCTTATATCAATAGGACTAACACTGTTAAATGCTTTAGCAATCTGCTTAGCATGTTCGACTCCCTTCCAAGCAATCAATTCCTCTGCCAACCAAATAGGAAGAGACTCGTTTTTTGCCAATTCCAAACTCGGATTATTTGATTTAGGTAGCAGAAGACCTTTCTCTTTGCTTCTAAGAGCAGATCGCAAAATCCCATTAACAACAGGAGCAAGCTTTTTTAAATTATGGGTTTTCGCAAGCTCGACAGTTGTGTTGATTGCAGCAGCAGCAGGAATCCGCTTCATTTTCAAAATTTGATAAAGCCCAAGATGTAATAACCATCTCAATAAAGGAGGTTGTTTTTTAGCGGGTACTTTCCCTAAATGATCAATCCAACAATCTAAAAAATATCTTTGGCGAATTGCTCCATAAGAAAGCTCAGTTATCAAGGCTTTATCTATCGACTTAAAAGAATAAAGATTAAAAATTCTTTCTAAAGCAACATCTGCGAATGCACCTCCACCTACTGCTTGGATAACCTCCCAAGCAGCTTTTCTGGCATCTAAGCCTTTTATGGATGATAGGTTTTCACTCAAAAGAGATTATTTGAAAATTCAGTTTTCAGTAAATTGATTATAGATATAATCATAGCTCAAAAACCCCAAAGTCTTTTGTCGCAGTGACTTTCAAAGGAATAGTCGGGTCTAGGCCAACTCAAAAGGTGTAACATAAGCTACTTTTAACCTCCTATTGAGATAGTTAAATTTGACATAACTTCTTTAATGTGTGAGGACACAATGAAGCTTTTTCAACGTTTATTAGTAGCTCCAGCAGCTCTGGGCCTAATGGCTCCTGTTGCAGCTAATGCA
>QCIR01000018.1 GCA_003216575.1 Prochlorococcus sp. AG-402-M23
CATCAATCAAAATCTCCTTGTTTGAGGATTATTCCTTTAGGCGGCCTTGGAGAAATTGGAAAAAATACTTGTGTTTTTGAATATGGTGACGACATTATGATCATTGACGCTGGTCTGGCATTTCCAACTGATGGGATGCATGGCGTCAATGTCGTTATGCCAGATACGACTTATTTAAAAGAAAATCAAAGTCGAATAAGGGGAATGGTAGTTACTCATGGTCATGAAGATCATATTGGAGGAATATCTCATCATTTAAAGAAATTTAATATTCCTATTATATATGGCCCTCCTTTGGCTATGTCTATGCTTAGAGGGAAAATGGAAGAAGCAGGAGTTGCAGATCGAACAACAATTCAAGTTTGTGGACCTAGAGAAGTTGTAAAAGTAGGTAAACATTTTTCTGTTGAATTTGTAAGGAATACACATTCAATTTCAGATAGTTATTGCTTTGCTGTTACTACACCAGTAGGGGTTGTATTTTTTACTGGCGATTTTAAGTTTGACCATACTCCACCTGATGGACAACCAGCTGATTTAGCCAGAATGGCTCACTATGGAGATAAAGGTGTTTTATGTCTTTTGTCTGACTCAACCAATTCTGAGGTTTCAGGATTCACACCTTCTGAGTATTCTGTTTTTCCAAATTTAGATAGATATATTGCTACTGCTGAGGGCAGAGTAATGGTTACTACATTTGCTAGTTCTACTCATCGGGTAGCGATGCTTTTAGAATTAGCCATGAAAAATGGTAGAAAAGTCGGTTTGCTTGGCCGTTCAATGCTGAATGTTGTTGGTAAAGCAAGAGAGCTTGGATATATGCGTTTCCCTGATGATTTATTTTTCCCAATCAAACAGATTAGGGATTTGCCTGACCGGGAGACTTTTTTATTGATGACCGGTAGTCAGGGTGAGTCAATGGCAGCTTTGAGTCGTATTGCTAGAGGTGAACATCAACATGTTCAGTTGAAGACTAGTGATACGGTTATTTTTTCTGCTAGTCCTATCCCTGGAAATACTATTTCCGTTATGCATACGATTGATAAATTAATTAAACTTGGTGCAAAAGTTATTTATGGGAAAGATAAGGGTATTCATGTGTCGGGACATGGTTGTCAAGAAGATCAAAAATGGATGCTTGGATTAACTAGACCTAAATACTTTATTCCTGTGCATGGAGAGTACAGAATGCAAGTTCTTCATGGAAAAACTGCTGTATCAATGGGAGTTCATCCAGAAAATGTATTGGTCATGGAAAATGGGGATGTTGCTGAATTAAGACCTGAATCTCTAGTTCAAGGTTCTCCTGTTAAATCAGGCGTAGAATTACTTGATTCTTCAAGAACAGGAGTTGTTGATACTCGAGTCTTAAAAGAACGTCAGCAACTTGCTGATGATGGAGTTATCACTGTTCTTACTCCTATTAGTACTGATGGTGTGATGGTTGCACCACCTAGGGTGAATCTTCGTGGAGTGATTACTAATGTTGATGCTAAAACAATGGTCAATTGGACTGAAAGAGAAATCAATTGGGTCTTAGAAAACAGGTGGAAACAACTTGTCCTTAAGACAGGAGGTAAGTCAGTTGAAGTTGATTGGATTGGTTTGCAAAGAGAAGTAGAAGCAGGATTATCTCGAAGACTTAGAAGGGAGGTTCAAGCTGAACCTTTAATTCTTTGCCTTGTTCAACCTGCTCCTGGTGGTACTCGTGCATATAAACCACAACTTGATCAACAACCAGATCCTCGACAAGTAGTTAAGAAAACTGCTGATACAACTCCTAAAGTTACTAATGCACCCACAACTACTAAAGAGACAGTTTCGGCAACAGAACAAAAAACAAATATCGAATCAAATTCCGATGAAATGCCAGCTGGAAGAACAAGACGTCGTAGATCAGCAATTAGCTGAATAACATTACTTTTGCTGATTAGTTTTCTTTGATATATAAATACTTTCTTTGTTCCAGCTTAAGATAAACTTTCCATGAAGATGGATCTTTCCAGGTGGCTTCTTAGGAGATATTTTGGCATCTATTTCCTCGATTTGCAAAGTGTTTACTCGTGTTACTCCTAATATTTTTAACCATTTAGTTAGTATTATTTTTCTAATTGAGTTTGGGAAATCGAGAATTTTTTTTCTTGATAGAGAAGTGATCTGACCTTCTTGGCAGAATTTTATTGCAATTTGTGCGAGTAATTGTTGGTCTTCGCTATAACTTTCAAGTCTTTTAGCTACAGAGGCTATTCTTGAATCTGCCCCTTTATAGATTGAATTTAAAGTTGGTAAAATTTCTTTTCTAATTATATTTCTTGTTAAATTCATATTTTCATTAGAAGGATCAACCCAAATGGGTAATGCAAACTCTTGGCAAATTTCGAGAGTTTCGTCTCTATTGAAGATCAAAAGAGGCCTTGCTAATTCTAAATTATCATCTAAATTTCTTTGTTCTTTAAGGGTACTCAGGCCAATCAAATCAGCACCTCTAGCCAAGTTCATAATGATTGTTTCTGCACGATCAGTAGCTGTATGCCCAGTTAATATTCTTTGACAAGGAAAATTTATATTTTTTGATGACAATAATTTAGCTTTCATTATTAGTTTTTTATATCTCCACTCTCTTGCTTTCTCTTCATTTGCTACTTCTTGTTTAATTGCTTTATTAGAATGAAATGATATTTGCATTTTAAGACACCAAAGTTTTAGTTCTTCTTCTATTTTCTTAGATTTAGGATGCCATTGATGATCTCCATGCCAGACTTCGATTTGCCATTTATACAGCCTTTTTAAATCATTAATTAATTTAAGAAGGGCCATGGAATCTTGCCCACCAGATATTGCTAAAAGAAGGGTTGAGTTGCTTGGAAGTAGAGATTTGTGCTGCTTCAGCCTTTTGTGCAAACGCATATGCCATTTGCTCCAAGACCTGACATTTTGCTCAGATTGTGACATTTGCTTTGTTTTCAGAGCTCTATGGGCATTTTTTTAGTTCTTTTGCTGAGTCAGTGTCACAATCAGATTAATAGTTGCTGTTTTTATGACACGTTTGAAGTCTTTGCCAGTTTCACTTCAAAAGAGTATTCAAAATAGATCTTTATTGAAAGTAATCTCTGGATTAAATAATTTTAATCCAGAATCAGTATTTCGAGTTTCCAAAGCTGCAGGTCTTGGAGGTGCGAATTTATTGGACATTGCTTGTGAACCAAAATTAGTGGAGCTAGCTTTGGAGGCTTCGAATATTCCTATATGCGTAAGTTCAGTGGAGCCAAAACTTTTTCCTCAAGCTGTTAAAGCAGGAGCATCAATTATTGAGATTGGAAATTTTGATTCTTTTTATCCAGATGGGCGTTTCTTTTCAGCTAATGAGGTGCTCTCATTAGCTGTTGAATCTCGTCGACTTTTGCCTGAAGTTGTTTTGTCAGTTACGGTTCCCCATATTTTGCCTTTAGATAATCAAGCTCAATTAGCTTTAGATCTTGTTAAGGAAGGGGTTGACCTAATTCAAACAGAGGGAGGGGCGAGTTCTCACCCAATAAGTCCTGGCACTTTAGGTTTAATAGAAAAAGCATCACCTACTTTGGCTGGAACTTTCTCTATCGCCGCTGCTTTAAGGGAGAGTAATTACGATGCCCCTGTGATTTGTGCTTCTGGGCTTTCTGAAGTTACTGTCCCAATGGCTATATCAGTTGGAGCTAATGGGGTTGGTATTGGTTCAGCCGTTAATAAATTGAATACCGAATTAGCTATGATTGCTACTGTCAAAAATCTTCGTCAAGCTTTAGATTCTTTTCACTTGGTTTCCACTATTAATCAATGATTTTTATAACGTAATTGAAAACCCTTCTTTGATCAGAATTTGAAGAATATGAAATTAATACAGTTGTCGTTTTTGAGCCATAAATAAGAATATGTCTGAATATAAACTTCAAGCTCCTTATGTTCCCAAAGGTGATCAACCTGCAGCTATTAAAGGGCTCGTATCAGGAGTAAATCATGGAGAAAAATTTCAAACTCTATTAGGTGCAACTGGCACAGGCAAGACTTTTACGATAGCTAATTTAATAGCTCAAACTGGCAGACCAGCATTGGTTTTAGCTCATAATAAAACTCTTGCTGCTCAATTATGTAATGAATTACGGGAATTTTTTCCTGATAATGCTGTTGAATATTTTATTTCTTATTATGATTATTATCAGCCAGAAGCTTATGTGCCAGTAAGTGATACTTACATAGCAAAGACATCGTCAATTAATGAAGAAATTGATATGTTACGCCACTCGGCAACTAGATCTTTATTCGAGAGAGATGATGTCATAGTTGTTGCCTCCATTAGTTGTATTTATGGCCTTGGAATCCCAAGTGAATATTTAAAGGCTTCTCTAAAGTTTCAAGTTGGTCAAAGTATTGATTTGAGGTCTTGTCTTAGATCGTTAGTATCAAATCAATACACTCGCAATGATATAGAAATAAGTAGAGGTAGATTTAGAGTTAGAGGAGATGTTTTAGAAATAGGTCCGGCTTATGAGGATAGATTAGTTAGAATTGAATTATTTGGTGATGAAATTGAAAGTATTACTTATGTCGATCCAACTACTGGAGAAATATTAAATAAACTAGATTCAATTAATATATATCCGGCAAAACATTTTGTAACTCCAAAAGATCGTCTTAATGCTGCTATAAAAGCAATACAAAAAGAATTAAAAGATAGATTAGAATTTCTTAATCAAGAAGGCAAACTTCTCGAAGCTCAAAGATTAGAGCAAAGGACAATATACGACTTAGAAATGTTAAGGGAAGTTGGATATTGCAATGGAGTTGAAAATTATGCTCGTCATCTATCTGGAAGAGATCCAGGCTCTGCTCCAGAATGTTTAATTGATTATTTTCCTAATGATTGGTTATTACTTATTGATGAAAGTCATGTTACTTGCCCTCAATTAAGAGCAATGTATAATGGCGATCAATCCAGGAAAAAAGTCTTAATTGAACATGGATTCAGATTGCCAAGTGCTGCAGATAATCGCCCTTTAAAAGATATAGAATTTTGGAACAAAGCAAAACAAACCGTTTTTATAAGTGCGACTCCTGGTGATTGGGAATTATCTCAAAGTTCAGGAAATATTGTTGAACAAGTTATTAGACCAACTGGTGTTTTAGACCCTCTTATTGAAGTACGTCCAACAAATGGACAGGTTGAAGATTTATTGTTCGAGATAAGAAAACGGGCATTGAAAAATCAAAGAATACTTGTTACCACTCTCACAAAAAGAATGGCTGAAGACCTAACAGATTACTTATCTGAAAATAAAATAAGGGTCCGTTATCTACATTCTGAGATTCATTCTATAGAGAGAATTGAGATTGTTCAAGATTTACGACTCGGAGAATATGATGTTTTAGTTGGAGTTAATTTATTAAGAGAAGGATTGGATTTACCTGAAGTTTCTCTTGTAGTAATACTTGATGCTGATAAAGAAGGATTTTTAAGAGCTGAAAGATCTTTGATACAAACAATCGGTCGGGCTGCAAGGCATGTGGAAGGTTTGGCTTTACTGTATGCTGATAAAATGACTGATTCTATGGCAAAGGCAATAAGTGAGACTGAAAGACGTCGTGAAATACAAGAGATTTATAATATTGAAAATTGTATAACTCCTAAACCAGCTGGCAAAAAAGTAAATAATTCAATTCTTTCATTCTTAGAACTTTCTAGAAGATTAAATCAAGATGGTAATTCAGATGATTTTGTTGATATTGCAGATAAATTAATTGATCATAGTTCTAAAGACTCTGATGCAGGATTGTCTTTAGATTCTCTTCCTGAATTAATTGAAAAATTGGAATTTAAAATGAAATCAACGGCTAAAGATTTAGATTTTGAAAAAGCGGCAATTCTTAGAGATCGAATAAAAAAACTCAGGCATAGATTAGTAGGTAAATAGTATAACTCTAGCTATCATTACTTCCTAATTTAAAGCAAGAATGAATTTCATTTAATGCTTTTTCACCATATTTTTCTGAGATAATACAAGTAGTTCTTATTTCACTAGTGGCGATCATTTCAATATTGATTTTCTGATTTGCTAGTGCTCTGAATATTTTACCGGCTGTCCCTTTAGTGAAAGGCATTCCAGACCCTACGGCACTAATTCGTACTATGGCATTACCTTCTTCCAGTTTTGAACCTTTCCAATTTGATATCAGTTCTTCTAGAGCATATTTAGCATCTCTTCTATCATTTTTCTTTAATGTGAAACTAATATCCTTAGTTTTGTCACCATGCTTTCTTTCAGATTGAACTATTGTATCTAGGCTGATATTTTTTTCAGCTAATGTAGAACATATCGTTGAAGCAGTTCCTGGTTTATCTGGAACATTTTTTACACTAACTTGGATTTGATCTTTATCTAATGCTATTCCTCTCACTTCTGGTTCGTGATTGTTTTTAATATTAGGATTAAGAGTAATTTGCTTATCATTCAGCTTGAAAAATTCACCTACATTTCGTAATGCTTTTTTCCCTGATTCTGCATCGATAACACAACTTACCTTGACTTCACTTGTCGCTATTAAACGTATATTAATGCCAGAGTCAGAAAGTGTTTGAAATAAAGATGAAGCTATACCTGGTCTTCCCATTATCCCAGCCCCATAGATACTAATTTTAGTTAGATCTGTTTTGGTAGATATTTCGCCTCCAATAGAATTAAGTAATTCCTTACACTGAATGGTTGCATTTTCTAATTCCTCTTCATTTACAGTAAATGTAATGTCGTTTTTATTAATTTGATGTGTTGCTTGAATAATAAGATCTACATTTACTCCTCCTTCAGATAAGGCTTCAAATAGATCAGCGGCTATACCTGGTCGATCTGGGATATTTGATAAAGCAATTACTGCTTGATGTTCTATTAGTTCTAAACCATCGACAGGACTTCGATGTTCTATGCCACCTTTAAAAACCCCAAGATTTTTATTGCTGGTTAGTGTTGTGCCATCATGATTTTCTTCCCAACTTGATTTCACCACAAGAGTTACGCCGAAATTTCTTGCAATTTCAACTGCTCGAGGGTGCAAAACAGCAGCTCCAAGGCTTGCCAGTTCTAACATTTCATCACAACTAATCGTTTTCATTAATTGCGCATTTTTAACAATTCGTGGATCAGTTGTTAAAACCCCAGGCACATCAGTATAAATTTCACATTTCTCAGCTTCAAGAGCTGCTGCTAAAGCTACTGCCGACGTATCTGATCCTCCCCTCCCTAATGTCGTGATTTCAGGAATACCTCCTATGCCAAGACTGGTTCCTTGGAATCCCGCAATTATCAAAGTTTTGCCTTGATCTAAGAGATTTAAGATTCTTTCTGCTCTTATCTCCAGTATTCTTGCTCGCCCATGGGCTGATTCGGTAATAATTCCAGCTTGAGTGCCAGTTAATGACATTGTTTGTATGCCAACTTCATTTAGGGCCATAGATAATAAAGATATTGAAATCTGTTCTCCAGTTGATAGCAGCATATCCATTTCGCGATGAGGCGGATGAATAGTTATTTCTGATGCTAATTTGGTCAACTCATCAGTTGTATGTCCCATTGCCGATACAACAATTACAAGATCATTTCCTTTCTCTTTGCTTGATTTGATTTTTTGCGCAACTGCTTTAATGCGCTCAATGCTTCCAAGAGATGTGCCGCCAAATTTTTGAACCAGCAAAGACATTGAACTCTCGTTGATTTATTGATTATTTGAGTTATCAGGTTGAATTTTACTATCTATTAGCAGATTATCTTTAAAAGAGTTGATTGGATTGTTTCCTAATTTTATTGATGCTTCGATTTGCAATAGTTTTTTCATCAAATTCACCAAAGTTTTCAATGATTTACCTTCGATTTGTTTACGGATTACAAAAATTCGTTTTGGATTAGCAATACCAGCAAGTTTGGCAATTTCTTTGAAGTCCTGATCTCCTTTCGAATCTAATAGATTGACCCAAATCCATCCTCTTGATTGACCTGTTAACGTTGAAATTAATCTTAGAGCTGGTTCTCCATTTTCAAGCAAGGTTTTAATTTTACACAGAGCAATATCTCTCTCTCCTTTGAGTAAATAATTGGCAATTTCAAGTGCATTTGTTGAATTATTCTGAATTTGTTTTTTGACTAGCTCTATTGAAATTTTCTTGGGTTTACTGGAGTTCGATTTCCCATTTTCTGATTCTAATAGCAATTCAAGTTTTTGAAGTTCCGTGTTAATTAAAGAGCTATCATTTCCTATACTTTCAATAATGAGATCAATTGTTTCAAGATTAATTTCTAAATTTAATCTATCTGAAATACTTTTGACTAATTTACGTTGTCCATTAATATCCCAGGGCTGTGGAAGATTAAAACTTATTTCTTTAGATAAGTTATTCGATTGAATAGTTTTCTGTATTAGTTTAGTAGTTTTAAGTCTTTTATCCGGCTTATTGGAATTGTTTAAAATTAGATGTGTATTATCAGGAATTAACTTTATGGCTTGTTCTAGTTTATTGGCAAGCTCGACAGAACAACCATTGCAAAAGGGGCTTCTTCTAACTAGTACAACTCTTCCTCCATTACCTAACGGAGCACTTTGAACTTCTTCAAGTGCTCTGAAATTCTGCTTCGGATCATTCCCATCAATTTGACTATGGTTAAAACTTTTCCATACTGGGTCGATAAATGTTTTAATGATTTCTTCTATTTCCCTTTGACTGGCTTCATAATCATCTCCCCATATTAAATGTATTGGCATGACTGAGAGATATGTTGTTATAAGGGTCTGATCTTAAATTAGCCAAAGAAATTTAACAGTGAAAACTCCAGAACATCCAATTTTTCTAGAAAGTGTTAAATATATTAGATCTCAACTAGGATTCACAGGGCTTGATCAGACTCAGCAAACAATTTTAGAACGTATTATTCATTCTAGTGGTGATTTTAGTTTGCATTCATGCCTTAGGTTTAGTTCTGGTGCTTGTGATGCTGCTATAAATGCATTGCAAACTGGTGCAAAGATTTTTACTGATACTTATATGGCAAAAGCAGGTATAAATCCAATGGCTAAAAGAACATTAAATCCAGATATCCAATGTATTTTATCTATGGCTCCTGATTCGATTGATGCAACTTTGACAACGAAAAGTGCAGTTGCCATGAGAAATATATGGTTAGATTTTGAGGCGAATGATAAATTCTTAAACCCTCCATTAGTTGTAATTGGGAGTTCGCCAACTGCTTTAATGTCTTTATTAGATCTTGTTGATGCAGGTTGTAAAATACCTAGTTTGATTATAGGAATGCCAGTAGGATTTATTGGGGTTTCTGAAAGTAAAAACCGATTATTAAATAGTGATTGTCCATTTATTATATTGGAGGGCTCCAAAGGAGGAGCATCTTTAGCGGCGGCGGCGACAAATGCGTTGTTGAGAGTTGCTGATAATTAAATTAAAAGAGTAATTCGATTTTATTTTTAGTCTTTAATCGGTTCTTTTACTTTAATAGTGTTGGGACTATTTTTTTCAAGATTATTTAATATTAACTTTGCATTATTGACTACCTCTATGGGTACTCCTGCAAGGCGAGCTGCTTCTATTCCATAACTTTTATTTGCCCCTCCTTTCTCAACTTTGTGAAGAAAAGAGAGTATGTTATCTTTATTTTGGACTAGAACTTGGTAGTTTTCTACATTATCAATATACTCACTAATTTGATTCAGTTCATGATAATGAGTTGCAAATATTGACCGACTTTTTATTTTTTTTGCTAAAAACTCGCTAACGGACCAGGCAATAGACAATCCATCAAAAGTAGAAGTTCCTCGTCCAATTTCATCTAACAAAACTAATGATTTTTCAGTAGCTTTATTAAGAATAAAAGCTGTTTCAATCATTTCAACCATGAAAGTGGATTGACCTGAAGCTAAATCATCAACTGCTCCAACCCGTGTAAAAAGTTGATCCGCGATTCCTAAAGTACCTGACTTTGCTGGGATCCAACTACCTATTTGAGCCATAATTTGTAATAGACCTACTTGTCTTAAGTAACAACTTTTGCCACTTGCATTTGGCCCCGAAAGGATTATTAGATCAGTCTCAGAACCAAGATCAATATCATTAGGAACAAAGATTTTATCAACTAAAATTTGCTCTACTACAGGATGTCGTCCATCTATTATAGATAATTTTCTTGATTTAGTTTTATGTTGACTATCAACTACTTTAGGTTGAGCATAATTATTTGTAGCTGCTAATTCGGCTAGTCCAGATAGAACATCTAAACAAGAAATTGCTTTAGCAGCCTTTCGAATGATGTGTGATTTATTCCCAACAAGTATTCGAATCTTGCAAAAGATTTCATATTCAAGTTGTGATATCCTTGCTCTAGTTTGAAAGATTTTTCCTTCTCTTTCTTTTAGACCTGGTGTTACAAATCGTTCTTCATTAGTTAAAGTTTGTCTTCTGATCCAGTGATGTGGAACATTTATAGACTTTGCTTTACTAACTGCTAAAAAATATCCAAAGGATCGATGATATTGAAGTTTTAAATTATTAATATTACTATTTTTCTTTTCTTCTAATTCCTGAGATTTTAGCCATAAATTATGATCATCAAGTTGATTTCGAAGTCCATCGAGTATAGGATTTATACCATCATAAATCAGACCTCCTTCTGTAAGACTTAGAGGAGGGTTATCCACAATTTCATTATTAATTTTTGAAGCAATTTCTATTAAGTCTTTATCTAAATTTATAATAGATTCGAAATAATCAGTTTCTTTAAATATTGGATCATTAAGATACTTTTTAATTATAGGTAAACGATTAATACCTTCGGCTATGGCAACTAAATCCCTTGCTCCCGCTTGCTGGGCTCCAGCCCTGCCTGAGAGACGCTCTAAATCACTCATGGCTCTAAGTATTTTTCTGATTTTTCGTCTTAAATTTGACGATTTGACTAGCAATCCAATAATTTTCTGTCTTTTCTGAATGGAAGAAATATCTGTTAGAGGTTCTTCTAGCCACCTCCTCATACATCGGCCACCCATGGCAGTTAATGTCTTATCAATTGCCCATAGTAATGAACCATGAAATTGCCCATTTTTTTGGGTTGAGGTTATTTCTAAATTTCTTCTGGTTTGGTTGTCAATGATTAATCCATCTTGATTTTTCTTTATCTGGGGATAATCAATACATATATTAGTTTTTATATCATTTTTTTTATCATTATTAAGATTTGGATGAGTTTGATTTAAATATGAAATTAATCCTCCAATGGTTCGGATTGATAGAGAATTAGAATGAATACCTAATCCATCAATATTATTTAAACAATAATGATTTTCAATAGTTGTTTTAGCTTCTAAACTAGAAAATGATGTTTGATTAAATTCTGTTATATCTATTAATCCCATGTACCATTCTTTATTTGAAATTGATGTTTTTTCTGATATAACTTCAGCTGCTTTTAATTTAATTAATTCTTGACGTAAGTTGTTAGTTCCTTTATCTTCTTGAACAATAAATTCACCCGTGCTTACATCTATCTTTGCCAGAGACCATTTGATTTTATTAGGATTAGAGTTTGCTTCTATTAGAACAGAAGCTAGCCAATTATTTTGTTTAGCTCTCAGCATCCCTTCCTCTAAAATTGTTCCAGGAGTTATTAATCTAGTTATGCCTCTTTTAATTAATTTATTGCCTTTTGCTGGAGCCGCTTCAAGTTGATCACAAATAGCTATTGATAAACCTTTTTTAATAAGTTCTGTGCAATAACGATCGGATGAATGGTGAGGAATTCCCGCCATTGGTACCTTACCAATTTTTTTACCACCTTCTTTGCTGGTAAGTGTGATTTCTAGAAGTTGTGAAAGTGTTATTGCATCTTCAAAGAAACATTCGAAGAAATCACCCAGCCTGTAAAGCAAAATTCGCTCTGGATTATCTATTTTGAGCTCTACATAATGTCTTAATGCCGGTGTCAGGTCATCGATTTTTGGTAAATTGTGGTGAGACCATTTTGGTTCTTCAATATCATTGTGTGAATTTGAAAGATTATCAAGATTAATTATTTGATTTAGATTTTTAGATGTGTTTTTAATACGAGGCCTAAGTGATGCATCTTCTTGCAGTTGGAGATTTGAAAGGTTTTCGTTAGATATTGTTGAATGATTAATTCGTTCCTCTTTATTAATATCACTATGCTCATTTTGCCCAAATAAGCTGCCTTGTATGGGGTTTTGGCTGGCAGCCATTTGATTAGTCGCAGTTTAACCAACGCATATTAGAAGAATTAATTTTTTTTGCATGTGAAGCCTCGCTACAAATTTGCACAGGAATACGTCAAAAAAACCCTTACATGGGAGAATTATTGAATATTGAGAAATTTTCCGCAGCTTCAACTATGCTGGCTATTAATTCAATCGTTGCGAACGCGCTTTTGTTCTCTTCATTGCTTTTGGTTATTGGTGTTCCTGTTTTCTACATGACCCAAACTAATCCTGAGGATAATAGAAATCCAAACATTAAAAAAATCGAGATCTTGGCCGGGGTTTGGTTCCATTTAGTTCTGTTGCAAGCTTTAGTTGGTGAATACATCACCCATCAAATGAGCGTGTAAGAAAATTATTTAATTTGACTTGTTTATATGGGTTAATTTAAAACTTCATTTTTAAATTTGCTCATAAGAGGTTAGTGTTGATAAGTATTAAAAGCCTTTAAAAAATGGCGACAATAGAGGGTACCTTTCAAAATTCGTCCTCTTTAAGAGTGGCTATTGTTGTAGCTAGATTTAATGATCTAATTACTAGTAAGCTCTTAAGCGGATGTCTAGATTGTTTGTCTAGGCATGGTATCGATGTATCTGATTCAAGCAAACAATTAGATATCGCTTGGGTTCCAGGTTCATTTGAATTGCCAATAATTTCTCAACAACTTGCTAGACAACGCAAATATGATGTTGTAATTACTTTAGGGGCTGTAATTCGAGGAGATACTCCGCATTTTGATGTTGTTGTTTCTGAAGCTAGCAAAGGAATTGCAACTGTCTCCAGAGACACTGGAGTACCAATTATCTTTGGAGTATTAACTACTGATACTATGCAACAAGCTCTTGAAAGAGCGGGTATTAAAAATAATTTGGGATGGAGCTATGCTCTCCAAGCCTTAGAGATGGGTTCATTGATGAATGAATTGAGTTAAGTAATTTTGTTACTTAAGAAAATCATTTGACCACAACACCTCTTTTGAGGCATGCTTATTAAGTAAAACATAAGTATGTTTTGCGGATGTAGCTCAGTGGTAGAGCATCTCCTTGCCAAGGAGAATGTCGAGAGTTCGAATCTCTTCATCCGCTTTTATTGATTCATTCAAAAATAATCAAGAAGTTATTAGTTACTTAGTATCAGATTTTTTAATTATAATTTTTTATCATTCTTTAAAGCTATACGATATTATCGTTTTAAGAATAAAAGTGTTTGATTTGAGGATATATTAAAGCCAATTTGAGAATAAAATTCTTTACAATTTGTAGTCATTAAATATACTTTTTCTACATTTTTTATATCTTTTGATTTTGTTAAAGATTCCACTATAAGCTTGCCAATTCCTTTGCCTTGCATGTGATTGGAAACTATTACGTCCCATAAAATAGCTCTAAAAACTTTATCTGAATGTGCTCTACCAAAGCCAATCATTTTATCATCAATCCAAACACTAGTTATGATTGAACTATTTTTAAGCATAGTTTTTAGTTGATTTATATTTCGATCTTTAGCCCAAAATGCATAATTATTCATTAAAAACTGTAATTTTCTTAAAGCTTTCTGAGGTTTCAGATTGGGGCCTAAACCTAGAGTTCTTAAACCAGGGGCTCCTTGGGCATGTTGAATGATAGATACTGAGGGCATTAGTAGGAAAATGTGTCAGAATTTAGTTATTCAATTTCTGTTATGAAAAGAAAAGGAATAATTCTTGCTGGTGGTAATGGTTCTCGCTTAGCTCCGATCACTAAATCGGTCAGTAAACAGTTACTTCCTATTTATGATAAGCCTATGATTTATTATCCACTGACAACACTAATGCTTGCAGGTATTAAAGATATATTGATAATAACTAATGAACGAGATAATCAAAACTTTATCAATTTATTAGGAGATGGAAGCTCATTAGGGATTTCTATTAATTATGCAGTTCAATCAAGGCCAGAAGGGATTGCTCAGGCATTTTTGATTGGTGAAGCATTTATTAATGACGATCCGGTTGTCTTGGTTTTAGGGGATAATCTTTTTCACGGTTATGAATTAATTGCAAAAATAAAGCAAGCTTTAAATGTCACTAATGGAGCAACTATTTTTGGTTATCCAGTATCTGACCCTGAGCGATATGGAGTTGTTGATTTCGACTCCAATAGAAAAGTTTTGAGTATTCAGGAAAAGCCTTTACATCCAAAAAGTCGTTATGCAATTACAGGATTGTACTTCTTTGATTCATCAGTAGTAAAGAAAGCTCATTTAGTTTCTCCCTCCACTAGAGGTGAGTTAGAAGTGACAGATATTCATAATATGTATTTAAATGAGGGATCCTTAAATGTTGAGCTTTTTGGACGCGGGATGACTTGGCTTGATACTGGAACTTTTGATTCATTAAATGATGCTAGTTCATATATTCGTACTCTTGAAAATAGACAAAGTCTTAAAGTAGGTTGTCCAGAAGAGGTCGCCTGGCGGCAAGGATGGATTGATTCAAATGATTTGAAGCTGCTAGCTAAACCATTAATTAATAGTGGATATGGAAATTATTTGTTGAATTTGTTGGAAAAATAATCAATTATTACTTTGAGAGATTAAACAAAATTCTAATGAAAAAAAAATTACTAGTTAACAATTTAGGAGAAATTATAGAAGATCTTTTATTAATAACGCCATCAATATATTATGATACACGTGGATACTTTTATGAATCATGGAATCAGAAAGAATTTACTAAATTAATAGGTAAATCGATTAATTTTTTACAAGATAATCATTCTTTTTCTATGCAAGGTGTAATAAGAGGATTACATTATCAAGTACCACCTTTTCAGCAACAAAAATTAGTTACATGTATCAGAGGAGAGATTTTTGATGTAGCGGTAGATATTAGAAAGAAATCACCAACATTTGGTAGTTGGTCCGGCACCTATTTAAATGAAAAAAATCACAATCAATTATGGGTGCCAGAAGGATTTGCTCATGGATTTATTGTAACCAGCAGTTTTGCACTAGTGATGTATAAAGTAGATCAATATTGGAAAAAGAATCATGAACATTCTATCCGATGGGATGATGAAGATCTTAAAATAAGTTGGCCATTAAAGGTTCAAGAAGATCTGATCTCTGAAAAAGATTCTAATGCTACCTCCTTTATAGATTTAAATGATGATAAACTTTTTTGATGATTTTCTTGTATTGTTCATATTTTTAATACATTTATAAATAAAAAAATATTTATTTTTTATGAAAGTTTTAATTACTGGTTCTCAAGGACAACTTGGTAAGTATTTGACTTGTACTGCTCCTAAATATATTGGAAATAAAGTTATTGAATTAATACAGCCCAAAAAATCCGAATTAAATTTAGCTGATCCTCAAAATTGTATACTATTTCTTGAAAAGAATAAGCCTAATTGGATTATTAATGCAGCTGCATTTACCAATGTTGATCAATCTGAACAATGTAAGAAATTGACTTATAATATTAATTCTATTGCTCCAAAGATATTTTCAGAATGGGTACTCAACAATGGTGGTAATCTGTTACAGATAAGTACTGATTATGTTTTTGATGGCTTAAAATCTTCCCCATACGTAACGACTGATATCACTAATCCAATAGGAGTCTATGGTGCTAGTAAAGAGGCTGCAGAAAAATTTATAAGCAATATTTTATTTCCAACTAATCAAGCAAATATTTTAAGATCTAGTTGGTTAATTGGTCCTGGTCAAAATAATTTTGCTCATAAAATGATTAATCTTTGCCAAGATAAGGATAAAGTAGAAGTTGTTTATGATCAAATTAGCTGTCCTACCAATGTTATTGATTTAGCCTTTTTATGTTGGCAGATTCTTAAATATAAAGAGGAAGGAGTTGAGATACCAAAATTATTACATTGGTCTGATTTTGGTGTTGCTAGTTGGTTTGATCTTGCTGAAAGTGTTGCTGAAATAGGATATGATCTTGGTCTGATCTCATCACCAGTAAAAATTGTTCCTATAAAATCCGAACAATTCCCATCACTTGCAAAGCGACCTGCTTTTTCATTATTAGATATTAGTCAAACGATTATTGATTTCAATTTTGAACCTAATCATTGGCGTTCTTCCTTAAAAGAAATACTTAAAATCAAAAGTGAGCAATGAACAAAAAATCAACAGATATTTTTCCTAATCAAATAAAAAAAATACTCGTTACTGGTGGAGCAGGTTTTATAGGTAGTGCATTAGTAAAAAGACTTTTATCTGATAAAAGTCTAAAAGTTTTTAACTTAGATAAATTAACCTATGCAAGTAATTTACAAAGTATTAACGATACTGTAAATCAATTATGTATTTCTGAGAGTAATTATCAATTTCTTAAAGTAGATCTTAAAAACTTCCAGGAAACTATTGACATTATTAATTATATACAACCTGATGTGATATTTCATTTGGCTGCTGAAAGTCATGTTGATAGATCGATTCAGTCTCCCAGGATTTTCGTAGAAAGTAATATTCTGGGTACATTTAATTTATTAGAGGCTTCTAAAATTTATTGGGAAAATCTTGATGCTAATAGGCAAGAATCTTTTCGCTTTCATCATGTTAGTACTGATGAGGTTTATGGATCACTTGGTTCTAAAGGTTATTTCTCAGAGACAAGTTCTTATGACCCAAGAAGTCCATATTCAGCTTCCAAAGCTTCTAGTGATCATTTAGTGAAAGCTTGGCACTATACATATGGATTACCAATAATTTTGACAAATTGTGGCAACAATTATGGCCCTTGGCAATTTCCTGAAAAGTTGATTCCAGTGGCGATTAGTAGAGCAATATCTAATAAACCAATTCCATTGTATGGTGATGGATCAAATATGAGAGATTGGATTTTTGTGGAAGATCATATTGATGCTCTCATAGCAACGGTTATAAAGGGTCAAGTAGGGAAAAGTTACTGTATTGGAGCCTCAGAGCAGTTTACTAACTTAAAGGTGGTCCAAGATATATGTTTTTTATTAGATCAATATTTACCAAAAGGGTCACCATATTCTGATTTAATTACCTTAGTAAATGATCGTCTAGGTCACGATCAAAGATATGCTATTGATGCGACTCGCGCCATACAAGAATTAGATTGGAAGCCACATTACTCTTTCAATGAGGGTCTTCAACTAACTGTAAGATGGTTTTTAAAAAATCAGGATTGGTGCAAGCAAAAGGCCTAAAACTTTATTTTTTATTTATTAATGGCAAACACTTTTACTTATGAATTCTAATTTCTATTTTGAGTTTGAGAAAAAATTTAGAGGTTCACAGAAAGATGTTTTAAAAAGATTACAAATTTATGATGGCCTACTTGCACAGATACTTCTAAATATTAATTCCCCTAAGTTATTAGATATTGGTTCAGGTCGTGGAGAATGGATGACAAAATGCTCTAAGTTGGGTTTCGATTGTACAGGAATAGACTTTAATCAGACTATGAGTGTCTTATCTCAAGACCAAGGTATGAATGTTATATGTGATGATGCATTGAATACTATGAGAAATTTTGATGATAATAGCTTTAACGTGATTAGTTCATTCCATATGATTGAGCATTTAAATCAAGAATATTTGTCCAAACTTTTAGTTGAGTCTAAAAGGATTTTAACATCAGATGGAATATTAATATTTGAAACTCCAAGTATTGATAATTTACTCATTTCGACTAATTTATTTTATTTAGATCCTACTCATGTAAATCATATCAATCCTAATCAATTAAAATTTACTTTGGAACATATTGGCTTTCATAAAACTGAATTTTTTTATATTAATGGTGGCCCACTTCAAGATTCAATTAATTCTAGAATTACGAGGATTCTGAATGGTGTTGCTCAAGATATTGTATTTATTGCGACTAAGAGTAGTGTTTCATCTTTATTTTTAAATTCTATTAATTCTAATTGGAGAGATTTCTTAGACATTGGAATTTCCACTTTAAAAGCAGCTTCAGATTATGATAATGAGATTGTAAAGAAAGAAGAATTAATGCTTTCTAGATTACAAGCTCAAGAAATAGCTATTTATGATTTAAGGAAAGAGGTGCTCTCTTTGGAAAAGAATTATGAAATAATCATTGTTTTATTAAACACACTTAGAATTAATTTGTTAGTGAAAATAATCAAGCGCATAAAAAAAATATTATTAAAATCTTTTAGTAAGTTTTTATCTTTATTAAATAGTATTTTAAAATTGATTCCATCTTCATTGATTAAGATAGCTCTTTCAAAAAAAATAATTCTTATACTTATATCAATTGTAATTGATTTACTTAAGAAAATAAAATTACATTCATTTTCTTCTAAGATTGAAAAGAAATATTTTCAAAAAGTAGAAGTTGATCAACTCTCAAAAAAGAATAATCGATTCTTATTAGATTACTATCACGCAAACCTTTGTTTTAGTGAGAATGATGAAAATTTAGATAATGAGAGAAATTGAACAATGAGAATAATTTTTGATCTTCATGGTTGTCAAAGTGAGGGAAGTCGAGTTAGAGGAATAGGTAGATATTCTATATCTTTAATAAAGAAATTTATTGAGTTATTTCCAAATGAAGAATATATTTTACTAGCTAATGCTTTTCTGTTTGATTTGCGAGATGAATTTAAGGATGAACTTACGAGTGAAAGCCTAAATATATTTTATTTTAATTGGTATCCTGTTTCACCAACTAGTAGTAATCTCAGTGATAATAGCTTATTTATAAATATTTCAACGCAATTAAGATCTTATATTATTTCTATTATGGAAGCTGATATATTTTTAATTACGAGTTTTTTTGAAGGATTTGTTGATAATTGTGTTACTGGCTTGGATTTTTCATATCCTTTACCATGTTCGGCATCAATATTATATGATTTGATTCCTTTAATAAATCCAGAATCTTATTTAAACCCTAATCCTTTATTTAATTTATTTTATAGAAAAAAAATCGAAGACTTTAAAAAATTAGATTATCTATTTGCAATCTCTAGTTCGGCTTTAAGAGAAGGAGTAAAATATCTAAATTTTTCAGAAAATAAAATTTATAATATATCCTCTGCGTGCGATACAAATAAATTTTTCGAGAAAGACGTTCTTTTAGAGAATAAAAATAATTTTTCTATAGAAGGAGATTTTATTCTTTATACTGGTGCCGGTGATCCCAGAAAAAATCTGTATAGATTACTTGAGGCATATTCCTTACTACCTTCATATCTAATATGCAACTATAAATTAGTTTTGGCTGGTAAGTTAATTCCTGAAGAAATAGATCTAATTTTTCGTGTTTGTAAAAATCTGAATTTGCCAAAGGAATATATTACTCTATTAGGATTTGTAACGGATGAGGAGTTATTATATTTATATAGAAAATGTTATTTATTTGTCTTTCCTTCTTTTCATGAAGGATTTGGACTCCCAGTCCTTGAAGCAATTAATTGTGGAGCTGTTGTTATTGGATCGAATATTAGCAGTATTCCAGAAGTTATAAATTATTCAAAAGCATTATTTGATCCCTATAACGTTATATCTATCAAATCATTAATTGAGAAAGTTTTAACGGATCCTTCTTTTCGTGAGGAGATTAGATTAGAGGAAAGAAAAAGTAAGGATAAATTTTCATGGGAAATGACAGCTAAATCTTTATATGGAAATTTTTTAGAAATATATAATAATTCGAACTCACAATCTCAATCAATTCAATCTAAAAATATTTCTAATGAAAAAATAAATTCTGCAATTGATGCTCTTATTAGTTCTAATGAGGCTATGAGCGATGTATATAAATGTGCCAAATCTTCAGTATCTCTAATGGATCAGCAAATTAAAGAAATGGCTCTAAAAAAATTTCAATCGAATAATCAATGGTTAATTGAAGGTCCTTTTGATTCAAGTTATAGCTTATCTATATTAAATAAAAACTTTGCTTTAAAACTTCCATATTGTGGTTTAGATGTCGCTCTTAATTCCTCTGATGGATTCGGTGACTATATTCCAAATAATAAATTTTTAGACAATAATTTGCCTATTAAGAAGTTATATAAAAAGCGAATTCAGCCTAATAATTTTATTGTTAGTCGCAATATGTATCCACCTAGAGTTAATGATATGAAAGGAAAATTAAATATCTTTCATTCATATGGTTGGGAGGAATCAGAATTTCCTTTTGATTGGGTATATGAATTTAATTTATACCTTGATGGATTAACTGTAATGTCTCATCAAGTGAAGAAAGTAATGATAGATAATGGTGTTACTGTTCCTATTAAAGTCGTACCTTTGGGCGTTGATCACTTGGAAAATATTGTTCCTGAAAGATTGAATATTCAAACTAAAAAGTATACCTTTTTGCACATTTCCTCTTGTTTTCCTAGAAAAGGATTACATATTCTTTTAGAAGCTTATGGGCAGGCCTTTAATTCTTCTGACGACGTAACTCTAATTATAAAAACATTCCTCAATCCTCATAATAAGATTTTTGAATTGGTTGATAGGTTCAAACTTGATTTTAAAGATCATCCTCATATTCTTGTTATTACCGACGAATTATCCGATGCTCAAGTTAAGGGTTTATATCAAAGTTCTGATTGTTTAGTTGCACCAAGTTTTGGAGAAGGATTTGGCTTACCCATTGGAGAGGCCATGAAGGAAAATATTTCTGTTATTACTACTGCTTTTGGTGGTCAAAGAGATTTCTGTTCTTCTGATAATTCGTGGCTAATAGATTATGAATTTGATTATGCTGATACTCATTTTGATATTAAGCATTCAGTTTGGGCGTCTCCTAATATTAACCATCTTAAACAGACAATGTTTTATTTATTTTCTTCAAAGGATAAAGTAATAGATCATAAAATTGAAAAAGCAAAACAAAATATTAGTTCATTCACCTGGAAAGCCTTAGCCGAAAATAATTTTAAATTTACCAACGAAATAATCGAGAATAAAGCTTTTCCTTTTAAACAAACTCGATTAGGAATAATTACAACATGGAATGTAAAATGTGGAATTTCTTCTTATGCTAAAAACTTATTTTCTCATTTTCACGAATATTATTGTATTTTAGCACCAAAAGTTTCAGAAACTATTGCAGATGATACAAAGAATGTTATTAGATGTTGGTCTATTAACAATAGTGATTATTCTCAATTATTTTTAGAAATTTTGTTCAGAAAACTTACTACAGTTTTATTTAATTTTAACTTTGAATTTTTTAACTATGAAGCTTTTTCAGAGCTATTAATTAAACTAAATCGTAGAAATATTAATATTATTATATTATTTCATTCTACAAGTTTATCTGATGCTAATTCTAGTAAAAGTCTCACTCTTTTAAAAAATGAATTACAACTTTGTAAGAGACTTTTAGTTCATACACCTCAGGATTTAAATGCTCTTAAAAAGTTAGACCTGATTGAAAATGTTAGCCTATTTCCTCACGGTGTTTGTAGATATGAATATTCAAGGTTACAAGAAAAATATTTGAATTTTAACAAATTTGATAAGCTTAATAAGCCTCTAATAATTTCTACTTTTGGTTTTTGTCTCCCCAATAAAGGATATGAAAATTTAATCGAAGCTATTAAATTGCTAATTGATGATAACTTCAATGTAAAACTTAATATGTATTGCTCTGAATATTCATCTCATTACAATTATTTACCTAAACAACTCAACGAATTAGTATTAAAACTATCCCTAGAGAATATAGTAACTATTCATAGTGATTATATCGATGATTTGATGATACATAACTATCTTTCATCTTCTGAATTAGTTGTTTTTCCATATCAGCAAAGTTTTGAATCTTCTAGTGCATCAGTACGACAAGGTATAGCATCAGGAAGACCTGTAATAGTCACACCATCAACAATATTTCAAGACGTTTCTTCTATGGTCTTTTTTACTAAAGGTTTTTCATCTAATCATATTTATTTGGCTATCAAGGATTATTTAACGAAGTCTAATCAATTTAAAATTATAGACTTTAAATCACATAATCGTAAGGTGAAATCTTGGATTAAACAAACTAGTTTTTCTAGACTTTCTCTAAGAATTAGAAATATTATTAAATCATTGGAAATTAATAATTATTGAACTCTCTTTGTTGAATTAATTTTTTTATGAGGATTTTTCCCTTTATACATGCATGCCAATTTAAATCTTTCTTTAAATCCTCAGGATCTCCATAACTTATAAGCATGTCAGATGGTCTTATTAATGATTTATCCAATGTAATGTGGTCCTTCCAGTCAAGTCCTTGTTCTTGAAAAGCTATTTCAACAAATTGCTTTAACTGCATTTTTTCTCCTGTACAAATAATATAATCTTTATCTTTTTCGGATCGATTAATTATTGTTGCAGCTTCTATATATTCCTCTGCCCATCCCCAATCTCTGAAGATATTCAGGTTCCCTAAAGTGATTTTAAACTTTGGATTTTTTTTGCATTTAATTGCAGCTTCGATGATTTTATGAGTGACAAAATTCTTATCTCTTAATTGTGATTCATGATTAAAAAAGATTCCAGTAACACATCTGAGTTGGTGGATTTCTCTATACATCTTTACTAAATTATAACTACATAACTTAGCAATTCCATATGGATTAGTTGGATTTTTCTTTGAATTGATTGTAATTTTTGCTTCATGTTCTCCATACATTTCACTGCTACCTGCAAAAAATATTCTTCCTTGGTAATTAATTTCTTTACATGCTTCTAGTATCTGTAGTGTGATTAAAACAATACTTTCAAAAGTTTCTTGCGGTATACTAAATGATTTTGCAACCGAGGATTGTGCGGCCATATTATAAATTTCAACAGGTTTTATTGCTTCTATTAGTTGCCTTATTTCAGATATATTTGATAGGTCTATTTGACATAATTTGATGTTCTTATGAATATTTAATTTTTCATGATTAGCACATGTTGGTTGATCTTTTCTGTATGTGCCAAAAACAATATATCCTTGTCTTATGAGAAATTGACTCAATAACGATCCGTCTTGGCCAGTTGATCCCAGTACGAGACAAGTTTTTTTAGACATAGGAGATCTTGCGCATTTTCTTTGTTCCGCTTGCTGTTTATGGAACTAATATTAATCTAAAAGCTCTTCATCTAGTCAGAAATTCCCATTCTTTTCTCTGGCTTGTCAACTTAATATTTGAGATTTTTTTTATCAAATTTGTTTAGGTGTGCACTTTATTTACTGTACTGCTATGAGTTTGACATTGCATTTCTCATAACTGATTTGAACATTGTTTGTTTTGCTTGACTCTGTGCATATCAAAGGATATCTGAATAGCCAAAAAGCACTGCAAAAACTAGTATTTTTTGTTTTTATCTCTCCTGTCAGTGTATGGAAATTGGCTAACAACTTTTAATTAGATCTCATTTTTTTTATTTTTTAAAGTCCTCATAACAAAGAAACTTGATGTCTGCATTTCCTTTTTTTTTCTAAAACCATCTTGCTTGCATTGTTTTTAGAAGATATATTTGCCTTGATATTTGTTTGTGTCCTCTCGCTCCTATATAGTGTGCGGCCAACGAACAACCCTCTCTTAATTGAGCGGTTTTTTTACGATCCCCCTTATTTAAATAAATGGCTAACGCGACTGCCACCGAACTGCAACAACTCTATATAGCGTATTTCGGACGTGCCGCTGATCCGACAGGGTTGGATTACTGGACTGATGAAGGCATAACGACTAAGGCTTTTGCTGCAAATATGTATGCGCAGAATGAATTTAAATCTGTCTATGGTGATTTAACAGTTGAAGCCCAAGTAAATCAAATTTATCAAAATCTTTTTGATAGAGATGCTGATCCAACAGGATTGATTTATTGGACAAATCAAATTAATAATGGTGTTTTAGAACTCGCATCTATTGCTAATGATCTTATATGGGCTGCAAATAATAACTCTGGTAGTGAGGACGATAAAACTGCTCTAACTAATAAGACAAATGCAGCTGTTGCTTACACAGCAAAAGTTGAAGAGACTACTGCAGGTATCTTGGCTTATGCTCCAACTTCCAGTAGTCCATGGGTAGCAGGAGATAATATTAATGAAGCTGTAAGTTACTTCAAAGGTATTGATAAGGATACAGTTCATACAACATCTGGTATTGCTTCCAGTGTTTCAACAATTGTTTCTAACGGTGTTCAAGCAAATGCAAAGACATTTACTTTGACTACTGGCGTTAACGATTTTGAAGGTGGAAACGGGGCAGATACATTTGATGCGTCTACATCTAAATCTTTAAACACAGGTGACACATTAGTCGGCGGATCAGGTACTGATACCCTTACCGCCAATTTTGCCGCTGCTCATACAGCAACAGTAAATTCAACAGGTATTGAAGTTTTTAATATCACCACTACTACTGGAGCTACAACACTTAACCTTGCCTCTGCTAGTGGTGTTACCACTTTAAAAAATACAGGGTCTACGGCTAATTTAACTCTCAATAACATTGCTGCTGTCCCAACAAATGTTGATATAAATACCGATGGTGGTAATACAACAACGCTGAATTTCTTGAATTCTGCGATGTCTGGTACATCTGATGATTTATTGATCAATCTTGATGGTGTTACTGGAACAATTGCTGTTACAAGGTCTGCTGGAGCATCTAATACACTTGAAGTCATTTCTCTTCACAGTAAATCTGTAACTAATACAGTTGCGGATTTTCAAACTACTGGTGCTACAACAAAACTTGAAATTACAGGTGATCAAGCACTAGTAATTACTGCAGCTCTTGATAATGACTTAGTCACTATTGATGGTTCAACTGCAACTGGCGCTCTAACATTCACCACAGGTACTGGAACTGTTACTGCTACAACCGGAACAGGTGCTGACAACATAACTGCTGGTTCAGGTGATAATTCAATAACCGGTAACGCAGGTATTGATACCTTTACTTTTGCTGCTACTGAATTAGATAGCGATGACACCGTTTCTGGTGGCTCTGGAGCTGATGTTATAAAAATTGAGACTGCTGCTACTAATGAGACTATTGCTTTAGCTGACTTCACAAATGTCACTTCAGTAGAAACCTTAACTGCAGGATCAACAACAGGTCTGGCAGGAAACCTAGGTGCTCTAGCTTCTACCGCTGGAATTACCACGGTTACTTTTGCTGATACAGGTGCTAGTGATTCACTAACTATTGATGCCGCATTCGCTAACGATTTAACTGTCAATCTTACCAATACTGGTTCAGGCCTTGACACACTTGATGCCAGTGTCTTTACCAAGGTTTTGACAGTTAAAGCTACAGAAACTTTTGCTGATGCTGCAAACCATGTAATTACTGGAGGTACAGGAACAACTGACGAATTTATACTTACTGCAGATGGTACTAACCTTGATGCTGCATCTCTAAATACCATTACAGCTTTCGAGAAGCTAACCATTGCGAACGATTTAGCAACCGGAACTATCACTGTTGGTTCTGCAACTGCTGGTGATGGTGTCACCTTTACTATTGATGCTACTGCTCAAACAACATCAACTAGTACAACTAATATTGACCTCACAGCTGATACCGATGCAAGTTATGTAATTAAGTTAGGAGCAGGTGCTGACACTGTTACAGGTTCAGTTTCTGATCAAGGAGACAAGATTTCTGGTAATGCTGGAGCGGATACTTTTATCTTTGCAGGAACTGATCTAACTTCAGCTGACACAATTGCTGGTGGTGCTGGTACTGACATCCTTAAATATGATGAATCCACAGTTGACGAAACAATAGCTTTAGCTGACTTCACAAATATCACTAGTGTAGAAACTATCACTTCAGGATCAGCAACAGGTATACAAGGAAACCTGGGTGCTTTAGCTTCTACTGCTGGTGTTACTACGGTTACTTTCGCTGACACAGGTGCTAGTGATTCACTAACTATTGATGCAGAATTTGCGAATGATTTAACTGTCAATCTTACCAATGCCGGTTCAGCCGTTGACACGCTTGATGCAAGTGCTTTTACCAAGGTTTTGACAGTTAAGGGAACGGCTACATTCCTTGAAGCAGCAGCTCACGTTATTACTGGTGGTACTGGAACTACAGACGAGATCGTATTCACAGCTGTCAACGCTACTAAGGGTATCGACGAAGCGTCGATGACTAAGCTAACAGCATTTGAGAAGTTTACTGTTGCTAATGACAAGGCATTTGCAGTTGTTGAAGTTGATGCCTTGACTGTTGCTGATGGCACGACCTTTACAATTGACGCTACTGCTCAAACAACATCTACTAGTACCGGTGTAATTGACCTAACCGAAGAAGATAATGGATATAACATAGTTAAAGCCGGAGCAGGTGCTGACACCATTACCATCTCTAGTTCTGATCAAGGAGACAATATTTCTGGTAATGCTGGAGCTGATACCTTTAAATTTGCAACAGCAAATCTAACCTCAGCAGATACCATTACTGGTGGCGCTGGAACTGACATTCTCTCAGGTACAGGAAATGCATCTGATACTGCAGCCCTTGAGGACGCTGATTTCACTAATGTCACTCTTGTTGAGACCTTCAATATGGAAGGTACTAATGCTGACTTCAATGTGACTTTGGGTGCAGAAGCTGCAGCTGCAGGTATCGTTACTCTTGGTTGGGGTGATACAAACGGTAATGGTGCTGACACAATCACTATTGGTTCAGGTTTCACAAATGATCTAGCGATTACATCAAATGACACTACTGGTGATGACAAGATTGTAGCGACCGGTTACACCAAGAATTTGACAATCACTATGGATAGTGATGCCTTGGATGGTAGCGATACGATTACTGGTGGATCTGGAACAGACACTCTGAGATTAGTTAATACTCAAGCAACTGCTCTTTCAGAAGCTGACTTCGCAGGTGTAACTGCTATTGAAACGATTGATATTTATAGTGATCTTGCAATGACGGTTGCTGTTGATGAAGAAACAGTTGCATCCGGACAAACAGTTAACATCACAAACACTGCTCAGACAACAACTGTCGCAACCATTAATGCATCAGCTGTTAGTACTGCTGGAGGAGCTGTATCTATTACTTTAGGTGGTACTGGTGATCACCAAGTCGTACTTGGAAATGGAAGTGATACTTATACTTCAACGTCTACTGCCGGTGAAGATGTAACAGCTACAGCTGGTAATAACACCATTACTACAGGTGCAGGTGCTGACATAATTACCCTTGGTACCGGTAACGATAAAGTTACTGCAGAAGCAGGTGCTGACGACTTCAAAACAACATCCGATAACTTCACATCAGACGACACACTTATCGGTGGAGCTGGTGTTGACGAAGTCATAATGACAGATGCAGCTACTGTTGTTGATGCTGATTTCACTAATGTCTCTACAACTGAGACTCTTACTGCAACTGGTGGAGCATCTTCAGTTACTCTTGGTTCTTTGTCTGCAGCGGCTGGAATTGAAACCGTTGTTACTAGTACTGGTGATGACACCATAACTATCGGTGCTAACTCCAAATCAACGTTAGGAATTACCGCTACCACTGGTGGTACCACTGGCGGTGATGACAAGATTGATGCATCTGGTTATTCAGGTACTCTTACAGTTACCTTCTCTGATACTGCAGACATAACTGCAGCTGACACACTTACTGGTGGTACAGGTACTAGTGATACTTTGAGCTTCGCATCCACAGCAACAATTACAGAGGCTGAGGCAGCTAACATCTCCGGATTTGAGACTTTCAAGGTTGCAAATACCACTGATGCTGCTTCAGTTACAACTAACGACGCTAACGTTGCAAATGGCAAGACACTAACTCTTGATGCTTCAACGATGACGACTGGAGCTTTATTATTCGATGGTTCAGCTGAAACTGATGGTACTTTCAGTGTTACTACTACTTCAACTGGTAATCACACCATCACTCTGGGTTCTGGAAATGACACAGCTTCACTAGGTACAGCTGCGGGTGATAACAAAATCACCATGACTGGCGGTGACAATGTAGTTACTTCTGGAACTGGAGACGATACCGTTACTTTGGCTGGTGGAGACGATAAATATACTGGTGGTACTGGAGCTACTATCGTTAAGGTCGCTACTGCTAATTTCACCGCTGCAGACACGCTTACATTGGGTACAGGAGTTGACACCATCTCTCTTTCAGATAATGCAACGATTATTGACGCTGACTTCACTAACGTAACTGGTTTGAAGACCTTACAAAGTGAAGCAACTAACGGCGCTATGACTATTACTCTTGGAGCTAAAGCTGCCGCTGCTGGTCTATCAACTATTGCATGGACAGATACCAACGGTACAGGAGCAGATGCGATCACTATTGGTTCAGGTTTCACAAATGATCTAGCGATTACATCAAATGACACTCTTGGTGATGACAAGATTGATGCGACCGGATACACCAAGAATTTGACAATCACTATGGATAGTGATGCCTTGGATGGTAGCGATACGATTACTGGTGGATCTGGAACAGACACTCTGAGATTAGTTAATACTCAAGGAACTGCACTTGCTGAAGGTGATATGGCTCTTGTCACTGGTATTGAGACGATTGATATTTATTCAAACCTTGCAATGTCAATTGCTCTTGATGATGAAACAGTTGCTTCCGGACAAACAGTTAACATCACTAACACTCAGCAGTTAACAGCTGCACTAACAGTTGATGCCTCATCCGTTAGCGCTTCTGGAGGTAATGTAAACATTACTCTTACAGGTACAGCAAGTAATGCTGGTAACCATCTAGTCACTCTTGGTTATGGTGATGACACCATTACTTCATCTGCTACAGGTTCTGCTAACAAAGTTACTGCAACCTCTGGAGCTAATAGCATCACACTAGCTAACGCCGCAGATACGGTTGTTAGTGGAGCTGGTGTAGATACCATTGACTTTGCTGCTGATGATGCAGTTGACCAGTACACATCAGGAGCCGAAATCGGAACTTCTAACGCTTATGCGGTAGATGTCATTACAAACTTCGACGAATATAAAGCTGATACGACAACTACAGAAGATATCATTAACCTTGATATCTCTGAACTAGCTAAGCTTGGTGCTGGTGGGTCAACTATTACTTGGCTAGACATTGGTAAGAGTAATCAAAACCTTGCTGCTAACGACACTGCTGTACTGACTGACGTTAGTGCTGCCTATGATTTGGTTGG
>QCIR01000019.1 GCA_003216575.1 Prochlorococcus sp. AG-402-M23
AAATTTATTTGTTGTGATATCTAATTGAGTCTTATTATTAATTTTTTTTCTATATAAATCACTAAGATTTATCTTTTGTTTATATTTTTTATACTCTATGAATGATTCCTCTAGAATATTAACTTCACCTAGATCATATACAGTATTATTCATACTAATAATCGACTCTAGTAATGTTGAACCACTTCTAGGCATTCCTACAATAAAAATACTCTCAGGATATTTTTTATATTCTTGTTTATTAATTTCTTTTTGATCAGATTCAATAAGTAATACTTTTGATTTTTTGAATATCCTCTCAGGCATCGATGGTTTGATATCAAGTTTTAATTTATTCGCCAATTCAAGGTATCTAGAACTTTCTTTGTAATTTTTCTCCTTATGAAGAATATTTGCTCTTGCGAAGTAAATATCAATTTGATCTTTTCTGGATTGATTTTTTAAGATATTTTCAGAAAAGATTTGATTCTTCCATATTGTATTTTTATATGAGTACTGAAGAGTCGTTAGAGCAAGATATGCCATTGAGAAATGAGGATTCAGTTCAATTGCTTTGAGTTGAGATAATTCTGCTTCTTGTAATTTGCCAAGATCTCTCAATATGTTTCCTAGATTGGAATGAGCATTCGCGTAATCAGGATTGAGTTGAATTGCTTTGCGGTATGAGATTTCTGCTTCTTGTAAATTTCCAAGATTACTTAAAATGCTTCCTAGATTGGAATGCGCCTTTGCGAAATGAGGATTGAGTTGAATTGCTTTGCGGTATGAGATCTCTGCTTCTTGTAAGTTGCCAAGATCAGTCAATAAGTTGCCCAGATTGTAATGTGCCTTTGCGTAATCAGGATTCAGTTGAATTGCTTTGCGGTATGAGATTTCTGCTTCTTGTAAATTGCCAAGATTTTTTAATATGATTCCGTAATTAGAAAAAACTCTGTGATCAATAGACTTTTGATCAATTAAATATTTATAATATTTGGCCGCCTCTTTAATATCGCCTTGTGAATGTAAATCAAATGCTTGCTTAAATATCTCTTCTTTAGAAGGTTGAGAAGGCATATTTGTATTAACAGTAAAATTTTTATTGATTTCTTCTAAAGTAAATGGAACCTGAAAAACTTTTAATTCAGTGAGTTTCCTATTTCCTTTTGTTTGTTTCTGATTTTTTTTCATTTTTTTCTTTTCTATACTTGAACTTTTTAATTATCAAAGTATGAGCAAGTGTAGTTTTCTAACTCTAAAACTTCTAAATTAAATGAAGAATTTTTCGGGACATTAAATTTCATATCCTCTGTTATTGATTTCCAATAATCTTCACCTTTTAGCTTTAAATTTAGTTTTTCAGAATCGATTTCTATGAGTTCTTTTGATGGAGTATTAAAGTCATATTCACCAATCAAAATCATACCTAATGTTTTTTTTGAACTATCTTTTAAAAAGAGATTACGACTAATAACTTTACCTTCAAAATAAATATTTGCTAATTGATAAAAATCTACATTTTTAAAATTATTCATTTGAAATACCTCAATCTTGTTTTTTCTATTCATTTAATCATAATCCATAGATGATAACTTTCCTTTTTGCATTTTTCATCCCTGTCATGATATTTGGATTGCTTTATCTATTCATTATTGAAAATAATGGTCTCCCAAATTGGATAGAACGTATATCAAGAAATATTGCTTCCATTTGGACTTATGGAATTATTACTATCGCTTTTCTTGGAATTCTTAGATATTTATTTTGATGAGATGAATTTTATATCATGATGTTAGAAAATTCTTTTCTGAGGATGAGGCTATTAACATGATGGTGTTCTTGAACGCTATAGATGCCACTTTAAAAAAGAAGTGGAGAGGTTTTATACTCTCTATCGTAGAGAGAAATTCAAGATGAACGGGGTGTATTGGAAGTTCCCACTTACGCTGCCACATTATTAATTTGATGTTCAACCAATTCCCAATCTTGCGATAGAAGTTCATTCCATGTTTCATGAGCAGATTGGTATTCAAGTTTTCTTGTATTTTTCAATTTGGTTGGAGTGCCATCTTCAAGGCAATACCAAAGTTGAGTAAAAACAGTTGGGAACGCCATCGCAGATTTTGGATCACGAATGAATAACATACAAAATTCTCTTGTGGGTGAGACCAACCATCCTGTTGGAGTTGTTAAATTTTCTCTTATTGGTTCAGTCATGCATTTTTTGGATAATTTCAAGCATCAAAAAAGTACCTCTTTCATTGGTAATACGCAGGTGCTTTACGAGTTAGGACTGCTTGAGTGATGTATATATTAGTACAAATATACTAATATAGTATCTAATTTTGTCAAGTGATTTTTATTCAGGAATGCAAGCTGCTGCTTTAGAGACTTTAAGAAAAGCATTCCAACTGAACTTTTTCCATCTGAACTAATTAACTGGAGCGAAAGTACTAGAACTCTTGATTTATTTCTAATTCTTCTAAGATTTAAATCAATCGTATAAGTATCTGAGTATGTCTTATGGCAAAAGCTAAAAATGATCTTGATATTTACTATGCAGTTGGAAATGCCAAAATTTCTAGGTAGGAAACTGAGATAGGAGAAATCATTAAAAACGAAATTCAAGGGGTTTGAATTTAGTCTCTACGATTACTGCTTTTTTGAGACGTCTAATCAATTTTCTAATGTGTATCTTTTTTGAGAAAAACAATATGACTAACGAAAAAGAGAAATTCAACGTGACCCAGGGGATGACTCTTTTGCTGCTAAAAAAACTTTCTTTGCCTACAAGCGTTGTTTTTCTAATAATTCTCTTTATTACTGACCCAGCAAACAAGATTGGTTATGAGGATGAGTAGGCACAAAAAAACCTGCTCTAAAGCAGGTCTTTTTGAAGATCATTCGCAAGTGTTTCCTTGTTTCCACTGCGGAGGACCTTAACTCCTCACAAAGAGTATTATTACCTATGAGAGTGACTTTGACAAGTTCTCACTAAAAAAGCATCCTGCTCACTGAGTGGATGCTCTTTTGGCACAGAACTATGTGTGAGGAGTTGTTCTGTATATTCTTTCTACTATGCCATTTGCCAAGTTGTCATCGGGTAATAATTAAGATTTTCTGATTGCTTAAAAAGATCAATATTTAGATTAAGTGTGAATACAAGCAAAAGATTTTCTATACCTTCGTTAATCCCAATTATTTATTTGAAATAAGTTCCTCTTAGAAATTTAAGTACCAAAGCGATAGAGCTTTTAAACGTCATCTCCAGGCGACTTTTAAGTGGTAAAGTAACCAAGCAGATCCCTGTCTAGTAGTAAATCATTTCAGCAAGTGCTATTAAGTGTGAATAATTCTTCTATAAGTTAGTAGTCAGATTCTTATTCTTATACACCCAGAATACATATATCGGTATAAAAGTGTTTAGGTGTTGCTGTTCAAATCTTAAACAGTTACTTTTTGTAGCTATGACTATTTAATTGTTATATCAAATGAGATGCTTCCCCTTGTGTAAGCAGCGTTATAAGGTATAGTTCCGTGCCAAACATAAGATGGGAAAAATATAAACATTCCAACTTCTGGCTTAATTGATTTGATCCCTTTTTCGCCACCAAAGTGAGGTAAATTGTAGCCTGAACGATTAAATTCGATCCATCCAGCATTTGATTTGTGTTTTTCAACTTTTGGTTCATCTAAATAATAAACTCCGCTCAACCATCCATTATTATGGATATGGTTTGCCTGGAAATCTCCTGGCTCTAAAAAATTTACCCAGCAACTATCAATAGATACTGAATCAATTGGTCGTCTTAAGAAAGGGTGTTCAGAATTAACCGGTAAATCTTTTATATAATTTGTTATTGCTTGAGATAACATTGTATGAAATTGTGAAATCAATGGATTACTTCGATCTGTAAATAATTCTCTTATCACGGTGCCTCCCCTAATTGCCCATCCAGTGTGATTCTCTTCGGTTGTTCTACGAGGGTCTATCAATAATGAATTTTTGAATTGCTTGTTAAATTCAAGTATGTCTTCTTTGATCAGGTTCTGGCTATGTATTATTTTAACTAGCTTCGGAAAATTAATTAATTCGTTAGTTTCATCGAATTTATTGACTCCTCTTAACGCAATAGTTTTATATGCTAAAGCTACAGTATCAGTTGGATTTTTTTCAAGAATTTTGTTTATTAGAATCAAAGCATTTTTAGGATCCTTTTCTTTTAGATATAAACTCGCAAAATTTATATCCATATCTAAATCAGGCTTTATCACTTGAGCATTTCTATAACTATTTTTGGCTTCTTCTAATTTGTTGTTTAATTCTAATATTGATCCAAGATTGGAATAAGCCTCAGCGAAATGAGGATTGAGTTTAATTGCTTTGCGATAGGAGTTTTCTGCGTCTTGTAAATTGCCCAGATTTTTTAATATGGTTCCTAAATTAGAATGGGCCTCAGGGAAACCAGGATTGAGTTCAATTGCCTGTTGATATGAGTTTTTTGCGTCTTGTAAATTGCCCAGATTTTTTAATATGGTTCCTAAATTAGAATGGGCCTCAGGGAATTCAGGATTGAGTTCAATTGCTTTACGAGTAACTAATTCTGCTTCTTTTAGTTTGCCCAGATTACCCAATATGTTGCCTAGATTAGCATGTGCTATTGCGAAATCAGGATTGAGTTCAATTGCTTTACGAGTAACTAATTCTGCTTCATTTAACCTGCCTAGAACTTTTAATATCCCTCCATAATTACAAAAAACCCTGTGGTCTTTCAATCCTTGATTAATAAAATACTGATAATATTTTGCTGCTTCTGAAATGTTTCCTTGTGCTTGCAACTGAAATGCTCGATTAATTTTTTCTTCCTGAGATATTTGAGAAGGAGTATTTGTACTAACAATAAGGTTTTCTTGTATATCTTCTAAAGCAAATGGAACTGAGAATGTTTTTATGTCCGACGCTTTTTTCTTGCTAGGTTCTTGTTTACTAGATTCTTCCATCAAAACCTAAACCGTTTTTAACATTTATTCCTTATATTTTACTACTAATTCCAATTCTATTTCGCTTTTTTTCAAATTATTTTGCTCTTATGGCAAGAAAAACAGTAGGTCTACATTATGTCTCTACGAGAAGACAAATAAGATAAGGGGACAAAATTTTTATTATTTAAGAAGGATCTAATATCATTTCTTCAATTTCTCAAACAATGTCTAAATTGAAAATATAAAAGGTTAAAAACGTCTCATACAAATTTTATAAGAGAATTGAGTCAAAATTTATAGATTAAGGAACTTGGATTATAAGGCAGATTTTGGGTGGAAATTTTGACTCGGAGTAATTGACTAAAAAATATAGTTTTATGTTTTAATAGATTTTTTATTATAGCAAGTTTGGTTTCTTTGAAGAGTAAGCACTCCTTAAAAATATATTGATGAAATCTGAAATTAATTCTCTGTAATTAGTTTGGGTTTGTTTTGCAAACCCAGAATTGATACATCGATCTGAATGTATTGGGATGTTTTTTTTCAAAGTTTGCCCAGTTTTGTAAGTTAGTTAGTTTTTCATCTTCTGGGAAATAGTTCTTATAGAGAGATTTAATTTTTTTTGGTAGTATAAAGCCTAGAAATTGCAGTTCATTAGCGGTGATTTCTTCTTCTAGCTGGTTAAGAGTGAATCTATGTTCTTTAGTGTGAAAACAAAGATCTCGGAATTCTGAAAATGAATAAAAGTCATTAATTTCTCTCAAAGAGCTTAAATCCTTCAATTCATCTGAAATAATTTTCTGTCTAAACTTTTTCATACTTTCCTCATTTTCTTGAAGTTTTTTACTGCTAATATATTCTCTTGCTTTAACAATATCTTGCCTCGCTAACTCACTATACAAACCTAGTCTAATAAAACCATTATTTTTTAAAACTTCTAATAGAATTTGTAATCCTTTTGAAGGATCTTCCATATGGTGTAAAACACCTGCACATTCAATAATGTCAAATTTTTTCTCTAGTAAACCAACTTCTAATATATCTAACTGTATCAGTTCAACATTATCGATTCCAAGTTCATTTATTTTCCTTTGAGCATAAGAAAGACTAGATAAACTTAAATCTATAGCTGTGATTTTAGCATTATCATATATTTGAGTTTGTAGTATATGACTACCTGTTCCACATCCAGCGACTAGAATTCTTAATTCTTTATTTTCTAAATTAGAATTAATAATATTAGGCTTAATTTCTTTATTAATTACTTGAAAAAAAGATAAATTTCGCTCTTTTAAAGGGTTCCCATACCTCCATCTAGGAAATGGATTTTCTTCATATTGCGATTGTACTTTTTGAGATATTTTATTATTGATTTCCCCTAATTTTTTTATTTTTTTAGATAGGTCAATTTCTATTAGTGGTTCTGAAATTTGTAATTTCATTAGTTGCATAAAATTTTTATTAGATGATTTAAAAGATTCTAAAGATGGTATTTGATCAAGGACTTTATACAGTGGAAAATAACATGCTAAAATTGAAATAGCTCTTTCATTAATTTCACCTTCTTTACATCTTTGGATTATTTTCTTAATAGATATTTTTTCTTCCTCGGTAGTTGAATAAATATATTCATTAAGAAAACATTGCTCTCCTAAAGTAATAATGAATAATAATTCTGAGTAATTAATATTCTCTTTATTTGTAGCAATTTTAATGCATATGCTTTTCCTTAGCTTGGTTAGAATCTTCTCTAATTCTAAGTCTTTAAATATAATTTTTTTGAGCGCATTGATGATAATATTATCATTTATTAGCAATTCTATTTCTGATAAATTTGAAGTGGATTTTTCTAAATTATTGATTAGTTCATCTCTATATAAATAGTTAAATGCTGGGAATAAATCATTATGTGGTATATCATTATTTAAAAGTAGTATATTTAATAAATATTTTAATGTAGATTTATCGAATTTAGATGGATCTGAGTCTTTTAAGAATATACTTATGGTTGGAAAAATATTGGGAAGTTTTTGGTTAATATCAATTACTTTGAGATAAGAATCAAATGCTTCTTTTGACCTGCCAAGTTCATTTAATATATTTCCAAGATTTAAATGAGCAATTGCATAATTAGGATTAATTTCAATGGCTTTGCGAGTCGATAGTTCAGCTTCTTGTGATTTTCCAAGATCTACTAATATTCCCCCGAGATTGTAATGAGCCAATGCGTAACGAGGATAAATTTTGATAGCTTTTCGAGTTAATAATTCAGCTTCTTGTGATTTTCCAAGATTTAGCAAAATACCTCCTAAATTTGCATATGCTTTTGCGTGATCAGGATTAAGTTCAATTGTTTTACGAAGAGATTGTTCCGCTTCTAGTAGTTTCTTTTGTCCAATAAGGATGATGCCTAGTAGGAAATGAGATTCGAAGCTATTGGGCTTAAGTTCTATTGATTTGCGTATAGATACTTCTGCTTCTTGTAGATGCCCAAGCTCTTGTAAAACTGCTCCAAGATTAAAATGAGCCTGAAAGTAATCAGGATTAAGTTCAATCGTTTTACGAAGAGATTGTTCCGCTTCTAGTAGTTTCTTTTGCCCAATAAGGATGTTCCCTAGTAGGAAATGAGAATCGAATCTATTGGGGTTAAGCTCTATGAATTTGCGGCAAGCTGCTGCGGCTTCTACCGTTTTTCTTAGCTGAGAAAAAGCAATAGCTAGATTTCCCCAAGCAGGAGCTAATGTTTGGTCTAATTCAGTTGCTTTGATGAGTAATGATATTGCCTCTTTTTTATTGCCGGTACTGAGCTCAATACTCCCAAGGTTAGATATGGCTGGGGCATAAGAAGGATTAATTGCTAGTGCTTTTTGATAATAGGCTTTAGCTGTATTAACATCTCCAACAACTTGATAGGTATTACCTAAATCTTTCATTACTTCACTCTCATCAGGCTTAATATTTAGGATTTGATTTAGATATACGCGAGCATTTTCTATTTGTTGTATTGCTAAAAAAGATCTTGAAATTAATTTCAAAGTTTCTATGGAGTTTTTATCAATAATTAATATTTCATTACAAGCATTAATTGTTTCCTGATATTTATTTTGTTTAAATAGCGATTTAGCTATTTCAATATTTGCTTCTAAGTCCAACAACTATTTATCCGAAGACTTCCTGATTTTAAGCTATTTAGGCTACGTGAAATATCTTGTTAATATATTGCCTTGAAACTTAGATTTTTTATCTCGCTCATTAGACAAATAGAACATTGGGAGATAAAACAGACCGATGCTAGGTGCAATATGATTCTCGCAATTTCTAAGCTAATGTCGTAATAGGAAAATTATCTCTTCAAATAGATCTCTTATGCGCTTCACACAGATTCCACATGAGAATTGAGCCCAATTTTGTTTAGTAATCGATTTGGATTATCAGCAATATTTGCGTAGCAATGATTGAATAGGAGTATCAGCATGCCTACTTTATCAGTGGTGATTTGATATAGATACTCTTCACATGATTTTGCTCGAAACAATTGATATCTATATAGCTAGGATTTTGAGAGGTATGATATTGCCCTTATGTTTCCCATATACTTTGTTTACTTTCTTTGTAGAGAGAGAATCAAAAGTAGTTTGTTCTTAAACATTAAAACTATTGATTTTCTTTGAAGCCTTAGATTAGTAATTTGTAAGTCCGGAGTAAAATGAACTAACTATTTACCCTGTTTCCAAATAACATAGTTACATTGATCCTACGATTCTCATATCCTTCTTTGAATTCATATGTATCAGTTTCATGGAATAAATTAGAATTGAATACAACAGCACGGTTTGCTTTATATGGAATAACTTGAGTATTACCTTTACTTTTGTTTAGCTCTTCTCGGATTTTTCCATACCCTAGATTATAAGTTTTGAAATCCCATTCTTTTGGAGCTTCCACGTCATAGACGATTAAACCACCAGATTCTGGATTTAAATTGGCTTCACTAGGAGTGATCCAAAAGTTTACATTGATTGCGGCAAAATCTGCATGAACTTTTATACCGCCAAGAGATGAGTTCACATTTTTAGCTCTACTATCATACTTGTAAGCCCATATTTTGCTTATGGGATAGTCTTTGAATATTTTTGGGAATTTCTTTCTCATCTCATCTGCAATTTGAATAATTAGAGGGTTTGCTAATCCTTCCCCTAAGTAAGCTCCTAGGTATCCATTTGTTTTAATATCAAACCAAATTGTGGATCCAAGTAGAAATTTTCGAAGTGACTCGAGAGCTGAAGGAGTTAAAAAATTATCTATGTAAGTTAAGCCGAACTCATGATCGAAATAATTATTTGTAATTTTCTCAATATTCAAGGAATTGTTAACTACTTTTTCTTGTGATTTCGGTGCTTCTATCAAATGTATTAAACTATTATAACTACCTTTCAAAAGAGCTTGAGACTTTTTACTTAGAGCAAGGATTTTAGTTTCAGATAGCCAATCAATGTTATCGGCTACTTCCTTATAAACATTTGCTAAATCATTAAATTTTTTCGTCTCATAATTTTGAGAAACTAAATATTCTAATTGTTCAATATCATGATCTATTTTGGCTTTGCTAATTAACTTGAATTTTACATGATTAGGTTCTTGAACTTTATCACCTCTAAGTAATTTTAAACTTTCAGAAAAATATTTAAGTGATAACTCATTTTCACCTTTCTCTAAGAGTATTAAACCTAAAAGTTCATACGATTTGGGTAAATTAGGATCCAGCTCAATTGCTCTGCGAGCATATAATTCTGCTTCTTTTAAATTGCCAAGATCTTTTAGGATTTTCCCAAGATTAGAATGGGCGAAAGCGTAATCAGGTTTTAGTTGAATAGCTTTACGAATTGATTGCTCTGCTTCTTTTAAATTGCCAAGATCTTTTAAGAGAGCACCGAAATTCGAGAAGACTCTGTGATCATTAAAACCTTGATCAATGAAATATTGATAATACCTTGCTGCTTCTTTAATATTTCCTTCTGTCTGTAATTTAAATGCTTGATTAATGATTTGCTCTTTTGATAATTGAGAAGGAGTGTTGCTATTAATTGTAATATTTTCTTGTATTTTTCCTAAAGGAAATGGAATTGGGAATATTTTGACTTCTGTACTTTCCTTCTGACCTTGTTTCTCTTTCATGAATTCCTTGATTATGATCCCTTATGTTTTAATCTTAGGCGATTTTAGCGATAAAAACTATATAAATTACAAGATATTATACGTACTCTATAGTTTCTTTGATTTGAGTATTAAATTTATTCTTCATGATTTCTCTATTTCAAGATATAGGAGAATAGGGTTATAATTTTTAAATTGAAAAATGGTTTACTACGTATCTAAAGAAACTTTCATTAGGAAATCTAGAGGTCAAGAAAAGTTTTCTGCATATTTTTCGTAATCTTCTCGATGAGAATTGATGGAAACTCGTTCAGTTAAGGACTGGTATTATCAGATCTATTTACGGGTGTTACTATTTGCTCGGAGTGATTATCGCTACTATAAAGTTGCTATATTTTTAATTACTAGATTTACCTATTATTAGTCGTTAATTAGCAAAATTTATCCAACCAGTAATGATATATTTTGATCCTTTTTTTAAAATATTACCTTTGTGTGCGTGTGTCCATTCAGCTGGCCAAATCAAAGTGAGTCCTTCTTGTGGTTGTATTTCAATATCATAATGAGTGAAATATGTTGAACCCCCTTCTTGAACATCATTTAAATATGTCATAAAAGCAAAAATACGGTGAAGACTGTTTATACTGGCTCGCTCTGTATGTACTTTTTTAAAATGTTGACCTGGTTTGTATTTTTGCAGATTAAATGAACCGATTTCTAAATTTTGAGCTATTTCTTTTAAAAAAGGCCATTCTTCAATATAGTTTTTATAGCATTCAAAAAGCTTATCAAAATAAGTTTTGAATATTTCATTCCCAGGAAGTATTATTTCTTTTGGCTTAACTATAATATCTATACTATCTTTGTGATCAGGATTTACACCAACACCAGATACACCTAGCCTTTGTTTTGATAAATTCACTTCGAAATAATTTATGATGTCTTCACAGATATAAGTCGGATTTATAGACCATGCTCCAATAAAATGTGGGTTTGGATTATTTGTCTTTATTATGATCTTTCTCATTTAATTAATAATAAAATTTGATTTTGTGTAATTAAAATTAATTGAACCATTAGCTTTTCTCAGATTAAATATACCATCATGAAAATTACCTTTTCTTAATTGTATTTCTCCTATCCCTTCTATTGCCTCAATAAGACCCTTATCAAGACACAGAGCTTTTTCGTAGCATGAATGAGCTTCTTCTAATTTTCCAAGATTTAACAATATGGCACCCAGATTGGAATAAGCATTTGGGAAATTAGGCTGAAGTTTAATAGCTTGACGTTGTGAAAATATTGCTTCTTCTAATTTGCCAAGATCACTTAAAATATTTCCAAGATTGTAATACGCATAAGCGAAATCAGGTTTAATATCAATTGCCTTGCGAGTGGACAATTCTGCTTCTTTTAATTTACCAAGATCTTTGAGTATTATTCCATAGTTAGAAAAAACCCTAAAATCACTAAAACCCTCAGTTATGAACTGTTGATAATATTTTGTAGCATCTAAAATGTTTCCTTGTGAATGAGACTTAAATGCTTGATTTAATATTTCTTCTTTATAAGGGTTATATGAAGAATTAGTAGTAATAGTAAGATTTTCTTTAATTTCTTCTAAAGCAAAAGGAACTGGGAAAGTTGTGATTTCATTTACTTTCTTGTTGCCTTGTTTTCTTTGAACGAACTCCTCCATTTCTTCAACCCTTTCATTCCTAGTACCTTACTACCGATTTTATCTTTGCTGACTTTTCGTGCATATATTTTGAGCATATAGTCCAAAGGAGATTGTATTTGATTTAAGTTATGGTATCTCTATGGCTTTGTTTTACTAGTAAACTTAAAGGTATAGAGATGTCTTCTCATGATTAACTTGGACTATAAATGAATATTTTTGGATTTTTGATTGCATGAGGAGATAATCACTACTAACAAATAGTCATCAATGATAATTATCGCAATAAGTCTATGGTGTGCTTGCGCTAGTATTGTTAATATTGATATTATGTATTTTCTATCTCCTTTGATAAATTGCCGATCTACATCTAGTCAATTTGGGTAAGTTTATATTATTAATTGGCTAGATCCAATTTTCTATTGGTCAACGATTATAAGATGGAGAGGTTTACTTCTGGGTCACAACTAGATCTAGGCTTTTCACAAACCATAAAAATTAACTCCTATCATTATTCTTTTTTTATTTCCTCGATAGACAACAGAATGATATCTATCAGCGCCTATTATTACAATCATACCTTTTGTAGGTAGAATCTCTTCTTCAGGCTCGTGTAATGTCAATATTCCTGGATCTTCACCATCTTGATCACCTACATCAAGATAGTAAACAAGGCTATATTTTTTAGATAATAAATCAAAATTTTTATCTCTGAGATTGAGGTGACGGTGAGGAGGCTGACCAGAGCCTGAGATGAAAATGTTGAAAAATGAATCAAAAATAAATATTTCTTTTAACCCTAGCTCCTTCCTACAAATTTTTTGTATATCATTTGATAGTTTTGAGATGATTGGAGAAGGATCATTGAATAGTGAGAAATCTGAGCATTCTCCTGGTCCATATCTGCTGTCCTTAGTTTTATGAAGTGGATTTGTATTGACGGTAAGTAGATAAGAAACAAGTTCATTTTCTACTTCTCTATTCATAATTAACCTATCAATTTTTTTGTCAAAAACTTTTTTTGGACATCCTATTTTATTTGAATTGATCGATTTACTTTTTGCTTCCTTGACAATTGCTATCGATGTATTTGTTATTAGAAGAAACCTCTTTGCATTAACTAAAGCTTTAGCTTTTTCAAGATTTTTTATGGAAGAATTAAACTCTTTTTTTTCAAAAAGACAACTTGCATAAGAAAAATATGCTTCATAAGAAGGTTCAAGAATAATTGCTTTTTTTAGATGTATTTCTGCTTCTTTTAATTTACCGAGAACTCTTAATAATACCCCCAGATTGGCATGGGCTTTCGCATATTCAGGTTGAAGCTCAATTGCTTTGCGAGTGTATATTTCACTTTCTTCTAACTTGTATTGATCTTTTAATATGACTCCAAGATTGTAATGAGAAGCTGCTAGGCAAGGATTAATTTCAACAGCTTTGCGTAGATATAATTCTGCTTCTTCTAATTTGCCAAGTTCTTTTAAAATTCCTCCATAGTAAGTAAAAACCCTGTGATCTTTCAGGCCTTGATTAATAAAATACTGATAATATTTTGCTGCTTCGGAAATATTGCCTTGTGAATGCAATTTGTTTGCTTTATGAATTATCTCTTCTGGAGTGAGTGGAGAGGGTTGATTAGTATGAATAGTAATATTCTCCTTCATTGCCCCTAAAGCTAATGGCACTGGGAATGTTGTGACTTTTATGCCTTTTTTCTTTTCTTGCTCATTTTTGCCAGATTCCTCCATCTATCTAGTTTCTAAACTTTTTCTATTCTATTTTACTCTTGATTCTATTAGGATTTGATTTTTTCAAAGAAAGATTTTTTTAAACTCATCTTGCAAGAATAAGAGTAGTTCGTCTTCTTATTTCACTACGTATAGAATTAGTATAAGGGGCTCAAGTTTCTAAATAGAAAGAGAATCTGATTCCTTTATGATATTTCTCGGCTTCTATTGTATGGAATAAATCATTTCTTCAGATATTTTTCTTGTATTTTATATAGAGATTTTTCATGAGAGTCGGGAGGAATTTACTTGTTACTTGATTAGGTTTAGATGAAATATTTTTGGGGTTTAATTTTTAAATGCTAATAATATTGACTATTAAAATAGAGTTATAAATACAAAATATAGCTTTCATTAAGCCTGCTTTTTGATCTCATTACTAAACGTACAAACCTGATCGATTACATTCAAAATCAGCTTATCTCCATTTGGATTTTGCCATTCTGAATTAATGTTATTGAATTCGTTAAATTCTTTTGCACCTACTGCAACATCTCTAAAGGAATTATCCGAACAATTGATATCCATAGTGTAGAGAATATCTTTTGTAATTTTAGTAGTGGTTTTAGGGATAAATTTGCTGAATACTCTTAAAGAGCCGTCTTGATTCTTTTGAACACTGTTCTTATCCCATAGCTGTTCTCCATACTGGCTTTTTGGAACCATAACCCACTCTGGAGATAAGGCTTTGAGCGATTGAAGAGGAATAGCAAAAATTAATAATGCTAAAAAACAAAGAAAAATATCTTGAATGTAGTTGGTTCTCATTAGGTGAAAAGTTGGCTTTTACCAGCACAATACTGAATCAGCATCGACATTTTTTCATGTTCAATTGATTCCCATCCATTAGTGTTTCATTAGTTCAGCCTAAGTTTCGATGGCATTCTTTAAATTAATTCTTCTGATGTTCGCCAACTGAATTGTAAATTGAAAAGGTATTTTTATTTGCAACCGTTTTTAAAATTCAGTCTCTTTATTAGTACTAATCCTTTGTTTTGATTGAGATCTGATTATTTGCCGCCATTGCAATAACGGACTGCTTTAGAGGAACTCTTTCCACTTGATTGAATTTCTTCAACGCAGTCGTTAAAAAGTTTTGACTCTTGCTTGACTGAGCATAAACTCAAAGCAATCGCTGCTAGAGAAGCTGCAGAGATAATTTTAGAAACTATTTGAATAATTCCATAGGCCAACATTGCTTTTCGTTTTTCACCACAGTTTTTTTTGTCTTTACTATTTTCGTTTGTCATTGATTCTAATAAATACTACTTATTTTAATTCAATAACACGTCAATCTCTCTTAAAGTTTGTGGAGAAAACCGTTCTGAATGCTTTATTTTTAATTTATCGATATTAGTTGTGATCTCAAGCAAGAGAATATGAATTGTTTGATGACATTCACTTTTTTAATTTATATGAGTATTTATTAAAAAAAGCACCCTTCTTACAAGAAGTTGGGTGCTTTTTTAAAACAGAACTATTGTGTGAGGAGTTGTTCTGTTAATTCTTTTCTACTCCTATTGGCATTTTTTGTCACTAGTAAAAAATAAAATGATTTAAATTAATGACCAAAATTGGTTTAAAGCCTATCCAAGCTCTATTTACTCTGCGTTTTCAAATTGTTTGGCTAATCTAAATCCTTTTCTAATAATTAAATATATTCCATATAAACCAGCAATTAAAGGAAGGACAATATAAGGGTTTGGGCTATAGTTGGAATAGTCTTTTATGCCATCAACATATTCGATACCTGAACATTTCAAAAATAGAAAGCTAGTAAAGATAATTCCCCAACCAATGATTGAGAGAATACCTCCTTTTTTATCTCCTTCATAAAATCTATCTAACCCCCATCCCCAACCGATTGCAAGGATAATTCCTCTTGTGACAGCATTTTTTTCTTGCTTGCGTAGCATTGTATTTTTTGAATATGTTCGCAATGAACATACCTAAAATAGTTTGATCTGCAAAACCTTTTTCGAGAAGATACTTATTCTTGTAAGAATTGGGATATTTTTTCTAGTATTTTGAGAGAAAATGTTTGCAATTCCTTGAATTGGTATTTCAAGTGAAATATACAAAGTTCATTCAAGCTTATGAAAATATGCTTGATTTACTCAATTAAAGTTTAGTCAGCTTAGTCATCACTAAATAGAATAATCTATTTAGGGGTGGTCTAGGTCAAAAAAAAAAGATAACTTGGTTCAACAGCTGATTACTTTTGACAGTTGCACAACAGACTGATTTGCGCCTAAGCAGACGCCTTCAGAAGGACAGTATTATCATTGCAGGAAAGGTGATATATATTAATCCTTTTCTCTATTGGCGGCGCTTCGATAACAATACTGATCGATGGTTGAGAGAGCCCGGTCAGTTAGGTGAAGAGCAAATCAATTTTAATAGATCTCGTTTTTATCCTGAGGTTGAATGGACTTTTCTTAAAGACGAAGACCGCATTATTAAAGAAGCGGCAGTTGAAATGTTTTTGAAAACTCTTGAATTAATCGGCACTTTTCACCCTGATCTTACTGCAGGTCAATTGTTAGAAGTAGAGAGAAAAATGGCAGTAACAAAAAAAAGATCTTTTGAACGTTGGGTAGAAAAATCTTTTAAAAAGAAGATTAATCAAGCTTCAAGAGAACGTAATAGGTTTGCTAGAGAACGTTTTGTAAGAGGTTGGCGTGAATGGTTATCTCTTGAAACGACCCATCAAGCTTTTCTTCCTTTCACAGCAATAATTGTGATGTCAATATTTGGTGGTTGGTCTATAGGTATTTCAAATAATAGTTGTACCCCTTACTTTTCAACCTCAGAAACAAGTATTCTTAAATAGCATTTGTAAAGCCATTATGGCTAAAGATCAATTAAGGGATTTGCATTTATTTGCAATGGAGTCTGTCTTGCCTTTTGGTATGGGTGTTATTAATAATGCTAAAACTGGTGGATTGCAAAAAATAATTGATGTATTCAAATCAAAAGATCCATTTTCAGAATTTCAAGTTGATGGCGAAACTTCTGCAAAGACAATGAGGGATAAGATTGATCAATTGATTCCTGGTTTAGGACATCCAGTTGTTTCAGTTGATGTCACTGTTGACAATAATTCTGTTGATGATGAAAGTAGTGATCAAGATTCGTTAGTTTCAACTTTAAATAGAATTGATAGTCAATTAGATCAACTGAGATATTATTTGAATTACGACTTAAAGAATATAGATGATAAATAAATTTCTTTGAATTATAGAAATGAAGAAAACAGAAAAATTATATCTAAGTTCAAAAAAGCATGTTGGTGCTTTTAATCAACCCCTGGTTTTCTTTCTGTTTATTTGTTTAATTTTTGCAGTAACAGGTGGTCGTCTTTTTTGGATACAAATTATTCATGGCTCTTATTATAAAAAACTTTCAGAAGAAAATAGAATTAAGCTCATTGCTAATCCTCCTATAAGGGGAAGATTGTTAGATCGTAATGGGGAAGTCCTTGCTGATAATAAGCTATTTTATTCTTTATCGGTTCAACCTAGACTTTTAAATCATACTGAATGGATTAATCTGAGACATTCTCTATCTAATTTATTCAATGTTTCTATTAATCAATTAGAAATTGCATTTAATAGAAGCAACTTAGAGACTCCTTACAAAAAAGTTTTATTAGTTGATTTATCGGAGGAACAAGTTATTAGGTTCAAAGAACAAGAGCATAATTTGTATGGTGCCCAGATAGATATTGGTTTAGTTAGATATTATCCTCATAAGTCGCTAGCTGCGCATGCATTGGGTTATACACAGTTAATAACTCAAAAAGAGTTTTCTAAGTTGTCAGAAAAAGGTTATAAATTATCTGATCGAATTGGAAGAAAAGGCATAGAAGCTGCTTTTGAAGATCAATTGAGAGGAAAATGGGGAGGAGAAATGCTTGAGATTGACTCAATAGGTGCGGTTCAACGCAGCCTAGGGGTAAAGTTGCCTAAAGCTGGACAAGATATACAGTTAACCCTTGATCTAGATCTACAACGTACTGCGGAAAAACTTCTTTCTGACAAAATTGCTGGGGCCATAGTAGCTCTTGATCCACGCACAGGTGCGATAAGAGCAATTGCTAGTCAGCCTACTTTTGATCTTAATTTTTTTTCATATCCTTTTACAAAGAATGAATATAACAACTTATTTTTGTCATCAAATCGTCCACTATTGAGCAGAGCATTTAGTGCATATGATCCAGGCAGTACATGGAAGCCAGTAACAGCTATTGCAGGTATGGAAAGTGAGAAATTCCCTTCAAATCAGAAATTGAATACGGTTCCCTGTATTACATATGGGAGTCATTGTTTTCCTGAATATAATAAGAGAGGTTTTGGTTGGATTGGATATGAGGATGCCTTGAGAGTATCCAGTAATACTTTTTTTTATCAAGTTGGAGTTGGTGCTGGATCTGATGCGTTATATAATGCAGCCATTAAACTTGGCTTCGATAATTACACAGGCATAGAAACTTTGATTGATGAAAATAAGGGCTTAGTAGGTAATAAGAATTGGGCTGATCAAGGTCGTGGCTGGGGAAAACCTGGTGAAACTCCTTGGATAGTTGAGGATATGGCGAGTGCGTCTATTGGTCAATCCGTTGTTCTAGTTACTCCATTGCAATTAGCACGAGCATATGCTGTTTTTGCAAATGGTGGGTATTTAATTACTCCTCATTTGGTTGATGGTAAGAGAGACTGGAGATCAAAAAAATACCTACAAAAAGTAGATATTAAAGATACAACACTTGCAACAATCCGTCGTGGACTTCGAAAAGTGGTAACTAATGGTACAGCTATGGGAATTAATGTAGATAACTCTAATTTCCCTCCAGTCGCAGGTAAAACTGGTACTGCAGAAGATAGTAGTGGAGGAAGTGATCATGCATGGTTTGTTTGTTTTGCACCTTATGATTCGGGAGAAATAGTTATTGTTGCATTTGTTCAGAATACTCCTGGTGGTGGTTCAGTACATGCTCTACCTATGGCAAAAAAAATGTTGCAGACATGGTATAAGTTGAATTTTAATCAACAAATAATTAGCGGTAAAGATGAGTAATAGATTGAATTTTAGTGATTTAGTTTTAGTAGTTGATTTAGAATTGTCTTGATTGATTTATCCTCAGCGATTTTTGATTTATTCGTAGCTAATTGACGACCTAATACTAAAGCCCCAAGATGGGTTAATTGAATTCGCATCGAAAGTAATAATTCCATACACCCACCTCCTGAAAAACTTGCAATTGCAATTGGACGTTCGTTAAATAAACTTCGAAAATCGGTTCCTTGTACAGAAAGCCAAGCTATTGTATTTGTAAGAATTGGAGGAATTGAGCCGTTATATTCAGGCGCACAAATTACCCAATGCGAGTGGCTCTCCATTTGAGTGTTGATCGACTTAAGATTTTCTGGTGCTTTGTCTTTTGAATTATGACGTGGATTAAATATAGGTAAATCATTTTTTGATTCCGTCAAATCAAGTAATTCGCATGAGTAATTTAGTTCTTTACCTGTGACTAGAAATCTTTTGGCTAGTTTGAGATTTTCACCATTACTGGCAGCTATAACAAGAAGCTTTTTATTAGACATTGTGAATCAAGAGTGAAGTGTAAATGGATGACGTCGTTTTAGTAATGGATCTAGTAGTTCGCTCCGGTTTTTCGATGATGAACTGCTGTGACTCCATCTTTTTTAATGACTTTTCCATATTTAATCTCAGCATATATCAGCCAATGATCCCCACACTCCATTCGTTGACTAACTGTACCCTCCAACCAAGCTAAAGCTTCGTTTAATAATGGCTGATTGCTTGGACTTAATTTGATCTCAAGATCGGTAAATCTATTATCCCCTGGTTTGAATGATTGAAGAAATTGTTTAAGGAGTTTTTGGTGATTGTTTTGCTCTAAAATGTTTAAAGCAAAGTTATCTCCTGTATGAAGTAAGTTTTCTACAGCTCTTTCTTTTGCGACTGCAATCGTAATACCAGGGGGAGAAAAGCTTGCTTGACTAACCCAACTTGCAACCATAGCTCCGCTAATTAGATTATCTTCATCTCCTTTTTGAGCAGTCAATATACATAATGATCCTACGACTCTTCCTAGTGCATTAATTGTTGGATCACTTTTACTTGTATTTAAGCCAACATTAGCCTTTCTTTGTTGACGTAATTTTGCATTAATTAATTGCTTACCAAATTGGATACCTGTTTCTTCAAGTTTTTTAATCATTAAAGGATCAGGACTGAATTTGACTTTTATAGGTTCGAATCCAAATTTAAAGCCTCCATCTTTTAATTTTTTTTCAAGTAAATCAAGAGCTTCTCCACTCCATCCATAACTTCCAAATACTCCAGCTGGCTTTTCTCTGTCTCCCTCAGCCAAAAGCGAGCCAAGTGCTGAAACAATCGGGGTAGGTGCGTGTCCTCCTAATGTTGGCGATCCAATTAAATATCCATCTGCTTTATGAATTTCAGTGACTAAGCTATCTGATGCGGTGAATTCACAATTAATAATCTTAACTTTGACCCCTGTTTTATTAATTCCTCTAGCAATGGCATCAGCAATAGCAGCAGTATTTCCATATGCACTAGCAAATAATAGAGCAACTCTTAAGTTGCTGTATTTTTGGCTTTCTCCCCAGCTTTGGTAGTTGTTTAATAAACTCCTCCAACTACCGCTGATTGCAGGTCCATGTCCAGGCACTATCGTATCAATCTCAAAGTCTTCAAATTTTTCGATAATGCTATTCACTTGAGTAGACATTGGTGCCATTAGACAATCGAAATAATGTCTTCTTTCTTCTTCCGTGCTAATACTGTTTAATTCAGCCCATTTTTCTTCATAAACATGCGCACCAAATAATTTATCACTCATCAATAAACCAGTTTGTTTTTCAAAAACAATTAGTCCACCAGGCCAGCGAGCTGTTGGTGCGGGAATGAATGTAATCTCAAAATTATTGTCGAGTGAAAGAGTTTCTAATTGCTTAATGATTTGTAAATTGGGAAGAACTTCAACTTTCTCCAACGCTTCTTTAGGATTTGTATTTTTTGAGGGTTTTCGTAAATTCCAAATCTCCTTGAATAATTTTGCACCTGGATTAGAACAAATAACCGTTAAATTTTTATATTTCACATTCATTTTTTTCACAAAAGCTACTTTATTGGGATTGATATGACCCATGACTAACTTTATTGCAGCCGAATCTCTGCTAATTAATGTCTCTAACTCTTCTGAAAATTCTTTTTCGAATGTTAACCCAGGAGGATGAATTAAAATATAATCATGTGATTTAGAATGTTCATCTTGAGAAGATTTAAATAAAAAAGAATTAGTACAACTTCCTTTTTCAAGAGAATATTCAACTTCAAATCTTGTTCTTTTTGGATTTAGGCTTCTCAAGCAAATTAAGTTCTCCTCAATAGGAATCTGAATGGTTTTTTTTATGAAAGTATTTAAATGTGATGAAGAAATATTCTCTACTATCATTGTTAATAATTACTACCAACTCTTCTGTGATGAACTGCTGTTTTACTTTGAGTATTAGATAAATTCCCTTTCTCAACTGATGAATAAATGATCCAATGATCTGTTGTCTCCATTCTTTGAATAACTTTACATGAAAGGAACGCTAGCGCATCGCATAGAACTGGTCCCCCAGCTGCAAGATCATTCATTAATTCAACTCCTTCAAATCGATTAGCACCTGGTGGAAAACGTTTTAAAAAGTGTCTGAAGAGGTGCAAATAGTTATTTTCTTGAAGGATATTCAGAACAAAACGATCATTGACTTGTAATAGTGATTCAATGGCTCTGTCTTTAGCTACCGCTACGGTTATTCCAGGGGGTTCAAAACTTGCTTGACTAACCCAACTTGCAACCATCGCACCATCTCGACTGTCCGCGCCTGTATTTTCTTTAGCTGTAACGATGTAGAGTCCACCGCTTAAGCAACCAAGTGCTTTATTTAAGTCTCCATCAAGGCTTTTAGTAGCAGCTAAATTTTTCTTTCTAGTAAGAATTTGACCTAAATCTGTACCAGCTTCTTCAAATTGTTGGTAAATACTTTTGTTTGGTTCGTCACGAACTCGAAGTGGTTTAAAAGCTTCTTTTTGTCCAAGTTTTCTTAATTGGTTGGTAATAAAGTCAATAGGCTCTTCATTTCCGCCATAGGAGTCATAAGTCGCTACCCACTGCTTTTGTTTTAAGGATGCAAGTAGGGTTCCAATATTGGTTTGTAATTCTGAATCAGATTTGATAGGCCAAGTTGGTACAACGACTGCACTGGCGTCACTAATTAGAGCACTTAACTCTTGAGTGTCTGAAGCAATAAGATCAACTAATTGGACTTGAGCATTTGCCTTGCCTATGCCATGAGCAATTGATTGACTAAGCCGATCACAAAAACCATATTGGCTGAGATAGCAAACCACAGCATAATTTTCGCCTGTACTTCTTTGCTTACTCCATTCTCTGTAATGATTCAGCCATAACTGCGTATTAAAATTAAGGATTGGTCCATGTCCAACACCAATAGTCTTGATAGTTGGCAAGGTATCAATTTTTTTTAATGCCTGCACTACGCTTCGGGCATTAGGACCCATGAGGCAGTCGTAATAAAATCGAAAATCTTCATTTAATAAGCTTGGATTTTCGTCATACAATTTTTCTGAGCAGTAATGCAAACCAAACGCGTCACAAGTATATAAAACTTGTGTACCGTGATCAAAAGAAAAAATTGTATCGGGCCAGTGTAGATTCGGTGCACTAATAAATTCAATTTTATGCTCGATTCCACTGATTGAATTAATTTCTAAATTTAGTTCCTCTCCACTTTTGACTGCTCTTGATCTAAAAGGTTGATGAATTTGGTCCTCTAGGAATTTTATAGCTACTTTAGATGCGACGATTTCAATATTTGGGTTTAATTCAATTAAGTATTTAATGAGTCCTGAATGATCTGGTTCTGTGTGACTGACTATTAAATAATCAATTTCTGTTGGATTGATCTCTTGCCTTAGTTTTTTTAACCAAATATCTTTAAACTTTGAATGGCTTGTATCTATAAGTGCAGTTTTTTTGCCTCTAATTAAAAAGCTATTGTACGTAGTTCCATTTCGAAGGCCAAATTCAATATCAAACCTGCTACGCTCCCAATCCAATGACCTTAAAGTGTAAGTATCTGCTGCAATTTGCTCATATTGCAGTGAAAGCTTAGGAGTATCACTTTTCTGATTTTCTAAAGCTGTTGATTCTGTAAAAATCATTTTCCTAAAGCCATTAATTAGAAGAAGCCTGAAGGCTGCAATAAATCAGGTTGCTAAGTGAAAATACCTAGTTAATTTTCAATATAATAGGATATTGAGGTTTGTAAGTGTGATACTGCTTCCCGTAAATAGTATTTCTTTGCAATAAGTAAGCTTCTTGAATGATTTTTTTGAATATTTTGTATTTCGAAGTCTCACGGGTTTCCATTTTGTTATTGTTTAGGCTGAGTTGAGCACATTTGACGTTTTTGTGATTGTTTTCAAAAACCTTTTTAGAGATAATTTTTAGGTATGCAAAAACATTTTTCCTCCTCCTCAATGAATCCGCCATTCCTTTCGGGAGATGAGATAAGAGAAGCATTTATAAATTTTTTTATCCAACATAATCATAAGAAACTTGCAAGTTCTTCTTTGATTCCAGATGATCCAACAGTTTTATTGACAATTGCGGGGATGTTACCTTTTAAGCCTATCTTCTTAGGTTTAAAAGAGTCTTCTACTCCGAGAGCTACATCCAGCCAAAAATGTATAAGAACAAATGATATTGAAAATGTAGGGAGAACTGCGAGGCATCATACTTTTTTTGAGATGCTAGGTAATTTTTCTTTTGGTGACTATTTTAAAAAAGAGGCAATTCAATGGGCCTGGGAATTAACTACTGAGGTATTTCGACTACATCCACAGAATATAGTCGTTAGCGTTTTTGAAGAAGACTCAGAAGCAGAGCAAATATGGAAAGATATTGTTGGGGTTGATGCAAAAAGAATCATCAGAATGGGTGCTTCTGATAATTTTTGGTCATCTGGAGCTACAGGACCTTGTGGTCCATGCTCAGAACTCTATTTTGATTTTAAACCGGAATTAGGAACTGATGGAATAGATCTTGAAGACGATAGTCGATTTATAGAATTTTATAATTTGGTTTTTATGCAATACAACCGAGATTCAAAGGGCAATCTTCAACCATTAGCGAATTGTCATATTGATACTGGAATGGGCTTAGAAAGAATGGCTCAAATTTTGCAAAAAAAATCTAATAATTACGAAACAGATCTTATTTTTCCTCTCATTGAGGCAGCGGCTTTATTAGCTCAAATCAATTATGAAACTACAAATAAAAAAAATAAAACATCATTAAAAATTATCGGAGATCATTGCAGAGCTGTCACTCATTTAATTTGTGATGGTGTAACTTCTTCTAATCTAGGGAGAGGCTATATTCTACGTCGTCTAATACGGCGTATGATTCGACATGGTCGACTGGTAGGCATTAATCAGCCATTTTTACCTCAGCTAGCTGAAGTTGGTATTAAGTTGATGAAAAATGCTTATCCTCAATTACTTGAGAAAAAGAAAATTATTCTTAATGAGTTAAAAATAGAAGAATCTCGTTTCCTTGAAACTCTTGACCGGGGAGAGAAACTTTTAGCAGAGCTAACAGCTCATGAATGTGATCTTATCTCTGGTGCTCAGGCATTTGAGCTTTATGATACATATGGCTTTCCTTTGGAATTAACAGAAGAGATCGCGAATGAAAAAGGTATTTCTGTTGATATTACTGGTTTTGAGAATGAGATGGCAAAGCAACGTAAACGTGCAAAAGATGCCTCTGTCAGTATTGATTTAACTGAAGAAGGTTCAATTGAAAGAGAAATTTCTTTATTTGATGCAACAATATTTGATGGCTATGAAGTATTAGAAAGTACTTCAAAAGTGATAGGCATTTTTAAAAATAATGAATTAGTGAAACAAGCTATTGAGGGTGATTCAGTCAAGATTATTGTTAATAGAACGCCTTTTTATGCTGAGTCGGGTGGCCAAATTGGAGATAAGGGTTTAATAACGTCTAATAATCTTCAGGTGTCTGTAGAAAATGTTAGAAAAAAGAAGAATATTTTTATTCATTCTGGAATCGTTAATAATGGAGTTCTAAAAGTTAATTCATCGGTTCAGATGAATGTTACCCCATCTTTTCGTCAACGAACTACATCAAATCACACCGCTACACATCTATTGCAATCAGCCTTACAGTTATTGATTGATTCAAGTGTAAGTCAAAGGGGCTCGTTAGTTTCAAATGATCGATTGAGATTTGATTTTAATGCTCCAAAACCTTTGACAATACAAGAACTTCAAGAAATGGAAGTACGAATAAATCAATGGATTAATGAAGATCATCCAATTCAAATTAAAAGAATGCCAATTAAGGAAGCTATGGCAGCTGGTGCTTTAGCAATGTTTGGTGAGAAATATGGTGATGTGGTACGTGTTGTCGATGTCCCAGGCGTTTCTATGGAGTTATGTGGAGGAACCCATGTAACTCGCACGTCACAATTAGGTACGTTTAAGATTATTAATGAGACAGGTATTGCTTCAGGGATCAGACGAATAGAGGCCATAGCTGGTCCATCAGTTTTAGATTATTTTAATGAACGTGATTCGGTAGTTAAGGAGTTAAGTAAATCATTCAAGGTTCAATCATATGAAATTGTTGAGAGAGTTGCATCTCTTCAGCTTGAATTGAAAGATAAAACAAAAGAACTTATCAAAGTGAAGAATGAACTCGCATTGGCGAAGGCATTGGGTTTAGCGAGTTATGCAAAATCTGTTGGTCACAGTAAATTATTGATCAGACGTTTAGATGGAGTTGACGGATCGGGATTACAATCTGCGGCTTCAAGTTTGATAGATCATTTAGGTAAGTACTCTGCTGTTATTTTGGGAGGTATTCCCAATCAAGAGATCGATAATAAATTAGTTTTGGTCGCTGCATTTTCGCCTGATTTAGTCTCAGATGGTTTACATGCAGGCAAATTTATAAGTGGAGTGGCAAAAATTTGTGGTGGTGGCGGTGGTGGTCGTCCAAATCTCGCCCAAGCTGGGGGTAGTCAACCTCAATCGTTAGATCTGGCTTTAGAAAAAGCTAATGAGGAATTAATTCAACAATTGTCTTAGTTAGCTCTGTAGGTAAGTACTTTGACGAAGGCTTGCTTCTACATGATCTATTAGTTTTTGTGCATCATGGATTTTTAGATCACCGCGTTGAATAGCTGATTCGCTTGATTTTCGTAATCGCTCTAATAATATTTCTGGATCATGTTCCAAATATTCAAGAACATTTGATTTTGTATTTCCACGAATGACATGCTCCACTTTATATTTTCCTTTTTCTGTAAATCTTATATGGACTGCATTAGTACTCCCAAATAAATTATGTAGATTTCCCATTACTTCTTGATAGGCGCCACCTAAGAAAAGGCCAATTAGATATTTTTCGTCTTGATTAAATTCATGAAGAGGGAGCAAATTTTTAACTTTTCCATTATCAATAAATTGATCAAGCTTTCCATCTGAATCGCATGTTAAATCTGCAAAGTGACCAAGTTTGTTTGGCTCTTTGCTAAGCCGATGGATCGGCATTATTGGAAAAACTTGATCAATGGCCCAAGTGTCTGGAGCTGATCTAAATACGGAAAGATTTGCGTAATACGTAATAGCTAAACTTTCACTTAATTTCTTTAGTTCTTTAGGTAGAATTATTTGTTTTGGTAATTGATTCACTATTGTTTTTGCACAGGCCCATGTCAACTGCTCAGCTTTTGCACGTTCAACTAAATCTATGTAACCGAGACGAAAAGCCGCTAGTGCATCTGCTTTAAATTTAAGAGAATCATTCCATGCTTCTTGTAGTTTGGCTAAATCTTCTTCTTGCTTAAGTTCTAGAGAATTTATATGGACTAATGTTTCACGTAAATTTCTGACAGAAAGAGATTCTTTTTCGTCTTTTTTAGGAATGTCAGAAGGTAAAGAATTTTTGCCTAAAATATTGAAGATTAAGATTGAAAAGTGACTAGCAATAGCTCTTCCACTCTCTGTAATCAAAGTTGGTAGTGGTATCTTTTTGGATTCACAACACTCTTTAATTGTTGCTACTACATCATTTGCATAGTTTTGAAGTGAGTAGTTAGTAGATGCTATTGAGGCAGTTTGACTTCCATCGTAATCAATTCCTAAACCACCTCCAACATCTAAGTATCCCATAGGTGCTCCAAGATTAATTAACTCTGCATAAACTTGTCCTGCTTCTTGTAAGGCATCTTTTAAAATACCTATATCATTAATTTGACTCCCTAGATGAAAATGTAAAAGCTTTAATTCATTGAGAAGACTTGCTTCTTTTAACCTTTGGGTTGTTTTCAATATTTCTGGAATTGAAAGTCCAAATTTCGACTTATCACCAATCGAGCTGCTCCATCTTCCACTGCTTTGACTTGATAGTTTGGCTCTTATTCCTATGAGTGGAGATGCTCCTAGTAAATGACTAGATTTGATTATAAGATCAACATCACTTGCTTGTTCTATAACTACTATAGGTTGACGCCCAAGCTGACGTGCTAAAATAGCCGTCTCAATATACCGTTGATCTTTATAGCCATTACATATGAGTAAAGCTTTAGGATCTTCTAGGATTGATAAAGCAATGAGTAACTCTGGCTTGCTTCCAGCTTCTAAGCCAAAATGCCATTTGGAACCACAGGTGATTAATTCTTCAACTACGTGACGCTGTTGATTACATTTGATTGGAAATACGCCTTGATATTTTCCTTGATATTCATAGTCATTAATCGCTTTTTCAAAAGCTTTATGTAAGTTTTTTAAGCAGTCTTCGAGAATATCGTCAAATCTTATTAACAGAGGAAATTTTAGTTTTCGACTTTCGAGTTCATCTAATAGTTCCATCAAATCATGAGATTTGTTTTTGGAACCGTTAGGACAAATACCAATATTCCCTTTTTCATTGATAGTGAAATAACCTTTTCCCCATCGATCAATCCCATAGAGGTCTGAGCTATTTTGGATAGTCCAAGAGAGAGATTGATTAGTATTCTTCACAGCCATTGATGCGATAACAAAGTTGCCAAGTTTTGATCATTCACGATTAATACAATTAAATCTAAGAACAGTTTTATTAAGTGTCATGTTTTACTTGCCAAGAGGGTAGTTTTAGGAAGACTATGGCTTCATATTATTGAATATCGCAATGACTTTGGAAAGAACCTTTGTTGCTATCAAGCCAGATGGAGTGCAGAGAGGTTTAATCGCTGAGATTATTGGTCGTTTTGAAACGAAAGGATTCAAATTAGTAGGCCTAAAGCAACTAACTCCAAGCAAAGAACTTGCCGAAAAACACTACGGTGTTCACCA
>QCIR01000020.1 GCA_003216575.1 Prochlorococcus sp. AG-402-M23
TTGCTGAAAGGTTAAATGGCTACGCGGCATTTGTTGGATGCTGGGCACTAATTGGTGCATATCTAACAACTGGTCAAATCATTCCTGGAGTTGTGTAATGAATTCCGAAACTAACTACTGGAAAACAGCCGAGCGAATGAATGGTCGTCTAGCGATGATGGGATTCTTTGCGGCTGTCATTAACTACGGAATAACAGGCTGGATCATTCCAGGAATTGTTTAGTTCTAGACTTCAAACCTAATTAAAAACCTCTTCTCTGTCAAAACGGAAGAGGTTTTTTTATGGTTTTTGTTTGATTAGCGCGTGATTAACGCAATGCAAATTAATTCAGTAGTATTGATGATTATCAACTTGATGTAGTTATTTTATTTGATTCTTGTATCTAGGATCAATATATCTTCTACTTTGCAACTACCATTAAGCCATTCTCTAAGCTCTTGAGCAATTGCTAGCCTTTCTCTTTTAGGCAGCTTCTTTCGACAAATCATTCGCGAATAGAGATATAATTTCACCTTTTGGTGTTTTATAAACTCTCTCTACAATTTCGCCTTCAGTAACGATTACTTTAGTATTCATTGAACCTGAGGGCAATGTCTTAATAGCTGGTACTAGAGCTTCTTTTAAATCTGGGAACTGATCCAAATCCTTGAAGTCTTTAATTTTCTTTTTGGCAACCATTCCAATAAATAAGTCGAAGTTATTCTTCCTTTTAACTAACTTTTCTCCACTCGTAAAGAGCTTGTATAGCTAATCAGCTATTTATAGGACTAACGTGAAAAATTAGATATGGTTTTTGGATTAGTAATTGCTTTTTTAAGGTTGTTTTCATTGTTTTCAAAAGGGTTCTACTTAATGTCCAGAATCAATACCATTGCAGTACTAAAAGTAGTTATCTAAAAATTACTTGTTGTGGTTGAACTATCATTCTTCTATCTTATTGAGTCGAAAAACAATCGCGAATGATCAATTGATTTTATCCATCAACAAAAAGCGCTCTTTTGTACTAAGAATAATTTTTCCCTTTCAGTGTCTCTGTTAATTTCTACTTCTTTTTTTTATTATCAATTCTGTTTAAGAGATATTATATTAATTTATATTTTTGACCTATAGATATGATTATGAACGTTTTTCCAAAGAAAATAATGCTTTTAGGTAGCGGAGAATTAGGGAAAGAGGTGGCAATCGCAGCAAAAAGATTAGGTTGTTATGTTATTGCATGTGACAGATATAATGATGCGCCAGCCATGCAGATGGCTGATCAAGTTGAAGTATTAAATATGAATAATGGTTGTGAATTAAAAGAAGTGATATATAAATGTAATCCTGATATAATTATTCCTGAAATTGAGGCTCTTGCAGTAGATGTATTAAAGGAAATCGAACAAAAAATAACAGTAATACCAAATGCTAGAGCTACTGCGATAACAATGAATAGAGATAAAATCAGAGATTTAGCTGCAAACGAATTAAATATAAGAACTGCAAAATTTAGTTATGCGATGAATCAATCCGAGCTTGATTTTTGTGCAGATGCGATTGGTTATCCTTTATTAATTAAGCCAGTCATGAGTTCTTCAGGAAAAGGACAAAGCTTAGTTAATAATAAAAATGATTTAGTCCAGGCTTGGGATTTGGCTATTGAAAAATCAAGAGGTAAATCTAATAAAATCATATTAGAGGAATTTATTGATTTTGATTTAGAAATTACTTTATTAACTATTAGACAATTTAATGGTAAAACATTATTTTGTGAACCGATAGGACACGAGCAAAAGAATGGAGATTATCAATGTAGTTGGCAACCAGCTACATTAACTGAAAGTGTTTTAGATAAGGCTCAAAAGATAGCCAAATGTGTCACTGATAATCTTGGTGGAGTTGGTTTGTTTGGCGTTGAATTTTTTATAAAGGGTGAGGAGGTGATTTTTTCAGAGCTGTCACCAAGACCACATGACACAGGCTTAGTAACTTTGATTAGCCAAAATTTAAATGAGTTTGAATTACACCTTAGAGCTGTTTTAGGTATCCCAATTCCAGAAATAGTTTGTCATGAAGCTTCTGCGAGCAGAGTGATTTTGGCTTCCCAGAAAACTTCAAACATAGCTTTTACGGGACTTGAAGATGCCTTAAGTCAACCGAATACAGGTGTATTTATCTTTGGCAAGCCGAGCTCTACTGAAGGTCGTCGAATGGGAGTAGCTGTAGCAAATGCAGAAACCATCGATGAGGCAAAAATCAAGGCTGATAAAGCAGCTCAATCAGTCCAATTTATAAATGAATAATTTTAATTCAGATTGTTTATCTGATTTCATTAAGTGCAAGTCGATTTGGTTTCTATTTTTGACTGAGTTAAATTGGAATCCAAGCGCAATTAACCCTCTTGAGTTGGTCCCTGAATCTTTTTGGCCTGAGGTTACGGATCTCTTAATTGAAGCTAGATATATTGGTCAAAGCAGGAATTATTACCTCAAAGAATCTGATAAATATATGGATTACTTAAGTAAAGGTGGTAGGCCTTTTAAAGCGGATTAATAATCATACATATTCTATTAACTGCTTACCAACTTCCTGTAGCCCCAAAATTGTTAACATCTTTGTAACTGGCCTTGCCTAACAAAAGCTAAATTACAATAGATTTATGGGGATAGATGATCCAAAACTTCGTTTGTTCATGCTTCTTTTGATCAATTTAATAGTGACAGTAGTTTTTAAAAACTGGGTATTAAATAACGAGGCTTTTGTGTGGTTGCTGAATGGTTTACCTTCTTGAAGTGTTAAGGAAGCATTTGATTCAATTTTTCAAAATATTGCTTTTTCTGGGTTTAAGTCGTTAATTACTTTGACAATCTTTGCGATATTAGGATCCATTTTTTGCGCTTTAATGACTTTTGTAAGAATAGGGGAAAGGAGGAAGGTTGGTTTAGTTTAAGAAAGAAAAAGAAGAGGATAAATAATTAACTTTCTTAGTGATTTAAGGGTGCTTTTTAGTAAGAAATGCAACTATTTCGGTTAATACTACTTAATTCTCTGTTTTATGTATCACATGGAACATCGTTTTAAGATAATTTCTGTTATTTTTGATACACGTTCAGCTAAATTTCAAGCTGCAGTAAGACTCGAGACATGGAACGGGGTCTTGAGCACTACGAGAAAGAGCAATGACTGTTCTTACTTACAGAGGCAAAGAGTACCTTCAACATAAAGAAGCTACTCCAAAAAAAGTTGTAGAACTCAGTTACAGAAGTAACGTCTACAAATCTAGGCAGGCAGAAGCTAAAAAGCAGATGCAAGCATCCTTAACTTACAGAGGTAATACATACCAAAAGTAATTTAAAGGTGATCTAAAAGAGGCATTAATTGCCTCTTTTTTTTATGCCTATTTGTAGGACAAATATCTAGCTGAGTAATAGTTTTGGTTCTATGTATTTTTGCCTGAGTTCTATTACTCTAGTTTTATGGGTGGTATCCGATGTAGAAATAATAATGACTCCGAAATAATCACAATGATTACTCAACAGTCATGGCCTAGTTGCAAGTTGCCTAAAACTCAAAAGGCACTTGAAGCTATTTATTCAATGCTCTGGAAAAGACCAAAGGTGTTTAGATGGTATTACAGGTCAAACTAATAGCTTTATTCAAGGGAACCGAACACGCAAATCAACTAAAAGTTGTTGAGAATAATAATTAAATCCTTTATTAATTAATGCAAAAATTATTTAAACCTAACAGTAGTGTTTTGGCACTGCTCATGTTTTTACCTATTACACCAAGTATTGCAGCTATTACTGTTTTTACACAGTCAGTTTTAAATGACAGAGGTACTGAGGTAACATCTATTTCTTATCATGAACAGCGAGTGATTGATGCTACTAGATATTAAAGACTATTTTGCACTTTGAGCTACCAGTAAAACTTATTATATGAATTTATATATTGATCATCAAAGCTTTATTTAAAGTCTTATTAATTTTATCCCTATCTTAGTTTAAATACTCTTTACGTCATGAGATCAGTAGGTTACAAGTCATAAGTAACAGCTTTCTCAAAGTATGGTTTTAACGAAAAAGTTTAAGGCCTTTGATGACGCAATCTTAGATCTGCATCCTGAGTTAAAAGAGGTTCTTAAACCTAATGATCACTATCCAGAGCTAGAAATTCTTCTAAACAAAAGATCTGTAAATCTACCTTCTGGCTCCTTGAATACGAGGGTAATTATCAATAATGGAGAAATTGTCGAACGCGTGTTCAAGACACCCATGGGCCAAGTCGTATCGTTATTTTCGAAACCATCAAATGTAATTCTTGACAAAGTTGCTTAATAAGTGATTTTCAACTAATCATTTTTTTTTAGATGTGAGATTCCAGCTTGAGATGATTTAAACGCCTTTAATTTATACAGGTCTCTAAACTAAACTTTTTGTAAAATTTTCACTATGGCTAATAGTGTAGTTAATAACGTCAAGAAAAAATCATGGAAATAGCTGAAGCAATTAAAAAACGAAGGACCATTCATATCTTTTCCAAAAAAAGTGTTCCTAGCGAAGTAATTCAAAAATCAATAGTTGCAGCTAATCAGGCACCCTGCCACAGAAGGACTTTCCCATGGCGTTTTACCAACATTGGGATAAAAAAAAGGGAACTTCTATATCAATTACAGCTGACTCTGAAGTTTGGTGATAAGTCAATAGATGAATCTAGTTTAAAAAAAATAAAGGAAAAAATGCTTAACCCTTCCCATTTGCTTATTGCCACTCAAGTATGTACTGATAATCAAGCTCAGAAACTCGAAGATTATGCTGCTTGTGCTTGCGCGATTCAAAACCTGTCGCTTTCACTTGTCGCCGATGATGTTGGTTGCAAGTGGTCAACAGGAAAAATCACTAAAGACGCTAAAACATATCAAATCGCACAAATAAATTCAAGTGAAGAGGAAATTATTGGTTTTATTTGGATTGGATATGGAAATGAGCCGCCTTTAATCAATAGACCTTTAATTAGTACTATCTATAGAGAGAGGGATTAACCTGTTTTAACTCATAGAAGAGAGATAATGAAACTGATAAGGTAGTGTTGAGGCCACACTGAAAACAATCATCATCATCCCTGTTTTATCTAATCGTTTCATACTCAAAAATTGTATTGTATAAACTTAATCGAAGGATAGTTTTTGCACGGGTATTATAGGTAGGGACAACTAGACATCACTTAGTAATAAATTTCTGAAAAACAAGACCAAAGGGGGGATAAACTTTTCTCATGATCAAAACGTGAACTCATAGAAAATATGCCAGATCCTAAATCAGGTCTTAGTCCCTGTTTAAATCCGCTTAATTGCGTTTTTTTTCAAAAAGAATTTGAAGATGTTGACAAGACCTTTGAGCAACTTATTAGGATTGCCCAAAAAATTCCTAGAACCAAAGTTTTAGAGGTTAATGATAAATATTGGAAAGGGGTTTGTCGTAGTTTGATTTTCAGATTTCCAGACGACTTGGAGATTTTAAAAATCGATAAGAAGATTCAAATCAAATCCGCATCAAGATATGGTGGTGGCGATCTTGGAGTTAATGGAACTAGAGTTGGAAGATTGTTAACTGCTTTAGAAAAATCAAATAGTTAGCCACCAAAACTCTCATAAAACAATCAATATGTTGTCGTTGGGAAAAATGCTAGTTATTTTTAAATAACTGTATAAATAAAATGAACAGAGCACAAAAATATTTTTTACATCTTCCAAAGGGGACTCATTTTGAAAAAATCATTGATACAGAATATGGGAAAGAGAATATATATGTAAGCCCAGACGGCAAAAAACATTCAATACCTATGATTCCAGATACAATTACTTAACGAACTTCAACACGTAAAAATTAGCAGTTAGGACAATTGTTTATCCATCTTGTGATTTTGGTTTCTTCATAAATATGACCAGAGGCCTCAACAATAGGCTTTGTTTCCGGACTGATAAAAATGTTATATAAAACATTCTCTGGTCCTTCAAGCATAACAGTTGCTCTTTTAGAGTCTCCTATACATTCACCGATATAAAAAGTTTTAACACCCATTTCTTTAAACATCGGCTGCTGCTCTGGGGCATTCATATGAGTGCAATACTCTAAAAAAGTATTACTAAGATTGAAGTCTAAAACAGTGATTTCTGTTGTCATGGAGAGGGTAAATGAATTTTAGAGGATATACAGGCATACCATTTTACTTGTCTACCTAAAAACTTTGTTGTTTTCGCTTCCATCGGCTGGGAGGATGTTAGTTAGTTTTTTTATTTATGCCGTTAGCGCTTTCGATGTCTTGTAAAAGCCCTTTTATGGCTTGGTGAAAACCATTTTTCACTAAAAACGTTTGAGCTTCATCAAATTTATGTTGAATTTTTTTTTTGTACGGAGTCATCTCATTTGGAGATAAAGACATCTTTTTTTAATACTTTTTTATAGTTTGCTTTTTATACAAAATGATATGAAGTGGCAACTGCTACAAAAAAATAATATTAGTAATAACTACTCACTCAATTAATAGAGAAGGCTAGTAGTTTTGCGTATTGCATCTACAGCTTCTAACGATATAACTAACTCAAGTTGCATTGTGACATTGTCTATCTTTAAGCGCTTAGGCAAAAGGTTTTCAATCAAAAAGCTTGACAACAGTAAATGTTATTCAAGATGCGAAATGCAACCTTTACCTAATGAGATTTATCAAGACATTGTTGATTTTCAATCCGATGTGAATAGACCTATTGACATTTCTATTTATCGGGAATTTAAAAAAGAAGCTGCATGAGTTCCTAACTAGATTGTTTTGGTTCTTATTTTCTTTGATTCCACTTATCTATTAATAGGGTGTAAATTTTCTAAATTTACAATTTTGTTGAATAAGGCTATTGATTTTTTTCCTTGAGTTATCGAATGACTGTAGAGTAGAAAGAAAGAAGTAATTTAATTTTTATTGATGGATAGATTGAAAGCCAAGTCTTTGGCTAATGAATTAAATGAATTAGCATGTAAAGGATGCACTGAAGGATGGCTAGAGAAACACGATGGACTATCAGATCCAATTCAAGATATTAATGAGTGTGGATCTCTTGGATTTATTACCCCTGAACGACAAGAGCGGTTAATTAATGAAGTTAAAGAGATTAAAGCTAAAAATTAAATAATATGGATAAAAAAAAAGAAAGTAGCCCGAGTAAATTTTCTGTTCCTCCTTTCGCTTCAGATGATGAAATATGGATTAAAATTCTTGAAGTTTTGACACCATCTGAACAGCTAGAGGCTAGCCGTTCAAAATCAGAGTTCAATGATCCATATATGGGTGGTAAAGAGATTATTGTTAAACGCTCTGATCAGTCCGACATAGCTGTTGCGTTACTTTCTGAAGTCAATGCTGATGGTGATGAATGGGCAATATATAGAGAACTTTGAAATGGATACTTTTTCATTAATTGCATTGGGGACCATTGTATTATCTCTTTTTAGTTTGGTGTTGCTTTCTCAATTATTTAGAAATTTAATTAGAAAGCAAATAGATGATCAAATGAAAGATATGATTCCGATAAAAGCTATTCGAGAAAGAATAGGAATAAGAATAAAATTGAGAAAGTAGCATAAAAATTATTTTAATTTTGAATTAGTTGCATACAGCTTTTCTTTTATTACCCGGTTTTTTTAATATAATTATTAATTTGAGCTATTAAAACGAAGATTAATCCCTATTTCGCGATTATTTTTTAGTTGAAATATGATTAATATATCAGCTTTTCTTATGCGTATAAGTTAGTAAGTAATACCGATAGAAAAAAATAAAAAGAAAGGATAGATTAACTTTAATTGTAGGAGACTTTTATGAATACCATTGATGCTAAGAAAATGTCTCAAGGCCAAGTTGATCCAATTGAAGATTATCTTGAGTGTGTAACATACTGTTCAATATCTAGCAGTGCGGAAGAGAACGATTGCCAAACTATATGTATGGAAAGGCATTTGAAAAGCTCATATTTTTAGCTTGTTCACCAAAAATTATAACTAGAGAAAATTACAGCTCTTTAATAATGCAATTAACTTTTGGAATCTCAATCTGAAATTAGAGACCTAAATACACTCTCTTATCTAGCGAGCAATAATGGTCGAAAAATCTATGAATAATCCAGTATTAATAACTATACATTCGATTGATTTATACCAAATATTTTCATTCTTAATAAATGACTTGAGCAGTTCTACCTAGTCCTACTTAGCTGTGATGTGGTGAAAAGAGCAATAGTCTTGAGTAATCTTTTTTAAAAATCTAATTTTGATGTTGGGGTAATAACAAAAGGTTTAAATACTTATGAAAAAAACGGACATAATTGCCATCTTAAAATTAGATGATATAAAAAAATTTTGGCTCATCCCATATCTTGGTATTGGCTTATTGGCTTTTTTCTATGGATGGTTCACAACGTTTTGGTTCTTAATCGTAAAGTTAATATTGACAAAGAACGACAAATATCAAAGCGATTTAATGCAATCTCAAGGCTCTATCCAGAAGGTACGTACATTTCACATAGATAATAATCATTAGTTTATTTTAATTATCATCAGCCCTTTCTTGGTTGCCTTAATAATGGGGTGGTTTAGAAGTTTCTTCAGGGAAATATTCTTCAGTTTCATTTTCATATGCGTCACCTTTCTTTTTGAAGTATTCCTCTGATGGATCGTAACCATCGTTGTCTGGATTGATTTTTCCTTTCATAGTTTAATATTTTTTTTTTGGCGAGATTAGTGGATCTGTAAAAGTATGTTATCCAGCTATCCCATTACAGATAATTCCTGCTTTGGCCATTGAAATTAAAACAAAATGATGAAAGCTAGGAACGGCTTTGTCTAATGCTATGAGAAATATAAGCAATGACATTGATGTCATTGAAAGATATTGCATCCAATGAATACCTGCTTTATCCAGTCCATTTTTGTCAAAACTTGTACTAGTCATTTTATTAAAGCTTTGGTCGGTGACCTTAACGCAAAAAATTATTTTTTGCTAGTTATTTCTTTTTCTTGATTGATGCCTTTACAAAATTGATTAACTGCTCTGTGCTGAAAATTCAAAGTTTCTAATCACCTCTTCACCCTTTCTGAAGATTGTTTTAGCATATTCAGTCCATTTTCCCTGTCCCCAATAACGGAAGCAGCTTGTTTCTAATAGCAAAAGGTATAGGAGAGCTTCTTGATAGTCATGGGTTTTTGTTAACGATGGATTTTGAACTAATAAATGGTCAAATGTTTCGTGAAAATAGGAACTAAGTTTTGAAATTGGTTCTAAAACATTTATATATCCATCTTCCCAACTCAAATCGTTAGTCCAGCTGGCTCCACTCAGAGAAAAAGATTGATCTTCCTCTTTTAATTCATTAATTGCTTTTTTAACCAAAGTAGGAGTTACTGGCCCTGAGATTTTTTCCCATATTCTGTCTTGACCGATTGCTTGTATCAATGGATAATTATTTTCATCAATATTTAAAGTCTCCAGGAAGTCGAGGTATTCAGATCCGTTCATAGCTATTGTGGGATTTATGTCGGTTTTTGGACCAATTCTTTTATAAGCCTGAATAAAAGCTTGAGGAAATTCATTCATCATTACTCCGCCATTTTCTCCGTCAGCTATTTGGGAAACAAGAGTGGGAATAATCTGTTGCCCTAACTTCTGTTTAGATAACTCCAGTGCCTGGTAATAAGGTTGCATTTGCCCAACAAGCTTTGTATCTGATCCTTGAGTTTTTACTAATGAAAGAATAGAGATGGTCTCTCCATTACTACTCTGAGCTTTGAGCATATTGGGAATATATTTTTGCTCGTCTCTTAGATTAGAGCCATCTATATTTTGAACACTATGTTCTTGAACCATTACCCAACGATATCCACATTCCTTAAGAGCTTTGATTAACTGAAATAGAACATCCGGATGGTTTGGAAGATGCATCTCAGGAAGAGAGAACCCATTTACTCGACGCAATGCATCTTCTCCAAATAATGACAAGAAGTGGTGCTGCCAGGCTGTTATCTGTAGTTTAAAGTCAGAAGGTGGAGTCGAAGAGGCTACAGCATGACTCCAAAAGGTTCCTAGCCATTCAACATGTGGTTGAACTGTCTGATCACACGCTAGGAGTTTTAACGATTTGAGGATATCCTCGCGACCCATTTGTTCGATTCCCCAAAGAAGATTTCCGGAGTAATCAAGCATTATTTTGGGATCATATCCTTCATCTATCAGGCTTGGAATGATTTGAGCCAAACGTTTATAGCATTGAGCAAATGGTTCGGCATTGTGATTATCTCCTTCTGAAGTGTGCTCAAACATATATTGCAAATGTGAAATGAGCTTTCCATTCTCACCTGCTGGAATTGTCGGTTGATGCATATGGAGGGCACATGCAAATCCTGAATTCACATTATCTAACCTTGACTTTTCTTCGAATTGTCTACTATCTCTTTCCTTATTTACTAACTTATTAATTTCAAATTCAAATCCACATATCGGTGCGAAGGCTTTGTTATTCATGCTATTGAGGTTATATATTTAAAGCAATCCCATTGAAAGGATGTTTTCTGAATTAATTGAAGTATTTGAAGTATATACAATAAAAAATGTTTTTTATAGATTTAAATTGTTTTAAGGTCAATCTTTTGAGAAATACTTATACTATTCATAGCATTTTTATTGCCTATCAAATCAGAACAATATACATATATTGTTTTTCTAATTGTGCTAATAGACACTAATCGATTGTAAAACAAAATTTATTTTGCCAGGCTTAAAGCCAGGATTCAATTCTCCTGGTTTACCAAATTTGGAATGTAGTAATTGAAATTGGGTTATAGATTCTGATTTAAAAATAATTGGTAAAGAAATTTTTTTTGCTAGAACAGTTGGTTCAAGGCTTTCAAAAGGTACTTTTATTGTTGTTGTCCCAAATCTTTTTGTTTCTATTTCTGCTACCCATCTGAGCCCACCAGGTGATTTGTCTAAGAAAAATCCTCTTAATCCAAAAATTCCATATTTACATGACACTCCAAATTTTAAAGTTCGACCTTTGCCTTCAATTTTTAATTCAAAACCTTGATAGTTGGATAAATTTAGAACAGGTGAAAATATTGGAGATTTGCAACTAACAAAACCTCCTTTTTCCTCAACTACAACACCTTCCAGGGAGAGGCCTTTTGAGGAAGATCTACAAACTGCCTTACTTGAACCTCCCATAACAGTGTCGTTCAAAGAAAACCAATCATCAAAGTCACTGGATGAAACGACTTTTGATGGCTCCGTCATTTTTTATCTACAATTTTTTTTACTCTATAAAATTTTTTTGTGAATCATGAGTTTAAAAATGCAGATTTTACCAGTTAAAGAAAAATACCTTTGCGTCCCATTAAGTGATTCTTTTTGTCTTTGAGTTAATTTTTAATCACTAATAATGCTATTAGAATAGCTTTTGATCTGAGTTGATTTACTGGCTGGCTTAAAGTTTTACCGATTGAAGGTCAAGTATTAAAGAGAAGGCAAGCCGGAGATGATGGATTTATAGAGCATTCAGCATCCCAAAACCCTTCAACTTCGATACCTTCCCAATGATTAATCATTGTTTCTAATTCCTTGATTCTTTCTTTAGCGACATCAATTTTTTCAAGGAGATTTGATGAAGTTTTTTTCTTCATGATTTTTCCTGTTACAATCCTTATTTAACTACTAAATTGATATTAAATCTATCGAGATAATTACGGATGTATCTGTTCCTATTAGAAATTAAATAAATGTATTCAGAAAATTTTTCTATTTTCTTATTTAAAATCTATCTTTGGTTGAAATAGAACGAATTGCAAAAGTTAGCAACATTATTTGTCTCAGCTTTAAGACCTGTTTTCTGTGCAATAACTTTGATCTTTGTGTTTTTTTCTTTTAGTGAGTAGTCATTCTGATTAAGGTACATAGTGTAGTATTCCCTGCATAAATTTGATAGCTCTTTTTCTCTTGAAAATGGGATACGACCTACAGCTATCACAATCAGAGCTAGAGCGATTATTCCTGTAAAAGCTTTATTGAGTGAGTTGCTCATTTGATTTGTGTTTTCATGTTATCTATCAACAATAGGTGTTTTCTTATATGTCTAGCTCTTTGATTAGATCTCTTTGAAATTTGGAACCAAGAATTGTAGTGGCGGCCATAGCGCCACTGGCTGCCACTGGTGGAATACCGATCCCTGGGAATGTACTTGAACCGCACATTAAAAGATTTTTAATAGGAGTTTTATTCCCTGGGAAAAGCCCTTCTGCAGCTGATAATGCTGGACCGTAACTTCCATGTTTAGTATTTAGAAATCTTTGATGAGTAAGTGGTGTCCCTAGCATTTTTATTTCGACTCTTTCTTCTATATCTGGCACCAATTTTTTAATTGGTTTCCAGAAGACTGAGCACCGCTCTTCTTTTGTTCTTTCATATTCTTCTGTACCAATTTTAAGATTTTTCCATATTTCCCAAGGCTCATTAGCAGGTGTATATCCGTGAAGAATATGTTTGTTGGGGGGTGACATTGTTGGATCCAATGCCGATGGTATAGAGAGAACTACTACATTTCTTTCGGTAGTAATACCTTTAGACCAATCATCAACCCATATTGAGTGGAGTGGAATATTTTCTAGGCCTTCTGCATTAAACCCAAGATGTACATGAAGAAATGAATTACATTTTGGAGTTGTGGACCTTTCCTCTCTCCATTGTTGAGATATTTCTTTTGGTATTAAATCAAGGGTGTTCCAAATATCGGCATTGCTAATAATATGATCTGCAAAGATTTTTTCACCATTTTTTAGCTCAATTCCGATTGCTTTATTCCTCTTTATAATTATCTGACTAACTTTTGAATTAAGTTGAAGCTTGCCTCCAAATGAGTAAATTCCACTTAATAGAGCCTTAACGATAGATTCACTGCCTCCCTTTGGATATTCCAGGTAGGCATCTGGTTTAAACCAATCATCAAAAAGGGTTGCCATTGCAGCTGCATTCGTTTCGTCTTTGGATAAACCGCTTATTAGAAAGCAAAGTAAATCAACCCAATTTCGTAAAAATGGATCTTTAAGATGTTCATCAACTAAATTTCCAAAAGCACCTCCAAGGTATTTAAAAGATTTCAAGTGAGTGAGGAGTGTTTTACTACGTCTTAAGAGCTGAAAAATAGTTTCCTTGTTTTTATTTAGCGCTATTAGGGGAATTGCATTAGCCGCTGCACCAATTGGTTTAATTACTTGAATAAAATGTTCCCATTCTTTAATGGCATCATTTCCGCTAATTGAATTGATCTGATCAAGGAATCTTTTATCTCCAACTCCAATCGTGTAGTCACCTTCAGGAATTTGAACATTCCAATCCTGATATTTAATTAATTCAACTTTTTGGTTAAGAGCTTTTAGGACTTGACCTAAAGGATTTGTCGTAGGCCAAGTACCTATTCCGCTCCAAAGAGATGGTCCAGATTCAAATATATATCCATCTTTCTGAAAACCATGAGCGGCTCCTCCTGGTTTTGAGTGAGCCTCAAGAATTAGGACTTTTTTACCAGCTTTTGCTAGCAATCCTGCGCAACATAATCCTCCTATACCACTTCCAATTACTATTACTTCTGGATTTTTCATTTTTTCTTTTTAAAGGAATTTTCTTCTTTAGAGTTTCTACTACAAATTCATTGGAATTGCTTCAGTGAATTTAGTATTTGAGAAGGGAATTTGTTTAAATTTTTTATTGGTCTAGAAGAGGAATAGATGGTCGTATGTAAACAAACATTGCTCCGTGCATATCTCTAATGATTCTTAAATCTTCGTCTACATAGATCACGTTAATCTCACAATTTGGATTTTCTTTATTCCATGGAAGAAGTTTCCATACGGTTTTAACTGGATACCATCTTTCCATGAGAATGGAATTTACAAATGGAATTTTTCCCAGACCATCAACCTCTGACACCTTAGTCTTCTCTAACTGCATAGAAAGTATGTTGTCTTTTAGTTGAAGCCCCTTAGCCAGAGTTATGACGCGACCACCAAATGTAGGCAGAAGTTTGAACCACCCAAGGATTGGGATAGTTGTAAGTCCAAAGATTGTGGTATCAAAGGTGGAGATCATTTCCCCTTTATTAAAATTGAGATATTGACCGACTCTTCCAACAGTTGACAGACCAAATGAACCAACTTGTAAAAGATGAAGCTTGAAAAATAAATCGCTTTTTGATTTGTTGTTTAAAGCCTTTTCAATGGCTAAAAAAAATGGAGAGCTTCTAAATAATTCAACTGATGAGTAAATAAGCTCCCATTCACCTTCAATTGAACTCTGAGTTATTTCATCTGATAGGGGCAGTAGATCTTCAACTAATTTATTCATCTCTACTAGTTTATTTTGATACATGGGAGCAATCATCGCGTTCATTCTTTGACCTCTATCTGTTACTGCAGCTACCTGGTAAATAAGGGCTTTGAGATCCTTCCTATCTTGCATTTTATTGAATTGGTTAATTCCTACTTAACACCTTGACTTTAACTAAAATTTTCTAAAGACCTTGAGTTTATATATAGGTTTAACAAGTAATATTTGAGCGGTTCTAGCTGATTTGGCTTATAACATCCATATGATTACAACTAAAACCTTACTACTGACAATATTTGTTCCCTTGGCGTGTCTTAAACTTTTTGGCTTTTATAAAAAAATTCTCAAGGTCTCAGAACCGTCTTTGAAGCAAATAAAAGCAAAATTAGAAAGAACATTTTCAATAGATAGCTAGGTTGTTGCTCGAATTTTTGTTTTTTGTGTTTTATAGCGATTTTTGCTTACTTTTTAGAAAATCAATAAAACTTTAATTCCTTCTTGATAGTCATTTTGTCCTTAAGTGAGACTTTACCGATCTATTTTCTAAACAAGCCTATAACTCAATTTTTGTGTTCCTTATGTCTTTTATTGAATAGTTTTTTATGTAAATTTATAAGATGCAAATGCTATTTACATCTACATGTAAATAGATTGTTCGGTTTGGATACCCACAATGTGCTAGATGTTGTATATAGGTAATTCTTAATTCAATGTCTCAATTAAGTATCAAAGTTAGCGCTAAAGGCGAAGCCATGATCGCTACTCTTCAAAAGGAAATTTTTAACCGCAGAAGAAAAAAAGTAACAGCATCACAAGTTGTTGAAACTCTTGTAGAGAGCGGTGCTAAGTCACAATCTGATAAGCGTTATGCCGCTTCTTGGAAAAACTTAATCAAGGATATTGAGAAAGCTGCAAAAATTTCTGAGATTCATGGTAATAAGCCTGCAAATGTTAGTGCTGATGAGTGGGCTTTAATCCTTTCTTATCGTACTCGTAAGACTACGAGTGCTAAAAAAGTTTCAGCAAAACCCTCAGCTAAAAAGGCTGCTGTCAAGAAAACTGTTGCTAAAAAAGCCGCTATCAAAAAAACTGCTGCTAAAAAAGTAATTGCAAAGAAAGCAGTAACTAAAGCTGCTCCAGCCAAGAGCGCTGCAAAAGCAAAAGTTAAGACTTCTAAAGTTAAAACAGCAGTTAAAAAGGTAGCTTCTGCTCAAGCTAAAAAAGCAACCTCAAGCGCTAACTCAGTTTCAAAGAGAGCATCTAAGGCTGTAGCAGGACGACCTGCGAAGCGTGCAAGAAAAGTTAGTCTTAAAGCTGTAAAAGCTTAGTCAAAAAGCCAGATCCGTTCAAGCGGCCTGAAAAGTGCAATGCTTTTCTCTGGCTATTTTAGTAAATATGTCATTAGTATCCCAAGCCTACATTGCCTTTTGTGTAGCCTTGGCAGTAGTACTTGGCATGGTAGTAGTGATTAGTAATATCAGCTTTCTCTCCTTCTAGTCCATCGATTCTTTTCTTTCCTAATTTCAATTCTCTTGCAGCCTTTTCCCCTGTAATTAAATCAGCGCTTAGACGTCCGCAAATATCATTCACTTTGAAGTCTTTCGCTGAAGGACCTCTGACATAGCCAGCAAAAAATGCTAGAAATAATCCAAGGGTTACAAACCTTCTGTGGTTTCTCCACCATTCATAACTATTGAGATTTAGTTTCTTTTTTAAACCAATGTACATTTATATAAATGATAGATTTGTTCACCTTAGGCTTTAGTCCTTTTCTTTATTGATGAAATTCTTGATAGGTAAATATTTTAGCTTATTCATATACTTAAAGAATTAATCCTATTCGCTTTTCAATTGATCAAATTCACCAAGTACCATTGGATTATTGACAAATCTATTTAGGAATGCTTGAGAAAATTTCAAAAAATGATTGGCAATACGTTGTCCCCTTCTTGGCTTGCAGTATTTGCTTCTTTGCAACAGATTTCTTAGGAATAATTGATAAGACTTCTATTGCTTATTGGTCTGGACGTTTGTTTTATGAGCCATACAGGATTATTACATCCAATTTTTTTCATGGTGATTTTAATCATTTATTGGCAAATATCTCTGGAATCATCGTAGCTAGATATTTTCTTAAATCTTTAAGTCTTCAAAGTGACTATTTCTTTCTGGCTTTTATTGTATTGATAATGCCTCTCCAAGCGTTCATTTGTTGGTGCGTTGATATTTTCGTTTATAGAAATCCTATGTCTCTAGCTATTGGATTTAGTGGAGTTTTATTTGGTATCGACGCGTTTATTCTAATGACTACAATTTATGGAAAAAACAAATTTGTTTACATTGGATGCGAGCTAAAGAAAGATCCAAGATTACTTAAATCTATTTCAGTACTCACAGGTATTGGAATTATTTGGTCATTCCTACCTGGAATTAGCTTGTTAGGTCATATGTCTGGACTTTTGGCGGGATTTCTATTGTTTTGGCTCTAAGCAAACAATTGATTCGATGTTATTGCTTTTTAAGAAACACGTGATCATCTAAATGGTGAAAATTATAAACTCAATTTTAATTGAGTTGCCTTCATTTCACTTGATAAACTTTTGATCTTCCATTGCATTTACGCACCGCCCATTCGATTGGAGATTTTATACTTTCTTGTTCCACGCAAATAGTCTGATAATTAGCCCATTTAGCTATTGGCCCTAGCCTTATTGCAATTAGTGCAAGGCTAAACGCACATAAAAATGCACACAACAGTAACGCAATGCCAGTAAATAGATCATTAAACTTGAACTTCATTTCTGTCAGATTGAAGTTCTTATTTTTCTTTGTCTCACTCATAGAACTAATGGGGTGGAATAAAATGCCTCAATATTTAAAGTCTTATATACTGTTACCTCTTTCATGGTGGCATAGAGAATAAAAGCTGAATGAATTTTATAGATCTATTTATTGATAGTTAACAGTTGGAAATTTGTTTAGGTTTCTTCATTTGTCGTTTCCCCATTAAACATCCTTTTCTCCCCGATCACGATGGTTAACCATCCAAGTGCTAGAAGCCCACCAGCTTGATAGTCTCCTTTTAGAAAATCAAATAGAGCGAGGGTGCTTGCAGAAATAGCAAGAGTACGAACAGCAAACCTTGCAAAGGTAATTTTCTTTTTTTTAATAGGTTTATTCATATGCCCATTTTGCAGGCACTAACTTCGTAAAACAAATTTTGGTTGGATGAGTTATTGAAATTTATTCTTTTGAAAACATCTTGTTAATAGAATTAAATCTATCATTTCTTCTTTGTCGTAAGAAGATTGATCCTTCCCCCTCACACCGCTTCCCTCTGTTAGACCTTGTAGTTCTAGTTTCTTTCTAATCAACATTTTTCTTTCTGCACTTGAAAGATTTTTAAAACGTTTTTTCCTTTCTTCACGACTTTCACTATTGCTCATTGGATTTGTTTAATAATAATTTGTCTATTAATAATGAATTGATAATTGTTTTTACTAGTTTAATTCATTAAATAATTGTTATCTAGAAGTGCATCAATGACTTTTGCTCCTCTTGATTTATTCCCAAGGGAAAGGGGATTAGCCTTATCTAGTATTGAAGCAAAGCAAGTGATCCAACTACTACCTTCGCATACTTGAGCTGCCTCGCAAATGTGCTGTGGTGCTTTTTCTGTGCAACCTTGAGTGCGAGAAAATTTAATAGATTCTAGTTGAGAATCAAGTTCTAATTCTAGTAATGATAGTTCGTCTTTATTAATACCTTCACCAGCAGCGTAGCTTTCAAGCAAGATTTGATAGTTCATTATTTAATGAGTTTTCATACTATTGAAAATTAAGATCGAAAAAGTTTTTCTAAATCTTCCTTCACTTTCTCCAATTCATTTAGTTTTTTTGGGTTTGTTTTTTGCCCCCATTTATCTACTTCTCCAGTTCGACCATTTTTAATTGTCATCCTTATCCACCAAAATTGAAGACTCAAGAAAATCAGAGCAAAAAAAATTAGTTCAAGAGTTCCTTGTTTCATCCCAAACTATTCTAATAAATCGAACCTTTTCTTATCGTTGTACTCATTCTTCATGTATTGATTACTCATTAGGATCAACTTCAGTGATTTTTAGATTTAAGCCAACGTAAAGAAGAATACCTCCAATAAGAGGGGTCCAAAGACCCAATTGGTTTAAATCATGTGATTGCAGAAATTCCATTTATTCTTCATCTCTTCTAATGATGATTTGGTTTGTTTTATATTCAGATACTACCCTATTAGCTATTTCAACAATAAATGAATTTGGACATCGTAAAGCCTCTTGTAACTCAGCTAATTCATCAGAAATAAACTCTATACTCCTTGCAATAACTGCTTTATGTTCTTCTTTTGGTTCCCATTCTTTAGCCATTAATTTTCTTGATAATGATCTGCTATTTCATTAAGCATATTTGAAATATATTTTTTATTTGCAGTTGTTTCCCTTTTATTTTTTCGCATGCGACCTTGCCTTACATCCATGCATTGTCTATCACTTCAAGTTCTTCATTTGTAGGATGCCACCCTTCAGGAATATCAAATATGAGTCAAGCCAAACATGATTCCTTTTGAGATTGCCCATCCAATACCTAGACATATAACAACTGTAAAAAGTGTTTTTAAAAGGTCCATATCTTTTTAGTCCCTTCCAAATGCAGTTCTTAACGAACTTGAAAAATCGAATTGAACCCCATCATTAGATGAACCTAGGTTTTGAATTAGCTTTGAACTGGCAAATCTTGATTGGGTTGATGAATAAATTGATTGAGATTTTACTGCTGATGATTTTACTGCCGCTGTTTTCTTTGCTGTCGCTTTTGTTGCTGTAGCTGAGGTCATTAAAAAAATTGTATTTCTTACAACTTAGACAAACTGAGTTAAAAGGCGATAGTTGTTAACTTTTTACAATCTTAAAATCATCAACCAAGCAGGGATTGATATGAGCGCGATGATTGTACTTAAGACAACAAGCGATGTGGCTTCCTCTTCATGTCTTGACGCTGCTTGGGATATTAATAAGACAGATATTGCTGTTGGCGCTGCTGATTGAAGTACTAAAGCCTCTCGCATGACGTTGGGTAATCTGATCGCTGAGGAAATGATCAACATAATGACTGGCAATCCAACAAGTTTCATGATTAAAGCATTTTTTATGGATGTTATTTGGATTTTTATTCTTGAGAGATTTGCTTTCCTCAGCCAACTTAGACGCATTCCAACGATTACAAGTGCTAAAATAATTACAACCCTTGAAGGTATCCATAGTAAGGCTGTTATTTGTTCATTCCATGGTAATGAATGAACAATTAATGCGCCAATCAGTCCTTTTGCAGCAGGGCTTCTAAAGATTGCTTTTATGAAATTCTGCCAATATCTATTAGAACTTAAAACTTTTGAAGGATCCGTTAGCAGTATTGGACCGATACTCCAAATTACTAATGTCGCACCAAGGTCAAAACCTATGCTGTAAATCAAAGCATGATTTGGAAGCAGTGCTAGTGAAACTGGTATTCCGAAATACCCAGTATTTCCGAATGCACTACCTAATTGAAGAGATCTGTTTGGTATTAAGTTTTTTATACCAGGAAGGCAATTTAATAGAGTCATTAAAAAGCCAATAGCTACCAGTGCTAAAGCCGCAGATTCTATCAAAGGGAATTCAAGGCCAGACTTAAGTAATATCCCCATCAAGCTAATAGGAATTCCATAGCTCATTAAAGGACGAGATATCATTAGTGATAAATCTTTTTTAAATCGTCCTAGTAAATAGCCAATTAAAAGACATGGTATTAATTCAGCTAAAAGAAAGATTATTTCCAACTGAGTAAAGCGAATATCATTTTGTTATGTTGAGGTTATAAAAATAATTTTATGATTAATTCGCTATCTTAACTTGAGTTTATCTTTGCAAGTACTTTTCAGGTTAGGGATATCTGATTCTCTTCACTGATTGAGAAAGTTTAATTCGTAGTTAGCTTAATTCTCCTTGTAAATACTTTTTTCAGAACAACCTGATGTTTCTCCAAAAAGAATATCTGTGCACATGGCATTACATAAAAGATAAACGACCCAACTGGCAACAGGGACTCCAATTAAATAACTAAATGGGTGCTTTACTTTTATGAATCCAACAATGGCAACGAATAGAACAACAATTAAGTTGATGATTCGTTTGAGGGTTTTTCTTGGTATCTGCATCAGCTATTTCTAGCAGAAAGTTTTCTTATTTATCTAGTTTTTACAACAACTGTTAGTCAGTTTTGTTTTGTTTGGGTATCGTTTGCCCATATTAAGGATTTTAGATGTCTTCTACTGTCACCTCAGTTTTTACTTTTAAGGTTGAAAGCACCTTTGCTGAGTGGGCTGCAATCTTCGACAGCAAAGAAGCTACCAGAAGGCATAGAGAGTTTAATATTCAGCCCTTGTACAGAGGGTGTAGTGATGAGGACCCTCAAAAAATAATTGTTATACATCAGCACCCACAGGGGAATATTGAGAAATTTATAGAAGCCAATGGAGACTGGATGGAGAGCCACAGAGTCGATCTATCTACAATGGAGAAGTCTGCTTGGACATGGACCGACAACAGTAGTCTTCAGTTTAAAGCTGCTTAATCAAACAAGCGCCGTGTACTTATTGAATGGCATAAATCAAATACCAGATTTTTCCTTTTCTAACCATTCAAGCTGTTTAAAAGTAATGCATATCTAGATTTTCATGGTTACACTTGTTGATTAATTATTTCTCTACTAAAAAGAAATTTTTTTTAGAGATCTTAGTTGTTAAAAAATTGAAATTGAATCAGATAATTCTATGGGTATTGAGATTATTGCGATAAATAAAATTACGATTGGTAGATTCCATAATATAATGAGTTGAATAAACTTAAATTTGGTGAATTTAAACATAGTTAGTAATCAGTTCGTTTTAGTCCCCATAAATTTCCTTGCTCGGATGCTTTAACAATCGCTTTGTAAATATCTAAACTCATAACTTTAATTAATTGAATGATTTTTTTAAACTTACCTTCTTACTTAATGTCTGTATGTAGGGAGAAATACCAAATCTGTAAAGTAAAAATTATTAATGTAATTAGATTTTCTAATAATTGAATATTTAGGTGCTTTGTTATTTTCAAGTCTATTAAAATTGTATACAATTTTAAAAAATGCAATTTAGCTAAAATTTGGATGCGACGATCGTCCTCAAGAATTTAGTTCAGATATTATTTGACATCTAATTGGTCAAAAGCATTATGTCTTTTTATATTCGGTTTCCTATCCCAAATTGTTCGGTAGATTTCTTTCAGAACTATTTTGTTATTTTTAGGATATTGTTAATTGATATTTAAAAAATTGTCTTCAAGACCGATTACATCCTGCAAAAGATACGCTGTTAGCTACCGAGATTTAGCTAACAAAAGACATGAGTTAGGGTTTTATGCCATTGATGCTTTTGAAGCTAGGCAGTTAGCTATTGAGTTCAATAAATTTGTTCGAGAACATCCAAATTCTATTGATAGGATTTCTCTGAGAAATAAAGTTATCTCTTGATGTCACTGCGTCTGGCTAACATTTGCTTATTAATTTATGTACGGAGATATTGGTTATTAAAAATAGTATTAGAAGAGTTTTCTGAACAAAATATCTAAGGGTTTTCGAAGTTGGGAGCTTATTTATCTTTTACCCATAGAGCAAGTCCCCCGCCCTTTCCCCTTGCTGACAACCATCTACCATTTGAGTCAATAGCTATTAGTGCAAAAAACGGCCTCTTCTTTTGATCAGGTGCCGCTAGAGATCTTTTTAAAATAGTGATTGAGGCTAGTTTTATTTGAATGCATTCAAAAGAAAAGGGTAATAATGGCTGCTTCCTTTCTAAATTTGCGTAGCCACTGAATCTCAGAGTTAGTAATCCAAATTTAATTGCGTTGGCGATAGTAAATTTCTCTTCTTCTGGATTCTGTGTATCCTTCTTCAACTCTAGACTGGCTGAAAGAACCTGAAGCAAAGTGCTTGAAATCGCGTCTTCTGTATCTGATCCCTGCTTCCAAACTGAATTGAATTTCCATAGTCCTAATAGAGAGTCAAATTCAATGCCACTCCCATCTGCTCTTGCACTTTTTTCTAATTCTTTAAGTTTGTCTAGAGAAGGAAGATCCATTCTATTTCCGTTCATTACAATTAATTTTTGTTTGGGTAATTTTAATCAGATATCTGACGTCTAGTGGTTTTAGGCTTTGTTGATTTTTCAGCCATGAGTAGTTTGAGTTAATTATTGGCTTAATTGTACATTTGTTTATTCATGCGATTTCTTTCAATATCTAATTTTCATTATGTATCTTATGAGACTTTTAAATATTTAGGTCATAATTAGAAATTAATAAGAGCGTGAGTCCCTAGTTTTGTCTAATGAATTTAAACCAAGTACATCACTCTTAACAGTAGGACTAAATTTATTTATGCTTATTTTTTTGCTTCTAGCTATTTAGTTCATAATATTCAACCTATGGACGGTGCTTATTCTTTTTGTTTGAATGGAGTGTTAACTAACTTCCCAAATGACTACCTTTAGAGAAAGAATTAATTCACATCTCCCGATAGTACTTCAGTTGTTAAGCACTGCATCCTTGGTTGTGATCGCTTTGTCTGCTATTTGTGGATCTCAATCATTGAAGAAATTGTCTTCTGCCCATGAAATGCCTAGCTCGGCAGAAGTGCATCACGATCATTGAAGTCCTGATTTTATAAAATTTATAAAAGGGCTTGTGTAAGCCCTTTTTTTTTTGATTTTATAGGAAGGATAATTGGTCGGCATTAGGTTTGTTTATTGGCTCGGCTGTCCATTCTTCTGGGTCCCATTTAGACATTAGCGGTTTTAAAGCTTTAAGGTCTTGAGCATTTTTAACTGAAGAGATCCATTCTTGTTCTAGCCCATTTGGAATAATAACGGGCATACGGTTATGAAATTGTTTGACTAAATCATTTGGTTCGGTCGTTAGTACACAGCAGCTCTCAAGTTCACATCCTTCTTTAGACATCCATCGATTCCAAAGTCCACCTAACCAGAAAGTTTGAGAATCTTTTCTACCTATTAGGTGACCTTTTTCTAGAAATCCACTAGCTGGTATCAAACATCTCTTATGCCTCCAGCTTGCACGAAAAAGTTTCTTCTCTTCAACACTTTCTGATCTCGCGTTAAATGGCTTCGACCTTGTGTTGTCAAAAGGGTCTTTACTCCACTCAGATATAAACCCCCATAGCATTATGGATGTTTGTGTCTTGCCTTCATTCTTAAGAACAAGAATTGGAGAACCTGGTTTGATTAATATTTGTGGTTCATAATTTTGACTCAATCCCCTTGGCACATCTTTTTTTAAAAGATCTGGTAAATTTATAAATTTTGTTAATAGCTGATATCTTCCGCACATCCCATTAATCCTTTAGACGCTTTTTGATCAGAATCATTTTTAAAATTATTAGCGTTCTTAAAATAATGGCAAAGTTCCTTGTGTAATTTCTTTTTTACTTGAATTTCCTGAAAATAGGATTCTCGAATATTGATCTGCATAGGCGCAGTTCTTGCATGAAGGATTTGATTCTGGAATCTCTGATTGATTCATTAGTGTGACCATTTCATCTAGTCGACTCTCTATCCAATAATTGCTCCATTTGTAGGGAACAAGATATTCATCAAAACGCATGGTCTTATTAAATTCATCTTCATCCCTTTTTGCATTACAAACTAGAAAATAAGATATGGGATGAACACTAAAACCCATCCCTGAGAGTAAGTAAGCATAAAAGTCCATTTGAATTTTATAGGCCTCGTGAAAAGGATCCTCTAAATAATCTTTCTTATCAACTCGTCCGTTTTTTGCTTGTGATTTGTAATCCACAATTATTAGTTGTCTTGTAATAGTGTCTTGCCAAATATCGTCTACACCTCCAGTCAAAATTATTCCGGTATCTTTGTAACGATGCATTAGTCCCCGATGAAGTGAGTTTCTCCAGTTATCCATTTCAGGATGATCAAATGGAACAACATGAGATAGTCCATTAGCTGCAAATATTCTGTGTGGAACCTGCTTTTGTCTGCAATCGTCAAATTCTTTTTTTAGTAATAGGTCAGTGGTTTCATTAAGAGTCCAACCTGGTGTCCCAGGAGGATCAAGACCTCTTACCCTATCGAGATAAAAGCACCTTTGACACGTCAGAAAATTTGAGAAACGACCTCTACTAATTTTGAAATCTTCCTGTTGATTTGGCTTATATAGAGAAGACTTACGACTTCGAAGGCCTGTGGCTTTAATTGGTTCTTTTTTGCTATTTCTTTTGAGATCAATCATTTTGTGTAATCACATGAAGATTTCAACTGGATTTATTCGATAGATTTAATTTCTTTAGCGCAATTGTCTTTTTCCTATCAATTAAAAGATTTAGAACCTTTTTACTTAATTGAGAAGGATTTTTCAATTAATCGTTTTTAAACCTTTATAAGCTACTTTTCCGAAGATTTAGGTAATGACATATTTTTGTAGCTGGCAAATTCATTCAAATAACAAAAGTTTTCCACAGCTCCTATATGCTTAATATTGACGAAATCCATCTATAAAAGGTTTTCCAATAAAAAAGACCCTAGGTATGGTGTCCTACGGGTCTGGGTGATGGGGATACTATTTCTAACCCTATTTCCCATATAAATCAACCCCCCCCTACAGATGGTGTTCATTCAAGTCTGAGATAAAACATATGGTGCTTTAATGTTGCCTAATCTGATTGATTTGATTATTATTTTTGAAAAGCTGGGTGATGGGGATCCTTCAGCAGTTTATTTTGCCCTCATGAGATGAGGGCTTTTTTATTGCTTATTTTGTTTTGTGGTGGACCTATCCGTTTAATTATTTTTAATTAGCCTTTATATCCTTGGAATATTCATCGTGCTGGAACATTCGGTTTGTTCAATTTTGGTATTGCAGGCGAAATATATTAGATGTTTTGAAATATATGACTTGA
>QCIR01000021.1 GCA_003216575.1 Prochlorococcus sp. AG-402-M23
CTCCAGAGCCTGATGAACTATTCATTGGTAATTTCAAAGTAAGAATATTCGATATGGATTTGGACGAGATCAATTGACCTGCCAAGACAGCATCTAAAATATTCATTGGCACAAGTGTATTGGTTAAGCCTGCTTTTAAAAGCTCAGTATTAATAGAGTGAGAGATGTCACGTAATCTTCGAGTTAAAGCTGTATCTATAGATATCATCCACTCATATAAACCTATAGGAGATTGTGGCAAGAAACGATTATTGTTCAAATCTTTATAAGAGTTCGATTCATGAGAAGTATCATCATTTCTAGAATCAAGATTACCTAAGCTAGATTCATCAGTCAAAGCAAATATTGATTGTAAGATTTCAATATCATTACTTTTTAAATTGAATGTATCAATATTCTTTTCATCATCTTTTATTGGCTCAGATTCCTTATAAGCCTTTTCAATAATGCAATTACTCTCAGATTTGTTACTTATAAAATTAGTTTCTTTATAATCAATTGAATATGGTGCTATTAACTCTCCATTCCACCCCTCGGTAATTGACAAATCCTCCAGAGGTGGAATTACACTTATATGTATTGAATTAGCACCATTAAATTCTTCTGGTCTTTCGGTATGATTTTTGATGCTTATTGCATTTGCCATTTCTTCTTTAGCATTATTAAAATTACGAATATTTTCTTCATCAATTTTTTTAGCTAAATCATTTAAGTGCTCAATTGTTAAAAGCGATATATTATCTGAAACTAATTTATCTATTTTCAATTGAAACCTTTTTCTTGATTTTGCCGTTGAGAAGCCAAAATCATCTCCTAGCCTATCAGTAATAAGAAATAATATAGAAGTCCTAATTGCTTGAGGTAAAAGACTTCTCAATTCTTCAAGATAAAGAGAATTAACCCTATATAAATGAGAAGAGATATTATTACATTTTTCTCTTAGCAAACTGAGTTGATCGAAGGGATCAAAATTAGAAATCAATAAATTCTTATTATTTGACAAAATCAAGCTGAAGTCATTGATGCAACCTCTTCTGCAAAATCTGGACCTTGAACTTCAATTCCCTCTCCAAGAGTATATCTAGTAAATCTACGAACCCTTACATTTTCACCAATTTTTCCCGCAACTTGCTTTACAAGTTCTTCAACGTTTATTGAACTATCTTTTATAAAAGGTTGCTCAAGAAGAGCCATTTCTTTCAATCTCTTTCCTATTCTTCCTTCTACAATTTTAGCTTTTATCTGATCTGGCTTACCAGAGAGATCATCCCTGCCCATCTCTATCTCCTTTTCTTTAGTTGCAATTGCATCAGGGATTTGATCAACGCTTACATATTCAACATTTGGGCAAGCAGCAACTTGCATAGATAGATCTCTCAAAAGGCCTTGAAATAAGTCTCCTCTAGCGACAAAGTCGGTTTCACAATTTAATTCTAAAAGGACACCTACTCGTGAACCAGTATGTATATAGCTCCCTACTGCACCTTCAGCGGCGACTCTTCCAGATTTCTTTTCAGCACTTGCAATACCTTTTTGTCTTAGCCACTCAATAGACTTTTCCATATCACCCTTATTTTCAATTAGGGCTTTTTTGCAGTCCATCATCCCTGCAGAGGTTTTATCTCGCAATTCTTTAACGAGTTTAGCTGTTATTTCCGGCATTTTATTTAAAAATAGTTAGTGATAGGTAAAAAGATTTTTTTAAAGGTATGGGAATTACTCGTTAGGACCATGTCTTCCTTCATTAATAGCATCAGCAAGTCTGCCCAAAACAAGTTGAACAGATCTAACAGCGTCATCATTACATGGAATAGGAATTTCACAAAGATCTGGATCACAATTAGTATCCAGCATAGATACCAAAGGAATATCAAGTTTTCTTGCCTCTAGTACGGCATTTGTCTCGCGCCTCTGATCTACCAAAACAACTACATCAGGTAAACGTCTCATACCTTTTAGTCCTCCTAAATATTTTTGCAATCTTTCCAATTCTCTGCGCAATACTGCGCCCTCCTTCTTAGGACGCATTGCAATAGCGCCGCTAGATTCCATTCTTTCAAGATCTTTAAGTCGATCAATTCTTGCTTTCATGGTTGTCCAATTTGTGAGCATTCCTCCTAACCACCTCTGGTTAACATAGGAAGCTCCGCACCTAATAGCTTCTTGAGCAACAACTTCAGATGCTTGTTTTTTGGTACCTACAAAAAGAAATCTTTTGCCACTTCTTGCGGCCCCGCGAGTCCATTTATAGGCACTGTTCATACAAACAGCAGTTTTAACAAGATCAATTATATGAACCCCATTCCGAGCAGAATAGATGTAACGAGACATCTTTGGATTCCATCTTCTAGTCTGATGCCCAAAGTGAGCACCAGCTTCCATCATCTCTGAGAGAGAAACTACAGCCATGTTTTTGTGGGTTCCGGGTTAGCCTCCACCCAACAGGTATAACTTAAATAATGATTAAAAAATCATTGTTTAAGTATCACCCGAAACAGTTAGGTGTGCGGTTTTTAATTTGCATTACTAATCTAACAAACGATGGCTCATCGAAGTCCTATTAATGATGCTTCTCTAAAAATTTGTCTAACTCCAATCAAATTAAGAGGTAATCTTAACAATTCCATAGCAATACCAGGTTTACCATTTTTGATTAAAAAAGCTAATAAAGGTCTAAGCGTTTTAATATTGATAAGTCCCCCAAAAGTTAGAAATTCCCAAAGGAAGCGGTGAATAAAAGTATATTGAATAATAAATTTGACTCTCCATGTTGGATGTTTACGATAGAAAACCAAACCCATCTTTGCTCTCTCTTTTTCAATTCGAATCAAATCAGGGATTTGATTAAGTGCCAATGCTGGATGCCAATGATATCCAATAGCTTTTGGACATTTAATAAGTTTGATTCCCATATTTCTGAGCCTTTCTCCTAATTCCAAATCTTCCCAACCATATAATTGAAAAGAAGTATCAAAAAGTCCTGATTCTTCTAATACACCTTTATCAATAGCAACATTACCGGTAGCAAAGTAAGCCCAAGACAAGTCTTGAAGTTTTAAGGGTTCAGATTTTGGATTATCAAAATTAGAAGTATTAATTACAGATCCATAGGTAAAACATTTTCTATTACCGAATTTTTTCCACGCTTTAAGTAAAGAATTAACATGGTTCACTAAAAAATATTTATCAACAACTAGGTCACTATCAATAAATACAATCAAATCACCATTTGACTTATCTACACCTAGATTTCTTCCGAGAGCAGGACCTCCATGAATTTGTTCATAAAGTTTTAAATGAGGAAAAGAATGTATGTTTTCCCCCAACCATTCAGTCGTTCCATCCGTTGAGCCATCATCAACAATTACGATCTCGTAATTATGAATTTCATCTATCAAAAGTTGATTTTCTAATGCATACAGACACTTTTTTAGTATCGGGAGCCTATTGTAAGTGGGTATTACAACGCTTACTAACATCCTAAATTAAAAATAAATTACAAGTTTTTTGATCAAACAAATTGAAGAAATAAAAAAAATATTTTTTTTATTTGAATTAAAGAATATTAATCAGCGGCCCCGCCATTATTAGCGGTTCCAGTGACACCATTACCAGCGCCCTCACCTCTTCCATCATTGCGAAGCTTACGCTTTTTAAATTTCCTTGCATAAGCACGGTTTCTCTCCTGTTTTTCTTTCTTAAGATTACGTCTTTTAGACATGCTTAATTCAGATAAATTATTATTGTCTTTCTAATTTACTAAACAGAGGGCAATAATTGGCCATCTTCCATTTGCAAGAGACGATCTGCTACATCCAATATTCTCGGATCGTGAGTAACCATCAAAACTGAACAAGATTGTTCTAGGGCAAGTTTTTTCAGTAAATCAACAATCTCTCTCCCCGTTGAGCTATCCAATGCAGAAGTTGGTTCATCAGCTAATAATAATTTTGGTCTTGCAGCAAGAGCTCTGGCAATAGCAACACGCTGTTTTTGCCCCCCTGATAAATCATGGGGAAGTTTTGACATGTGATCTTCTAATCCAACTGCTCTAAGCCATTCTCTAGACTGTGCCCTTCGCGAACCATATGAAAATCCATTCAAAAGATCAGCACCCATTTGAACATTTTGCTCAGCGGTAAGACATCTCAAAAGATTATGACCCTGAAAAATCATTCCAATATCTTTTCTAAGATTTTGTCTAGTCTTTCTGCTAGCGCCATAAAGCTGTTTCCCAAGGACTTTAATATCTCCATCTTGAACTTTACGAAGTGCTCCAATTAAAGTTAAAAGAGTAGTTTTTCCACAACCTGAAGGCCCAGTAAGTAAAACAACTTCACCAGGAGAAATTTTCATTGAAATCGACTGAAGAACATGCCTTCTCATAACCCCTTGCCCATACCAATGGTTCAAGGCAACAATTCTCAAAGTATTTTTATTTAGATTATTCATAAATCATTTATTTTAAAGATGAGATTAATTAATCAAAAAATCTCAGCAGGATCAGCATCTGCCAATTTTTTCATAGCCGCCAAAGCAGAACCCATGCACATAAAAAGTATCAAACAAAATATAATCGATGCTCTACTAAAACTCATTTCTACAGGTAATTTAGTTGACGACCTAACTAAAGCATATAAAGCTTGTCCAGAAATATATGCAGGTATATATCCCATAAAAGATAAAATAAAACCCTCTCTTGCTACTACCCCCAAAAGACTTCTTAGGTTGTATCCCATCGCCATTAAGGTTGCATACTCAGGTAAATGATCGCTAACATCACTATAAAGTATCTGATAAACAATTACACAACCAACAATAAATCCCATTGCAGCTCCCAAAGTAAAAATAAATCCAATCGATGTACTACTTTTCCAATAATTCTTCTCAAATTCAATAAATGATTTTAACGACATAACCTTAACGTCACTGGGCAAATTTAAATTCAAAGAGTTAACAACTTTTTCAATATCAGATCCATCTTTTAATCTTACTAAGCCAATTTCAATACTTCCTTTAGGATTACCTGGAGATAATCCTAAATATGTTTCGCTACTAGTTATTAAATTCCCATCTGCACCGAAAGAAGGGCCTAAACTAACAATTCCAGAAACTCTTACTCTCTTCCCAGCAACTTCAGTCTCTACTAAGCGACCAGCATTAAACCAGGATGAGATAGGACCAAATTCATCTCTAGAAAGGTCATCAAACAAAACTCTACCTTTATTTTTTAGAGTTTCAGCTTTTCTTTCAAAATCAGAATCAATTAATAATGGCTTAGTTGGCTCAAATCCCAAAGCAAGAATAGATCTTGTAGATAAATTTTCTGGGTTTCGCCAAAGAAGAAAATTCCAATTAACGGCTGTTGTTCCAATCACATCTTTATGGCCCATTGTTTGAACTAATCTTCTTCGGGGAAATCCACTCATACTTATTGAACTTTTTGATCGCGGACTAATTAAAACCAAATCTGCGTTAAACAACTTATGAACGGTCACACTTGCATCAAACAAACCATCTCTAAAACCCAATTGCATAAACATCAAAATTCCAGCAAAAGATATTCCAGCAATTGCAACCAAAATTCTTAGAGGTTGTCTTGTAAGCAAAAGCCATGCAAGAGGTATTTTTCTTGTCTCAAAAATTTTTTTTAGATTCACTATGGCTTAAAACGAGCAATAACTTTCATTCCAGTCAAATTAGAAACCTTTTCTATTGATGAATCATCAAGTTTAACTCTAACCTCAACAACTCTTGAATCAGCATCACCTGTAGGATCGGTTGAGAGGACACGTCTTTGCCTAACTTGCGGGCTGATTAAACTTACTTTGCCTCTTAAAGACCCGTTAAATCCTCCATTCTCACTAATCAAATCAACAACCTGACCTATGACGACTCTATTAATATCAGATTCATATACTTCTATAAGTGCTTCCATTAATTGGTTAGCACCAACATTAAGAACACCAGAAGAATTTGGTCTTTCTCCCTCTCGAGTTAAAATCTGAAGAACAATCCCATCTATTGGGCTTTTTAATTGTGTTTGTTCTAAATCAAAGTTAATTGAATTAATAGCTGACTTAATCTTTAACTTCCTCGCCTCCAAAATAACCAGTTCATCTTTCAATTTATCTAAAACAATATATGCCACTGCTCCTTTATCAACAAGCATTTGATATCTATTAATTTCCCTTTTTTGAATTCTGATTTCATTCAATAATATATTTAAATTAGCTTGTTCAAATGACAGATCAGCTTCAAGTTTAGGACGATTATCAAAAACAGCCAAAATTTGATCCTTGTTAACAGAATCACCCTCTTGAACAAATAATTTAGATAATCGTGGTGTGGCTCCCTTCCCACTAGTAGGAGCTGCTAATTTTCGAACCTCACCTAGAGGATTCAATTGACCTAATGCTGCTACGCCATATATCTTCTCTGAAAATTCACTATTAGTCGAAAGTTGACTTTCTTCTAAATCTTTATTATTACAACCATAAAAAAGAAGTATACACAAAGGTGTAGTCAAGGTAAGGAAAAAGGATTTAGAAATAAAATTCTTATGCATATTTAACAAGCAAAAAGGATTTTATCTATATATTCATCTGCCCAGGATGAACCAAAGAATTTTGATAAAATAACTCTAGTTTTTTCATTAAGTTTTTGATTTGAACAATATAGTCTTTGATACTTGAATCGACTAATCGTATCTGATGAATTAATATCATCTTTTCTTACCATAACCACCAAAGATAATACAATTGATAGATATTGCTCAATAAGATTTAAGAATGATTTTTCTTCAAAAAAATCAACTGGACGAATAAAGCAAACGTATGGAGAGAATATAGACCCCCATTCTGGAATTATCCTAGGTTCTTTAAATTTGGGAAAATGTAATGTCTCCATACGAGAAATTATTTGATGTGACAATTGTTTGCCAACAGGTGACAAGTCAACAATGGCGGCAGAAATATTATCAAAGCTAATTACCAAGTCCACTCCAAATATAGGTATTTCAAAGCATGGATCGGGGAAAAACACACAATGGAGTATTTGGAATGATTTCCCAAGCTTTGCAACCTCCAAATGAATTTTTCTAAATCCTTTTGCTTGATAAAACTCATTGATAATAAATAATTCATCATTATTGAGTTTTCTGTAAATCTCAGTTGATTTGGGATCAACCGTTAGAGGTTTAGCATCAGACAAGGAATTAATTCTATTTTTGATAAGTTCGATGGTCTCAAGCAAAAGAGGATGCATATTACTTTGAGTACAAAAAACTGACTTCAAAACAAATAACTCAAGGTAATTGGATTTGGATAAAGCTCATAAGAATTTTTTATTTATATAATGCTTATAACCATTATATAATTATTTGAGCAAAAATAAAGTAATAATAAATTTCGGAAAAAAAACTATTAATAGTTTTCCAAGAAAGTTAGAATTAATTTAATAAAAGACAACTCCGCATAGAATATTCTTATAAATATAAAATTGATCTTTAGGAGATTTTATAAATTAAAAACCATCGAAATTTTTAAAATATAAATCTAATTAGTATATATTCATATAGTATAAAGAATTAGCCTCCATTAAAATATTTGAAATGGAAGTAAATTATTGGAAGTTGCCGAACAGTGCCACCTGTGTTGTCGCTCAAATGGAAGACTCAACATTGACATGTATTGACTTTTGGTGCAAAGGAGGAAGTATTTATGAAAAAAATAGTGAAGAAGGAATGGCTCATTTTTTAGAGCATATGATTTTCAAGGGAAGTAAAAACCTTAAAGAAGGTGAATTTGATTTAAAGATTGAATCCCTTGGAGGAAGTAGTAATGCTGCAACAGGTCTTGATGATGTTCACTATCACGTTCTAGTCCCACCAGAAAAAACAGAAGACGCATTAAATCTATTATTAGAATTAATATTATTTCCTGAAATAAAAAAAGAAGCTTTTGACATTGAAAAAGAAGTTGTTTTAGAGGAAATCGCTCAAAATATAGATCAACCTGATGAAATCATTTATATGAAATTACTACATGAATGTTGTTCACCTCATAGATATTCAAGGCCTATATTGGGTGATAAGAAATCTGTAAATAATATAACTACTGAACAAATGAAGCAATTTCACAAAAAGCATTACATTGGCAGGAATTGCACTCTTTGCATAGCTGGAGAGGTCCCAAACAATATTAATTCTATTATAAAAAAAAGTAAATTAAACCAATTAGGAATTACAAAAGATTCTATAAATATAAATACTGAAATTAGTTTTAATAAAGGTTATAGGAAAGAATTCATTCCAAGACTTGAGGGAGGGAGAATCTTAAAAGCTTGGAAACTTCCTCCTGCAAAAGAACAATTATTAATTTTAGGAGCTGAAATAGCTGCAACAATGTTATGTGAAGGTAAAAGTAGCCTTATAGTAAAACAATTAAGAGAAGAGAAACATATTATAGAGTCGATTGAAATTGATTTACAAATCCTTGAAAAAGGTGGATTAATTATTTTAGACGCATGTTGTTCATTAGAAAACATTGAAATTGCGGAGATTGAAATCAATAAGATCCTCAACAACCTAAATAAGAATATTTTTACAATAAAAGATATAGAACGTGCAAAAAAGTTAGTCGCTAATAATATTTATTTTGAATTAGAATTAAGCACACAAATTGCTTCAGCATCAGGAAATCAAGCTTTATGGGGAAGACATCAACCAATATTACAATCAATAAAAGACATCTCACATTGGACGTCTAGACGTATAAATGAAGTAATTCTTCCATTATTTAATCCCAAAGATTCATATACATTAATTGCTTTACCCAAACAGTAGACATGAAAATAGTTTTAGACAAATGTAATAGTAAAAAAATAATTGCAGCAAAGCTATGGATAGAAGATGGAAGTCGAGCCGATCCAATTAATAAAAAAGGTATCCATCAAATTCTAAGCTCAACAATACTTAGAGGTTGTGGACCATATAAGAATGAGAAACTTGCTGAAATAGTAGAAGCTGCTGGAGCAAACTTAAACTGTGATACATACGAGGATGGTCTTCTAATAAGTCTTAAATGCATAGAAAGTGATGCTTATAAACTTTTTCCACTAATTGGTTGGATGATTACAAAACCCTTGCTACAACCAGATCAAATTGAATTAGAAAAAGATCTAACCATAAAAGCCATTAAAAGACAAAAAGAGAGTACATATCAATTAGCATTTGATGGGTGGAGGGAAATGATATATGCCGATAGTCCTTATGGTCATGATCCACTTGGATCAATCAATGATATAAATAAAATCAGCAGGTTAGATTTATTAAAGGTAGCAGACTCATTAATTCATAGGAAAAAATTCTTAGTAATTTCAGGGGAATCGCTTTTTAATATATATGATTATATTAAAGATTCATGTGCATTCGAAAGATTAAAAAAAACTAATTTAGATGAAAATAAAATCTCACCAAATAATAAAAAATTAGTCAGTCTTTATAAACAAAAAAAGAGAATCTGTACAAAAGGGATAGAAACTGAACAAGTCATTCTTCTTCTAGGTAAGGCAACAATTAATTATGATAGCAAATCAGATCTTTTACTAAGATTGATATCTTGTTATTTAGGTTATGGCATGTCAAGTTTATTATTTAAGGTCCTTAGAGAGAAATATGGTGTAGTTTATGAGGCAGGTATTTATCATCCCATTCGAGAAAATCAAACACCATTTATCATGCATGCTTCTACTACAGAAGACAAAGCAATCCTTACTCTTAAGTTACTAAATGAATGTTGGGGTAAATTAATTGACAATGAATTATCAGCAGAAGAACTAGATCTTTTAAAAATGAAATATCGAGGCCAAATAGCCCATTCCTTACAAAGTGTTAGTCAAAGAGCAGAGCACAAAGCTCATCTTTTAGGACTTGGCCTCAAAAAGGATCATGATAAAGAAATTCTATTGAGGCTTGAAAGTATAAATAGTAAAGAGATTAAAGATGCCGCAAATATATATTTAAAAAACCCTTCCCTAAGTGTTTGCAGTAAAAATGAAGTTATTCAGAAGATTATTAAAGAATGGGATTTAAATTGAAGGTTCATCATTCTTTTTTTCTATAGCCTTAAGCCTTTCATCAGGGATTAAGAATTCTCCCCTTCTAAATTTTACTTCTAACAAATTCTTTGACCTTATTCCAACTATGATACCAACCTCATCAAGTGAAACAAGGTCTGGAGGTCTAAGCATTGATATTGAATCTGCTGTTTTCAGGTATGGCATAGGAACCTGTAAAGATACTTTTTCTCCAATTGAAAATTTCATTATGCCTATAAGATTTATAAGGGTAGTAAAATTGTTAAAAAGTATTTTATTGACATCTTAATCAATTTAGAAATAATACTATAAAATATCTACTAATTAAATTCATTGCACATATTTAGTAATGGGCTAAGAGCAATAACAGGGGTATTGTTAATCATAATCTGCGCGATGATACCATCTTCGATAATTCTACCTCAACAAGACCTATCACTCTCTATTAGCCCAATAAATAGCAATTGGCAAATACAAGGCCTTCTATTAATATCGTTACTTTGCGGTCCTGATATAGGTGCAATTTGCGCAATTTCATATCTCATTATAGGATTATTCTATTTACCTGTATTTCACGGAGGAGGTAGTATAGGTTATATTTTAACACATGAATTTGGATACTTATTAGGATTTATTCCAGCATCATGGACATGTGGTTTTTTATCGAAGAAGGAATCAAATCCTAATTTGTTAATCTATTCATTGTATACACTAATATCATTAATAATCATACATTCTATTGGTATTATCTATCTCATCTTCGGTAAGTTATTTTGGAATTGGATAGAGAATTTATACGATCTAATCTTAATCAATACTTTTATACCATTACCAAATCAATTATTATTATGTATATCAATTAGTTTTATTGCAATTCTGCTCAAACGTTTTTTATTAATAAAATGAGTTTATTTAAGAATAAAAGGATTAAAATAATTATTTATTCTTTTCTTATTGTTTTAATTGATCAACTTAGCAAGTTTATTGTATTTATTTTCTTGGGATTCGATAGAAGCATAAATATTATTCCTAATTTACTAAACTTTAATCTTGTTAAAAATAAAGGTGCTGCATTTAGTATTTTTAGCAATTCAACCACACTTCTTACCTTCATAAGTTTTTTGGCTTCATTGTTATTAATTACTATAATTTTAAAATTCCCTCCAAAATCTTATTGGAACCTAATTGGTCTTGGATATCTTTTAGGAGGAACTCTAGGGAATGGCATAGATAGGCTATTAAGAGGATATGTCTTAGATTTTTTTGAACTAGTACCAATTAACTTTCCTATATTTAATGTAGCAGATATATCAATAAACATTGCCATAATATGTTATATAATTGACATAATTAAAACAAAAGATCAATCAAAAATAAATCATTAATAAAATGATAGTTTCCATATGAAGAAATATAATTCAAAAACGATAATAATTTATATATTCGTAATTTTAATCAGCTTAATAGTTGTGGGCCTTATTGGAGCAATAATTAGACTGATAAATATACCTACTATATTAATCACAATAATAATAGTTTGTTACTTAAGTTATTACAAAAAAATAGGTAGTTTACAAAAAATCGTAACTTCTCTATTTAAGATCACAAGCGAGAAGAAATCACTAGATTTATCACTGAAAAGTAAAAAGCAAGCCGCAGGCAAATCACTAGAAAGTATTGAGTATTTGATCACATTAATTAATGATAAAGTTAAAGCTCAAGCCCTTCAGGAGGAAAAAGATAGAGTTTCATTAGAATTAGAAAGAGGAGATATTATCTTAGTAGTATTTGGAATCGGTTCTAGTGGTAAAACTTCATTAATAAGAGCATTGTTAAAAAGAATAGTTGGAGAGGTCAGCCCTCAGATGGGCTCTACCAAAACAAAAGAATCTTTTAGATTAAAACTTAAAGGGCTTAACAGAGGAATACAAATTATAGATACACCAGGGATATTAGAAGCTGGGCAAGAAGGCAGAGAAAGAGAGAAAATAGCATTAATTCAAGCTCGGAAAGCTGATTTAATGCTAGTAATAATTGAAGGTGATTTACGATCAGCAGAAACAAAAACGATTAGAAATTTATCAAGTTTAGGCAAAAGACTAATACTTGTACTTAACAAAATAGATTTAAGAGGCGAAAATGAGGAAAGAAGATTAATTGAGATACTTAATTCTAGATGTAGCGATTTTATTGAACCAAAAGATATTATTTGTACATCCGCTTCGCCTCAATCAATTGCAATTCCTGGCAAAAATCCCTATCAACCGGATCCAGAAATTAATAGCTTAATTAGAAGATTAGCTAATATATTGCATGAAGAAGGAGAAGAATTAATTGCAGATAATATTTTACTTCAATGTAGTAATTTAGGGAAAGAAGGAAAAAAATTGCTTGTTAAACAAAGAAGTCAATCAGCAAAAAAATGTATTGATAAGTATGGTTGGCTTAGCTGCGGAGTATTAATATTAACACCCTTACCTGTAATAGATATGATCGCTGCGGCTGCAGTTAATGGTCAAATGGTAATAGAAATCGCAAGGATATATGATGTCAAAATCACGAGAGATAGAGCAAAGAATTTAGCCCTTTCGGTAGGAAAAATACTTGCAACTATGGGTCTAGTTAAAGGTGGAGTCTCTCTAATAAGTACAACATTAAGTATATCTCTGCCAACATTTATTGTTAGCAAAGTAATTCAAGGTGTAAGTGTCTCTTGGCTTACCAGAATTGCGGGAGCTAGTTTTATAACTTATTTCCAACAAGACCAAAACTGGGGAGATGGAGGAATCCAAGAAGTAGTTGAATATCACTATAACTTAAACAAAAGGGATGAATATTTCAAAAGTTTTATTCGAAGAGCTTATGAAAGGGTTATTGACCCGTTAGTTGAGAAAAAATTCAAAAAGTTACCGCCGAAATCAAGGCCTCCGAAGGCGGAGGACTCATCGGGCCTCTAAAATCTAAAGCGAAAACTACTGCCAAATAAATCAATCCAATTAAAACTGATATAAAAGCCGTAATAAAAGCTACTATATTTTTCTTATTAAATAAATCTTTATTCATTTATGCTCAAGCAATTGAATCATTAATAAGCTTCGCTAATAGTTTTAAGTCATCAAGTTTAGTATGAGGATTACCCAAAACAGCTTTTAAATAATATCTTTCTCTATAAATTGGTCTTGACAGCATAAAATTACTTTTCAATAAGAAGTTTCTTGTCTTTTCAGACCAATCACGTGCTTGAGAAGAATTAAAATTAATCGGTGTAAATGCTAAGAGATGAAGAGGACCTGAAATTATTTTAATTTTTGATGTATCAATTAATGATTCTAAGAAACATCTACGTTCAACAGAATCTAAAAGTATTTTTTCAATTCCATCCATACCTAATTGTCTTAATCCAATCCACAATTTCAAACACTCGGCTGATCTAGTACCTTGAATTCCAAGTTCTCCTCCATGAAAGTCATTTCCTCTAAGTGGCTCGGCATAAGGTAATCCAGTTGCAAAAGTACAGGAAAGATGATTTTTATTAGCTAACAATAATAAAGAAGAAGTTTTAGCGATGCCTAATAATTTCTGAGGATTAACAGTTATGGAGTCAGCGGAGCCTATACCTTCAATAAGTCCTGAAGTGTGTGTTGAGAGACCATAAACCCCACCAATTGCACCATCAACATGAAGCCAAATTTCTTCCTGTTGACAAAACTGAGTAATTTCCAAAAGTGGATCAATGGCGCCTCTTACAGTAGTTCCTGCTGTTGCGACGACTGCGAAACATTTCTTGCCCTCAGATTTTAATTTTTTATACAAAGAAGACAAACAAGAAATATTTAATTTGCCTTTTTCGTCAGTAGGAACTTTCTGTAAAGATTCTGACTTCAAACCCATTATTTGGACTGCTTTTAATAATGAGACATGACAATCATCACTTGCAAAAAAGACTGCACTTGGATCACTTGCAAGACCAGAAATATTTCTTGCAATTACTAGTGCCATTAAATTACTTAAACTTCCCCCGCTAGCGACTACACCTCCTGACAAATCACCAAGATCTAATTTCTCACAAAACCATTTACATAACTTTCTTTCCAAGCTTGAAAGGCTTGGGGATAATTCTTCTGCTAAAAGATTATTATTTAAACCTGCACAAATTAATTCTCCAATAATAGAGACAGATAAAGGTGGAGGGTCTAAATGAGCAAGAGCTCCTGGATGAGATGGTCTGTAGGCTCCATTCATTAACAACTGAAGTTCTCTTAATAAAACCTTATTAGATTCACCCTCTTTCTTTGGTGTGACCTCAGGCAAATCGAAAGAGTCAGGCAATGGAGCTTGATTGCCTGTATCAGCGAACCAATCACAAAGCAAACTAGAGGCTTCTCCGAGTAAAGATTGTAATTGTTTATCTAAATTGTGAGGTGAAGCAAAAGGGTCCAAAGAAAAAAGGTCTCTATTTGTAGTATTGGATGATCCAGTTCAAACTAAAAAAAATGATTAATCTCTCCTAAACCATTTTATTTAATAATTCCACAATAATCTAAAAACATTGTCAAAACCAATCTCACTGAGTCAACAAGAAAAAATAATGTGGATGAAAAGATTGCTATCTAAGGCAAAACTTGTAGGTGAAAGAGGAGAAGTTCCTATCGCCGCAGTTATTATTGATAATAAAGGCAGATGTATTGGCTATGGAAGTAACAAAAGGGAAACAATGAAGGATCCCTTGGGTCATGCTGAATTAATAGCGCTTCGACAAGCTTCTTGGGTAAAAAATGATTGGAGATTTAACGACTGTACTTTGATAGTAAATCTTGAACCATGTCCAATGTGCGCAGGCGCATTAGTACAAGCTAGAATGGGAAAAATAATCTATGGATCTGAAGATCCAAAGAGAGGAGCTCTAGGAAGCACTATTAATTTGGCAGAACATAAAAGTGCCCATCACAATATGTTGATTGAAAAAGGGATAATGGGAAATGAATCGAGAAAGTTAATCGTGGATTGGTTTAAAGATAAAAGAATTTTGGCTAGAAAAAAACTATTATCTAAACTTGGGTAATTCAGTTTCAAAAATATTTATTATTTTATCTACATTTGTAGAAGTTGAATTATATCCCATTAACCCGATTCTCCAAACATTTCCTGCTAAATCTCCAAGCCCTCCTCCTATTTCTACACCAAAATTATTTAGTAAATGCTTGGTAAAAGCCTTTCCATCAAGTCCTTCAGGGATTTTCACAGTGGTTAGAGTAGGTAAACGCAATTCTTCTTTAACATGTAATTCTAACCCTATATTTTCTAATCCATTCCAAAGTGATTTAGCATTCAATTTATGCCTATCCCATGAAGATTCCAAACCTTCTTCTGCTAACAATCTAAGAGCTTCTCGAATACCAAAATTCATATTTACTGGAGCAGTGTGATGATATACACGATCACTTCCCCAATATTTATTTAATAAAGATACATCCAGATACCAATTAGGTACCTTATCTTTTCTATTACTCATTTTATTTTCAGCCCTCTCATTCATTGAAAAAGGACCTAATCCTGGAGGGCAACTTAATCCTTTTTGACTACAACTATAAGCTAAATCAATTTTCCACTCGTCCAAATAAAGTGGGACTCCACCTAAAGAAGTTACGGTGTCAACGAGAAGCAAACAATTGTATTCCCTACATAACTCTCCAATACCATCCATAGGTTGACAAACACCTGTAGAAGTCTCTGCATGAACAATTGCTAATACAGCAGGGTTATATTTTTTAAGAGCATCTTCAATTTCTTGAAGAGAAAAAGCATTGCCCCAATCTTTTTTGATAGTCTCAACTTTTGCCTTATATCTGCCTGCCATATCTGCGAGTCGATACCCAAAGTATCCTTTTATACCTACGAGGACCGTATCGCCTGGCTCAACAACATTAGCCAATGTTGCTTCCATAGCTGCGCTCCCAGTCCCACTCATTGGAAGAGTTAATCGGTTACTTGTTTGCCAAACATATCTAAGCAACTCCTGCACTTCACTCATTAAATCCACATAAAAAGGATCCAAGTGACCGATGGGAGGTTGAGAAAGTGCTCTCAAAACAGCAGGATCTGCATTTGAAGGCCCAGGACCAAGCAATAACCTTTCAGGAGAAACAGTTGGACCAAAATCTTTGCGATGTTGATTATTAATAGAAGGAAGAATTTGTGTGGCCAAGAAAACAAATCAGCTCATATATTTCTGAGCCTAAACAGCGAAAGGCAAAATCTGGGAGTTTTTTTTAGGTATTGCAATAGGAATTAGCTAGATTTTCATAAAGAGACTAAAAAATTCAAAAAATAATAAAATTTTTCTGTTAAAAGTCTAAAAAAAGTACTTCTTGATACAAAAAGAGATTCGAACGCTCATTACGTTCATAATTAAGTACCACTGTTGCAAATCAAATTCACCATGAGCAAGACCCCTCAGGATGTTCTTCGTCAAATTAAGGACGAGGGCATTGAGCTTATAGATTTAAAATTCACCGACCTTCATGGTAAATGGCAACATTTAACGGTAGCCTCCGATCTTATTGAAGAAAGCTCTTTCTCAGAAGGACTGGCTTTTGATGGATCTTCTATTCGTGGCTGGAAAGCTATAAACGAATCAGATATGGCAATGGTGCCTGATCCTTCAACAAGCTGGATTGACCCTTTTTACCATCACAAAACCCTCAGCTTAATTTGTTCAATTCAGGAACCAAGAAGTGGAGAGCCTTATGCTAGATGTCCAAGAGCATTGGCTCAAAAAGCATTAGATTATTTAAGTAGCACAAGTGTTGCTGATGCTGCATTCTTCGGACCAGAGCCAGAGTTTTTCATATTTGATGATGTTAGATACAACTCAGGAGAAGGTGGAAGTTTTTATAGCGTTGACACAATAGAAGCTCCATGGAATACAGGAAGGATTGAAGAAGGCGGAAACCTTGGATACAAAATCCAACTAAAAGAAGGTTATTTCCCAGTCTCGCCTAACGACACAGCGCAAGACATGAGATCTGAAATGCTTCTTTTGATGGGTGAGTTAGGAATACCTATTGAGAAACATCATCATGAAGTAGCTGGGGCTGGACAACATGAATTAGGAATGAAATTTGCCCCCCTCATAAACGCTGCAGACAATGTGATGATCTACAAATATATTGTCAGAAACGTAGCTAAGAAATATGGAAAGACTGCAACTTTCATGCCTAAACCAGTCTTCAATGACAATGGAACAGGTATGCATGTGCACCAAAGTTTATGGAAAAGTGGAGAGCCTTTATTCTATGGAGAAGGAACTTATGCAAATCTATCTCAAACAGCAAAATGGTACATAGGAGGAATCCTCAAGCACGCTCCCTCATTCCTTGCATTTACGAATCCAACCACCAACAGTTACAAGAGATTGGTGCCTGGATTTGAAGCTCCAGTAAATTTAGTTTATTCACAGGGGAATAGATCAGCGGCTGTAAGGATCCCTTTGACTGGCCCAAGTCCAAAAGCGAAAAGACTTGAATTCCGATCAGGTGATGCTTTAGCTAACCCTTATATTGCTTTTTCAGCAATGATGATGGCCGGTATTGATGGAATCAAGAATCAAATTGATCCTGGCGATGGGGTTGACGTTGACCTTTTTGAACTTCCTTCAGAGGAATTATCAAAAATTGATACGGTTCCTTCTTCGTTAAATGATGCATTAGAGGCATTAAAAGACGATAACAAATACCTAACTGAAGGCGGAGTATTTACAGACGATTTCATTGAAAACTGGATCGATCTTAAATACGAAGAAGTTCAACAACTAAGACAAAGGCCTCATCCACATGAATTTACTATGTACTACGACGCATAAATTCAATTAATTAAATGTAAAAGATGTAAAAGTATGGAATTTTAAGGTCTATGAACAATTTGTTCATAGACCTTAAAATTTTTTTATTTAATTCGTCACTACTCAATCAAATCTGTTAATTATATAGCAATTAAAGAATGGTTCATGGCAGCGCCAAGCCTAAGAAAAATTGCATATCACACTCTTCAACAGGGGAAAACTCTAGCTGGGTTAGCTCATAAAGAGTTGAGTACAAAATTAATGAAAGTTTTTGCACCAGAAGCAGTTACAGAAAGTTTTCCAATCAATCAAGATCTAATAAAAGAAATTAGAAGGTCAATTCAAAGTTTAGAAAGAATTGACTGGCATGAGGCAGAGGAAGGAATTTATCCAAAATCTCAGCTATTTGAAGCTCCATGGTTGGAATGGGCAAAAAAATATCCTTTAGTATGGCTTGACATGCCTAAAACATGGGAAAGACGTAAAAAGAAAAAAACCAGAGAAATTCCTAGAAATGTTAATGAAGAAGATTATCCAAATTACTATTTACAAAATTTTCATCACCAAACAGATGGTTATTTAAGTAATCATTCTGCTGAAATTTATGATATTCAAGTTGAGATTCTTTTTAATGGAACAGCCGATTCTATGCGAAGAAGAGTTTTAGCTCCTTTAAAAAGAGGCCTAAAAAAATATTTGTCCGATGAATCAAAGAAAGTAAAAGTTTTAGATATAGCTACAGGTACTGGAAGAACACTCCAACAAATACAAAGTGCATTACCTGAAATAGAACTTTATGGCCTTGATTTATCTGGGGCATACCTAAAGCAAGCTAGTAAATATCTAAGTTCTAGAAACGGAGATCTTGTCCAATTAACCAAAGGGAATGCAGAAAAAATGCCTTATGACTCAAACAGTTTTCAAGGATTAACCTGTGTTTTTCTTTTTCATGAACTTCCAAGAGATGCAAGACAAAATGTTTTAAATGAATGTTTTAGATTGCTAGAACCTGGTGGAACTTTTGTACTCGCTGACTCAATTCAAATAGAAGACTCTCCAAAATTCACTCCAATAATGGAAAACTTTCACAAGATATTTCATGAACCTTACTACAGAGATTACATAATTGATGATTTAAATTTGAGACTTGAGGAAAGTGGTTTTTCATCAATAACTTCGGAGTCTCACTTCATGACTAAAGTATGGAAGGCAAATAAGCCAGTTTAAATTTCATAAAAAATAAAAAGGTACAATGAAAATATAACAACGTATAAACTGATCTAATGATAAATAAAAACAACCATATTTGGTCAGAAAAAGTAAAGACACTTACAAAAGACCTTCATGGTGAAATCAGTCTAGACAATTACAACTGGCATCAATTTAGAGGAAACAAACAAAGAAGAAGTGGCGAATTAATTATTTCCGCTTTTTCACAGTTAATTAATGATGGAGATGAAGTAGAAATAGAAGAGTTACTTAAGCAAGCAATATTATGGATAAAAGAAGATATTAAAGATAAAGGCTGTAAAAGCCATTAGAGATTTATTTCTTTAGAGATAATTGAAGTCTATTTCCCTTCCTACTCCATCTAACATCATCAAAACACATATGAATCAAATAGATTCCTCTCCCGCTATTAGCATCAATATCTTGAGGTAAAGAAGTCAATCTTTTTTTTTCAACTATACCTATTCCTTCATCTTGGATTTGCCAAACGAACCAATTTGGAGTCAGTATTCTTCTAACACGAATAACTTTATTAGGGTTAGATAAATTACCATGTACTACGGCATTAACAAGTGCCTCATGCAAACCCAATTCAATTTTTTTTGCAGTTTCTCTACAAATTACAGGCTCTAAAAGAGTGTCTACAAATGAAGCTAGTTTTAAAGTAGAGGGATGAATAAATACAGCCCAATTTTTAGAGGAATCCACAATTAATTAAAACATTCTTTGTAAATTCATCTTTTCAGCTAATAAGTAGTCTAAAAAAACATATTTTCAACTTAAGTTCTAAGAACTATTTTATGAGAAAAAATTAATCATTAAACATTAAATTGTTAGCTTTTAGCTATGAATGCTTCATGCTTTAGCAAAGAATCCATCAGTCGAACGCCTCTTAGTTGGTTAACCAATGGCATATGACCACTTGGTGCTTCTATTGACCAATTAAATGCTTTGGGATATCTAGTCCATATACCATCTTTTTTCCACCCAATTCGCGGCCAAAGTTTGTCATATCTACCACCTACTGAATCCAATATTTGGGCTTGAACTGTGAATCCAAATTTTCCTCTTGAATAAACAATCCAAAGTTTATCCAAAGTTGATAAATCAATACCAGGTATTGATTCAACCTCAGAAAAATAAACATACCCTCTTTTTACTGCCTTCTCTCCCGCAAGCTCCCTAAGTTTTGAGCTTGTAAAGCGATCAGCATCTTCATAACTTTCATTTATTAAATATTTCTGCAGAGGTGAATAATCAAACCCAACCTCAGAGGGGGCAGTGAACCAAGAAAGATCACCGCAATCGAGATTATTTTCTATAAAATTCTCATCAGTTCTGTGAATGAGTTGCAAAATAAAACCAGGGGACCAGTCGCAATCATTATTATCAAAGCCAGACATCAACGACGAGCCCAAAGAAAGAAGCTCCTCAACTCGTTCTTCCAAAACTTTTATTAAACCAAGTCGTTTTCTTTCTGAAGCCATCCTAAATGACTCCAACAACTCTTGTATGCTTTCTTTTTTTTGATTTGGTTTTTCTTCAGTCATGATCTATTGCAGGCCTAGAATGACCTTAGAATTAACACTATGTCAGAGAAACCTACCAATTCAGGTTACCCCGTAACGGATTTTCGGAAATTAACTAATCCAATTGTTGATGTAAGAAGTCCTAACGAATATTCTCAAGGCCATTGGCCAGGTGCTATTAATATCCCTTTATTTTCTGACAGAGAAAGAGAGTTAATAGGTAAAAGCTTTAAAAAAGAAAGTCGATTAAGGGCAATAGTTAATGGCTTAAAAGTTACCCTTCCAAAAATCATAAAACTATTAGAACTAATAAAAGAAATAACTATCTTACAAGAAGATAATAAATCAATAAGAATATATTGCTGGAGAGGAGGTATGAGATCCAGTGCATTTGCCTGGCTTGCAAGAACAATTGGAATAAAGACTTATTTATTAAAAGGTGGATACAAAAACTATAGAAAATGGGTTCTAAATGAATTTGAGAGCAATTTACCTATAAGACTTATTGGAGGTAGAACAGGGACAAGGAAAACAGATCTACTCAATTATATAGATAATGAAGATATACATGTAATTGATTTAGAAGGAATTGCGCATCATAGAGGGAGTAGTTTTGGTTCATTAGGTATGGGTCAACAACCATCAACTCAACAATTTGAAAATATCCTTGCGGAATCTATAGATAAATTTCATGAAAGTAATGCTGTTGAAATATGGATAGAAGCTGAAAGCTCCAACCTAGGAAAATGTCGAATACCAAATGGTTTATATACAAAAATGAAAAAAGCACCGATCCTAGAAATAATTAAGATGAAGAATGAGCGTGTAGAGAATCTAGTAAATGTTTATAGTCAAAATTCTCAAACTGAATTAAAAGATGCAATAAATAGAATAAGCAAAAGGCTAGGTCCACAAAGAACAAAAGAGGCCTTAGATGCTATCGATCAGAAAAAATGGTCTAAAGCATGCAAAGCAATGCTGGATTATTACGATAAATGCTATGAATATGAACTTAAAAAATCAAAAAATATAGATTCAGTTGATCTAAGTGGTCTAAGCCTGAAATCATCATTAATTAAAATATTTAAGATGAACCTCAATCCATTATAGTTTTATGAAAGGTTATTTATTAAAGCATAAAGATAATGACTAAAATCAATGAGAATGTAGCAATTCAATTTGTAAAAGGAAAAAATGAAGAAGATCTTCCTAAAATAAGTTTATATAGGAATGATGATGGAAAGAAAGGTCAGGCAATATATATATTTTACAAACCAACAACAATAACCATGGATAATTATAAATCAATACAAAAAATGTATCTGATCGATGAAGAAGGTGAACTCTCAACAAGAAAACTAGATATTACAATTTCAGGAAATAATATTAAAGAAGTCAAGTCAATATATAATTGGAAAGTAGAAAAAGAATTTGAAAGATTTATGCGTTTTGCGGAAAGGTATGCGAATTCATTCACTGCTAATTAAATATTTATTTTGAAACCAACTACTTTATTAACAATTACAGCTTTTTTAATTTCCTTATTAATCATATGGAGTTTAAGAGAAATACTTATATTGTTTTTCGCTTCAATAATTATAGCAATGGCTCTTTGTACTATTACTGGTAAACTTAGCGATTTCCTTCATATCGCTAGGTGGCTTTCATTGAGTATCACGTTAATATCAATAATATTAATTTCAAGCTTGGCAATAGTATTAATAATCCCACAATTCGCAAGTGAATTCCAGGAGCTAATTAATCAAATACCTTCAGCAGCTAGCAAACTATGGGAGCTTTCGATAAATACATTTTTTGATTTTGCTGAAATTATCTATAAAGATAATGTTCCTAATTTAGCCGATAGATCTTTATTAACAAATAAGCTTAGCATAGTGCCGGATGGAGCTACTCTTGCAAATGGAGTAGCAGATAGCATAACAAAATTGATTAATCTAGCAAGCAATGTTGGGATAGGAATTCTTCAAATTTTATTCATAACATCTGTTGGAATAATGATAACATTACAACCAAATTCCTACAAAGAAGTGGCTATATTATTAGTACCATCATATTATCGAAGACGTGCAAGAACAATCCTATCGGACTGTGGTAATGCCTTAAGTAGTTGGATGATAGGAGTAGTTTTAAGTTCAATATGTGTAGCAATACTAGCTTCTATTGGATTATATTTTTTAGGAATAAAATTAGTAATTGCTAATGCATTAATAGCAGGAGTTTTAAATATAATACCTAATGTAGGTCCTACAATAAGTACTATCTTTCCTCTATCTGTTGCTTTGCTGGATACGCCATGGAAGTCACTTGCTGTTTTAGGACTATATATAGTTATTCAGAATATCGAGAGCTATGTAATAACTCCTTCAATAATGCAAAAACAAGTTAAATTGCTTCCTGGTTTGACAATTACTGCTCAGTTTATATTCACTATTCTTTTTGGACCACTCGGATTATTGCTAGCAATTCCATTGGCAGTAGTAATTCAAGTATTCGTTAAAGAAATAATCATTAATGATATTTTAGAAAGAAATTAATCTGCAAAATAGACTTTAGTAAAAGGTGATAATCATTAATTATCTTTTGTATTAGTATAAAAAATAATAATTTTTTTTAATTCCATACATATTTATTCATTTTAAATAAACCAATTTAAAAACATGGCTCAGGATCTGCTTCTGAGATTAGCTCAATATAGAATCATAAATAAATATAATTTGATAAAATTTTGAATTTTCTATAGTTTTGAGCAATCAAAAATTCATCACTTATTAGTTTAACTAGTAAAAACTCATAAATTCTCACTAGTTTATTATTTTAAGAATATAAAAAACATATTTCAATATAAAATCAATAAATGCTTTGGCATCTAAAATCATTTATGAAATATTAATTAATGATATCAATCATCAAACTCGGGCTTAGGTTTCTTTTTAACTTTACCTGAAAGTAATTGATGAAGAGCATCTAAAGAATTATAGACCTCCTTCAACTCTGACATTTCAGGCAGAAGACCATGTTGTCCAAGCATTTGATCCAAATCTCGAAGTTCTTGCCTGATATAACGCAAATGAGAACTAACTTCCTCTCTCTTACTGGTAGACATTACAAAATAGTTTAATTCTATAGGAATCAACTTTAGCCTAAGATAAGTATATTAAGCATCCACAAATTTACAAAGTTTATAAACCAACAAGTTATCAAGAAACCTTCAAGCAAGCTAATTACTTTAAATATAAATAGATATTAATTTAAAGTAATCCTCAAAAATTCTGACTACTAAATTACTGAGAAAATAATTTAAGAGCGAATAGCAATATAGAATGTGATCTGCATTGTAAAAAAATAAGAAATAAATTGTTCCACTTCATAGATATTGCTAAAAATAATATATGGATCTACAAAAAAGAAAAGACCTCAATTTGAGGCTTGGCAATTTAATACTCGCAATATTTCTTGCGACTGTCCCAACTGCTATCACATATGGGACACTTAGCATTCATGGACTAAACATCTGTAGAAACCTTAGCAGCAAAGTAACGAATCAAAATAAGACAAAAGAGCTCTGTGATGAAGCTGCTTGGGATACTACAAAAAGTTATATTTTTCTGATAGGATTTTTTATTACTTTACCAACATGGATGTGGTTTTATTTATCAATGAAGAAGAAAGAAAGAAATAGTAAATAAATTTATTTAAGAAGATAAGAAATTTGTGAAAGGGAAAGTAAATGATCTTTTAGAATTAATTGGTTTTAGCGTCTTTGACTGAGCAGTTGAAGAGCTATTAGAGATTTCCTGTCTAAACACATTCAGAATAAAATCAGAACGGGTTTTAAATATTTCTTTAATTAGGTAATCTGCAGAAAAGATACCAG
>QCIR01000022.1 GCA_003216575.1 Prochlorococcus sp. AG-402-M23
CTCTCTTCCTCAAATAAGTATGGATTCAATAATAAGTCTTTAGGAGGGTAGCCGATAAGAGAGAGCTCTGGTGTTATTACTAAATCTATATCATTATTTTTGATATCTTGACATACTTTAAATATCTTCTCTGCATTACCATCGAGATCCCCAATGATTGGATTGAGTTGGGCTAATGCAAATTTCATTTTCTCATATCGGCAACACCATATAGATTCTCCTTAAGGAGTGTAGGGAGGATCTCTGAGGGGACAAGACTTTCTTGCGGTCTTTGTCTGAATTTTGAGCTTGACGATCCAGGTATCTTAAAAGGTAATAACTCAACTTCTCCTCCAAGCTTTTTAATTTTATCTATTTGTTTATCGCTAATTGGCCATCCATCTCTAATTGCGATAGCTATTTTTGCTTGATTCAGTACCGATTTAGCATTAAACCATTTTGGAATTTGAACGGCCAAATCACTACCGATTACAAAAATAAAACTTGCTTCAGGCCACATTTCGCAAGCTTTTTTTAAAGTATGAATAGTCCTAGGACTACTCAGCTCTTGAACTAGCTCTAATTTCGGATCTGAGATTTTATTAACTAGAATTCTTAAAAGCTGAGTTCTTTTTATAAGTGGAATTTGATGCTTTTTGTCTGGGTTATCACTTGCCCAAGTTATAACTTTTGGGAAGATTTTGGTTAATTCATTTAACAAAGCTCGGTGACCCAACGTTGGTGGATCAGCACTTGTACCAAATAAAGCTATTGAATTTATTTTAGTTTTCATGGCAATAAGAATTTTTGATTTTTGTTGCTTCTCGATGTAAGAAATCTAAATTCACCAAGCATTATCCTTATGTCTGTATTTCTTTTGAGAAGATATTTCAACATTAAGCGAGGTTTCCCATCTTTTCTATTTGTCCCAATTAGAAATTTATAAGCTGCTAGAGCACCGATAAGTTTTGTAGTATGAATAGCAATAGCAGCTTGAGCAATAGCTATAGGGGCGGCAGGTGCAAGGCTGATTCCTCCAGTAAAAGGTGCCGCAAGGATTAGCATTTTTTTAAGAATATTCAAAGTAATTTGTATCCCTATCTGTGCGCCGCCTAGTAATGAGTTTTGTAAACTAAGCTTTTTTACTAATTGTCTGGCGGAAGCACCACCAAGGTTTAAACCATATAATTTGCTTAATTGAATAATAAGGGCACTATCAAAAGCAAGACCAGTTATAAGGTCAATCATTAAAAAAGGATTAACCGCAACTCCAGAGGCTTTTAAAGTAGCATATTTACCGATCAAACTCTGTGCTTCTTCTTTCTTTTTAAGTAATCTATTCTCCTTGATTAATGTATAGAATTGGTCTGCAATTCTTAGACTATTGACACAAAGAAGTAATTCACCACTTTCATCAATAATATCTTTAAGCTCTTTTTTTAGAATATCTACTTGTGGCGTTCTTTGTACCGTTCTAATAGTACCGTTTGGCTTGATTTTTGCTTTCCTTGGAGATGAAGCCACTAAAGAAATATTAATCTTTTGTTTATAAAATGATAACTTTTTATGGATACTTGACAGAATTAGCTTTGCTTCTTTTTTAGTCCATTGGTCACACCGATTTAAAACTATTAATATTGGTTTGTTATGCCTTAATAGTTCTTCTATTGATTTTAAATCGATTCGGGTTACATCACTATCAATTACAAAAAGAATTAAATCTGTATCTAATAAATAATTAAAATTTATTTCTTCTTTGCTATAGCTATCTATTTCATCTATACCTGGCATGTCAACGAATTCTATCTTGTTCAAGGCATTAAATCTTTTGTCCCATTTATAAGATTTAATTGTCTGCGTTTTCCCGTTAATTATATCTGTTGGGAATATTTGTTGCTCAATTAATGCATTTAATAAGCTTGATTTCCCAACTCCAACTCGACCATATACAGATATCTGAAGTTCTTTCTTTTTTAATTTATTTATTTGAAAATCTAGTTGGTTTAAGATGTCTTTAAATTTAGTTCTCTCAAAATTCGTTAGATTTAAGTTTTTTTCCCATTCGGAAAGTAACAACATGCATTTTGTTGTGATGTCTCTTTTATTAATCATTTATTAGATTTCCTCCACCAACCAGCTAAAACTGCCAAGACAGCTTCTGCTCCTATTAATCCAACGAACCCTCCAAATTCATCTACAACAACTCTTACTCCGGATTTATCTTCATTGAAACCAAGTAGTAACCTATCTACTCGAATCATTTCGGGGACAAATTCCACATTCTCACTTAGGTCGTAGGGAGTTAAATGAGAGTCTCCTCTGAGTAAGGAAGTTAATAGCTTTTCACGGTTTGCGACACCAACGACTTTATCTACTTCCTCCCCCAATACTACCCACCATGTTGAATTATTCGCTAACAAATTCGACTTAACAGATTCTAGAGAAACTCTCCCTGGGAGTGTTGGTGCAGCGACCCTTGGAGTCATAAGATCTTTCGCGGTAAGATCATTCAATTGAAAAACTTTTGATATCATGGCAGCCTCATCGGCTTCTATTTGACCTATTTGAGAGCCAAGTTTAGCCATCTGTCTAATTTCTTCTTCATCAGTTGTGAGCTCGCTTTTGGCAGTTATAATTGGAAGTAGACGTTCAAGAAATATAAGCAATGGTCTCATTATTAAGCTTAAGAAATCAAGTATAGGGGCGCTAGTTAAACTGATTTGTAATGCAAGCCTTGTCCCGAGAGCTTTGGGTACAATTTCTCCTAGAAGTAAAACAAGGATAGTTAGACCAATTGAAAATATTGGCATTAGGTATCCGATTTTATTTTGAAATATAAAACTTGCGTAGCTACCAACCATTAAACTTCCAAAAATATTAAAGCTGTTATTAGCAATTGTTACTACAGTTAAAGTCCTACCAAGTCTGTGACGTAATTTTTCTAATCTTCTGGCTCCTAGTACTTTTGGACTTCTTCTGGCGAGCTCATGTACACGTAATGGATTTACAGCCAACAAAGCTGCTTCTATTCCTGAGCACATCGCAGAACCTATCAATACAACCACAACAAGAGCAGTTAAGAGCAAAATGTCTTGGCTCATTCTCTAGAGATTTTTTAAAGAGTAAGGATCTTTTGCTTTTATTTTTCCACTAAGTTAGATCTCTTGCCATCCTTAAAGAGTAAATAGGAGTATTTTTGTGGCTGAATCAAGTGTTTTTCATCGACGTAGAGACATATTTTTGTCACATTTAGGTTCATATGCAGCCATTATTCCTGCAGCTGAATTAGTTACACACCATGCCGATTGTGAGTATCCTTTTAGGCAAAATAGCGATTTTTGGTACTTAACTGGTTTTGATGAGCCAAATGCAGTGGCTTTGTTTTTGCCTTTTAAGCCCAAGGGAGAACAATATGTGCTGTTTGTTTTGCCTAAAGAGTCTGCTGCAGAGGTATGGACAGGTTTTAGATGGGGTACAAAAGGAGTTGTGGATAATTTCAAGGTTGACATATCTCATCCTTTGAATGAATTGCCAAGCCTTTTGCCTCATTATTTAAAGGGTGCGGAAGGAATTGCTTTTCGAGTTGGAAAACATCCACATTTGGAACCTTTGGTTTTAAAAATTTGGTCTGAACATTTACAAAAACTTCCAAGAAGTGGTTGTGCTCCATTATCAATGATTGCGCCTTGTCCAATGCTTCATGATATGAGACTTCGTAAAGATGATTTTGAAATAAAAAGGATGCGTATTGCATCAAAAATCTCTGCTGAGGCTCATGAATTGGTACGAGAATATGCTCGTCCAGGTATGAATGAGAGAGATTTGCAAGCTCAAATAGAAAAATACTTTCTTGAGAAGGGGACTCGAGGCCCCGCTTATGGCTCAATAGTTGCGTCAGGTGATAATGCCTGTGTGCTTCATTACACTGCAAATAATTCACTTATCAGAAATGGAGACCTTGTATTAATAGATGCAGGTTGCTCTTTGGATGACTATTACAATGGTGACATCACAAGAACTTTTCCAGCTAATGGAAAATTTTCTGGAGAACAAAAAGCTTTGTATGAAATTATTCTCATAGCTCAAAAAGCCGCAATTAGATGTGTTCGCTCAGGGAACAATGCTGAGAATGTACATATGACTGCTTTAAAATATCTTGTTGAAGGTTTAGTTGACATTGGCTTACTTGTTGGCGATGTGGATTCGATTATTGAACAAGGAGCTTACTCTCACTTATATATGCATCGAACAGGACATTGGTTAGGTCTTGATGTTCATGATGTGGGCGCATATAGGCTTGGTGATTACCATTTGAAGCTTGAACCAGGAATGGTATTAACTGTAGAACCTGGAATTTATGTTAGTGATCGGTTAGAAGTACCAAATGGACAGCCCAAGATAGATGAAAAATGGAAAGGTATTGGTATTCGTATCGAGGATGATGTTTTAGTAACAAAAGATTCAGTGGAAGTATTGAGTAGTTATGCCGCTAAAAATTTGAATGAGTTGGAAAGTTAGTTGAATCTTTTGGATGCTTTGTCTATGAAAAGATGATTGAAAATAATTAAGGAAATTTAATGAATTTTTTCAATGTTTGTTTTCCTTTTAATGAATGCATGATGTCAAAAAGTAGAAAACTTTTTTTTATTCCAACTCACGTAATTCAAATAGGCCTAGTTCCTGTTAAGTTAGGTCTCTATTAGCTAGTTGAAAACTTAGAAATGATGGTTTCTGAAGAGGTTGGTACTGTTCAAGAAGATGTAACAAGTACTGAGGCAACCACACAATCTGAAAATCAAGGGAAATCAGATTCGGATGAAACTAAGTCAGGTAGGCCAAGTGCACTTGGCGGAGCGGCAGCTTTGGCAACGGCCACAATTGATGCAGATGGAGTTCCGTCTGGACATACTCCAAAAGCAGATGAGGGAAGATTTTTGCTGAAAATTCTATGGTTACCAGATAATGTGGCTTTGGCAGTTGATCAAATCGTTGGAGGTGGTCCTAGCCCTCTTACTGCTTATTTCTTTTGGCCAAGGGAAGATGCATGGGAAACATTAAAAACTCAATTAGAAGAAAAAAGTTGGATAACTGATAACGAAAGAGTTGAAGTATTAAACAAAGCGACAGAGGTTATAAATTATTGGCAAGAAGAAGGTAAAGGCAAAAGTTTAGAACAAGCAAAAGTTAAATTCCCTGATGTAACCTTCTGCGGTACTGCTTAATCCTTACAAGAACGATATTTTTGTTTAGCTAAATAGCCAAATTATTTTTAAAAATTAAAAGATTTTAGACTGATTTAGAAGCTTGAAACCATGCCTTGGCTTTGTTCAACGTTTCTTGGGCTTTAATTTTTTCTGGGGATGTTTTTGTATTTTCGGCTTGTCCAAGTTGATTTTTAGCTTGTTCTAATTCAGCCTCTGCTTTAACTGAATCAATATTCTTTCCCATTTCAGCTTTATTCACTAAAACTGTAACTTCATCAGATTCAACTTCAGCAAAACCTCCAGTTAAGGCAATTGACTCCCAACTGCCGTTTTTAAAAACCCTTAATACACCAAAATCGATAGCAGTAACCATTGAAATATGACCGGGTAAAACTCCCAGTAGTCCTGTGGTGCTTGGAAGTATTATTTCATCAGCGGTGTCGTCAAATACACTCTGATCAGGAGCAAGCACTCTGAGGGTTAAAGTCATTTCTTGAGGATTTAGAAAAAAAAGTTAAGTGAAGGTAAGTTGAAAAGAAGCAAAAAACATTAATTAATTTTTAGTTTCAGATTCAATTTTTTCTGCTTTAGCTTTTACTTCATCAATGCTTCCAACTAAATAGAAAGCTTGCTCAGGAAGATGATCAAGCTCACCTGAGAGAATCATATTGAAGCCTTTAATTGTATCCTCTAATTTCACATATTTACCTGACATACCAGTAAATATTTCAGCCACAAAGAAAGGCTGAGACAAGAACTTCTCTATCTTCCGAGCACGATCAACTGTCTTCCTATCTTCCTCTGATAGTTCGTCTAGTCCCAAGATCGCAATGATATCCTGCAATTCTTTATATCTTTGAAGTGTTGATTGAACTGCTCTTGCTGTGCGGTAATGCTCATCGCCCACAACAGATGGCTGGAGCATTGTGCTGGTTGAGTCAAGTGGATCAACAGCTGGATAAATTCCCTTGGCTGCGAGAGCTCGTGCGAGAACTGTCGTTGCATCTAGATGAGCAAACGTAGTTGCTGGTGCAGGATCTGTTAAGTCATCGGCAGGGACATAAACAGCCTGAATTGATGTTATGGATCCTTCAAGGGTTGAGGTGATCCTTTCTTGAAGTTCTCCTACGTCAGTTCCTAATGTTGGTTGATATCCAACTGCTGATGGCATACGACCTAATAAAGCAGATACTTCTGAACCGGCTTGTACAAATCGGAAAATATTATCAATGAACAAAAGAACATCTTGCTTATTAACATCCCGAAAATGCTCAGCCATTGTTAGAGCAGATAGACCAACCCTCATCCTTGCTCCTGGTGGTTCGTTCATTTGACCAAAGCACAAAGCAACTTTTGACTTTGTTAGGTCTTCTGAATTTATAACGCCAGATTCTTTGAATTCTTCATACAAATCGTTACCTTCTCTGGTTCTCTCTCCTACTCCACCAAACACTGATACGCCGCCATGCTCTTTAGCAATATTGTTAATGAGCTCTTGGATTAGAACAGTTTTACCTACCCCGGCCCCTCCAAATAATCCAACTTTTCCACCCTGACGATATGGCGCAAGTAAATCGATAACTTTTATACCTGTCTCAAATACTTTTGGTTTGGTTTCTAGGTCTGTAAGGCTAGGAGCTGAACGATGAATTGGTGAGGTGGTTACATTTTTAAGATCACCTTGCTCATCAACAGGTTCTCCAAGAACATTAAAAATTCTTCCTAGAGTTGCTTCTCCTACAGGTACAGAAATTGGAGCCCCAGTATCTAAAGCATCCATTCCTCTAACTAATCCATCTGTCCCGCTCATAGCAACGGCTCTAACTCGATGATCACCCAGTAATTGCTGAACTTCGGCTGTTAGGGCAACATCTTGCCCAGCTGGGTTCTTGCCCTCAATTCTTAACGCATTGAGGATTTTTGGAAGCTTGCCGGCAGGGAATTCGACGTCTAAAACAGGACCAATTACTTGGCGAACAATGCCCTTAGTTCCAACATTAGCAGTAGCAGAAGCGGCCATAAGATCACTAGAAACTTTGTGAGCATGCTCTGATTCGCATACTCTTTATCAGCGGCTAAGACTACCACTCCACAGGCATTTTTTTTAAGTGTTCGGTCAACCGCACAGAATAAATGTGGTCTTGAGCGTACTAAGACGCATAAATTGATACGGTTGGTAATGAGTAATACTCTTTATCGAGCGGCGCTTAGCGCTTTTTGTTTTTTTTGCTCCTGCATTAATTTATGGCAGCTGTATCCCTCAGCGTCTCCACTGTTAAGCCACTTGGAGATCGTGTTTTTGTAAAAGTTTCTGAATCAGAAGAAAAGACAGCGGGAGGTATTTTGCTTCCCGACACAGCAAAAGAGAAACCTCAAGTTGGCGAAGTTGCTCAGGTTGGTCCTGGCAAGCGTAACGAAGATGGTTCTCGTCAATCTCCTGAAGTAAGTGTTGGAGACAAGGTTCTCTACAGTAAGTACGCAGGTACTGATATCAAACTTGGCAGTGATGAATATGTTCTTTTGTCTGAGAAAGACATTCTTGCTGTCGTCAATTAAAACTCAGCTTTCATAGCTGCAGTTCAATCCACAAATCTTTTCGAAATTAAAGGAAATCGCCTCTTATGGCCAAGCGCATCATTTACAACGAGCAAGCCCGCCGAGCACTCGAGCGAGGTATTGACATTTTGGCTGAATCAGTCGCAGTAACTTTAGGGCCGAAAGGTCGTAATGTTGTTCTAGAGAAAAAGTTTGGTGCACCACAAATTATCAATGATGGTGTGACAATTGCCAAAGAAATAGAACTCGAAGATCACATAGAGAACACTGGAGTAGCTCTAATTCGTCAAGCAGCATCAAAAACTAATGATGCTGCAGGTGATGGAACGACCACTGCAACTGTTCTGGCTCATGCGATGGTAAAAGCTGGTCTGAAAAACGTTGCGGCAGGTGCGAATGCAATTACTTTGAAAAAAGGAATTGATAAAGCAACTGAATTTTTAGTTGAAAAAATAAAAGATCATTCCAAACCAATTAGTGATAGTAATGCAATTGCTCAGTGCGGAACTATTGCTGCTGGTAACGATGACGAAGTTGGCAAAATGATTGCTGACGCAATGGATAAAGTTGGGAAAGAAGGTGTCATTTCTTTAGAAGAAGGCAAATCAATGACCACTGAGCTAGAGGTTACTGAAGGGATGCGATTTGATAAGGGATATATTTCTCCTTACTTCGCAACTGATACTGAGAGAATGGAGGCAGTGTTAGATGAACCTTATATATTGCTGACTGATAAAAAAATTGGACTAGTTCAAGATCTTGTTCCTGTCCTCGAGCAGGTTGCTAAAACTGGTAAGCCTCTTCTAATTATTGCTGAGGACATTGAAAAAGAAGCTTTAGCAACTCTTGTAGTAAATAGGCTAAGAGGTGTTCTAAATGTTGCAGCTGTTAAAGCTCCTGGTTTTGGTGATCGTAGAAAAGCGATGCTAGAAGATATGGCTGTTTTAACGAATGGTCAATTAATTACAGAGGACGCTGGCTTAAAGCTTGAAAATGCAACTCTCGATATGCTTGGAACATCAAGGAGAGTAACAATTAATAAGGATACTTCGACAATTGTTGCTGAAGGAAATGAAGTAGCTGTAAATGCTAGATGTGAACAAATTAAGAAGCAAATGGAAGAGACTGATTCAACTTACGACAAAGAAAAGCTTCAAGAAAGATTGGCCAAGCTTTCTGGAGGTGTAGCCGTAGTTAAAGTTGGTGCGGCAACTGAAACTGAGATGAAAGATAAGAAACTTCGTCTGGAGGATGCAATCAACGCAACTAAAGCTGCCGTTGAGGAAGGTATAGTTCCTGGTGGTGGTACTACACTTGCTCATCTAGCTCCAGCACTTGGCGATTGGTCTTCAGCTAATCTTTCAGGTGAGGAATTAATCGGGGCAAATATTGTTGAAGCTGCTCTTACTTCTCCGCTAATGCGAATTGCAGAAAATGCTGGGGCTAATGGAGCGGTTGTTGCCGAAAATGTTAAATCCAAGCCACTAAATGATGGTTACAATGCTGCAACTGGTGAGTATGTAGATATGCTTTCTGCTGGGATTGTTGATCCAGCAAAGGTAACTCGCTCAGGCCTTCAAAATGCTGCTTCAATTGCAGGAATGGTTCTTACAACTGAATGTATAGTTGCTGATTTACCTGAGAAGAAAGATGCCGCCTCTGCTGGAGGGGCAGGTGGAATGGGCGGTGATTTTGATTATTAACATTTCATATTTTTATAGCTAGTAAAAAAGGAGGGTTTGCTATTAGCACTCTCCTTTTTTTATTGATTAATTAGTGCAATTTAGAGAAATAATAATGGATTTTTAATTAGTTTTAAATGGCACAAAGCATAAAGCTTATTTTAACCATTCTGCGCTGAGGATAACAGCCAGAGTTAAAAATAAAACAAGACATGACCAAGTCGCTCTATTTAATGTCGATTCAGCGCTACTAGCACTTGTAAACATAGAGCTTCCACTTGAGGCTAGCCCTCCCATACCATCACCTTTTGGGCTATGAAGAAGAACTAATAGTATTAGAAAAACACCTGAAATTGCCCATGCCCAAGACAAAAGTGGAATGATCATTTGTTGTTTTTATTATGCGGTTTGAGGAACGAGATTTGGCTTTTTAGGCAAGTTAATTGGTTCTATAAGAGTTGAACCCGTCATTGCTTTTGGTTTAGGCAAATTTAACAGATGTAAAAGAGTAGGCGCTAAATCAGATAATCCACCTCCGCGCTCTCTCAGTTTTATATCATTGCCGTATCCTCTCAATTTACGGTTTTCACCTTCAACTAGTATAACTGGAACAGGATTCGTTGTATGTGCGGTCCATGGTTGTCCATCTGGGCCAATCATCATTTCAGAATTACCATGATCAGCTGTTATTAGTAGAGATCCTCCTAACTTCCCAATTGAATTTAATAATTTCCCAACGCAGATATCTACTTTCTCATTAGCTTTTATTGCCGCATTCATTATTCCAGAATGTCCCACCATATCTGGATTGGCAAAATTAATTACCACTAAAGAATAAATCCCGCTATCAATTGCTTTTATGCAACTCTCTGTTAGTTCATCCGCTGACATTTCAGGTTGTAGATCGTATGTTGCCACTCTTGGCGAGGGTACAAGATGTCTTACTTCTCCTTTTAATGGTTTTTCAATACCACCATTTAAAAAATAGGTAACGTGCGGATATTTTTCAGTCTCAGCTGTCCGATATTGATTTAAACCATGCTTAGAGACTACTTGACCTAATAAATCATTTAAAGGTTCAGGTGGAAATGCAACTGATACTGGAAGACCTGATTCGTATTGTGTAAAGGTCAATACATCGATATCTAGTTTGTTTTTTCTTTCAAAGCTATCAAAATCTTCTAACTTAAGGGCTTTTACTAATTGTCGGGCTCTGTCAGGTCGAAAATTGAAAAAGACGACCCCATCTCCATCCTTTAAGAATGAGGAGTTAAGTCTAATTGGTTCAATAAATTCATCTGTTATTCCTTCTTTATAGCTTTTTTTTATACTTTCTTCTGCTGATAGATCACTAATAACAAATTGTGGATTCGTAAGTAATTCATAAGCTTTGCAAGTCCTTTCCCATCGATTATCTCGATCCATAGCCCAATATCTACCACAAATCGATGAAATCTCTCCAACTCCAGTTGATTTGATTGTATTTTCTATTGTTTCTATGTATTTGCAGGCACTTTTTGCGGAAGTGTCTCTTCCATCAGTGAACAAATGCAATGAGACATTTGTTAGACCTTTTTCAGAAGCCCATTCAATTAGCCCACATAAATGATTGATATGGCTGTGAACTCCTCCATCAGAACAAAGTCCCATGATATGGAGAGTTCCCCTATTGTTTTTTAAGGTTTTTGAAAAATCATTAAGAGCAACATTTTCAATTAATTTGTTTTCTTTGACTGTATTAGTTATACGAACCAATTCTTGTTGAATTATTCTCCCTGCTCCAATTGTTAGATGACCAACCTCAGAATTCCCCATTTGTTCGTCTGGAAGCCCGACATCTGCACCGCTGGCTTCGATAAGAGTATGAGGATAAGCATGCCATAGGGCATCAAATACAGGGGTAGAAGCTTGCTTTACTGCATTATGTTCACTTTCTTCTCTATAGCCCCAACCATCAAGTATCGCCAGAACGACTGGCGCTACTTTTCCTTTATTTATTGAAACAGTGGCTTTACTGTTTGGCATTCAAAGAAATTTGTTTCTTTTGATGGTTTCCTTTCGTATTAAATTACTTCCTAAAAGGTAAAGAGGCTAATACTTTGATGTTTGGTTAGCTTTTCCTTATTAGATTAAAAAAGTATTTCAGTTATTCCTAAGAAAAAATAAAATTTTTAGGAATTTAAATAAATGTCAGATCAAATCATAAAAAAAGAGATAGAAATTCTCTCGAAAAAAGAACTTGATAGAACTATTAAAAGGTTGGCATCCCAAATTTTGGAGAAGGTTTTAGATGTTAATTCTCTATTGCTTATTGGAATTCCAACAAGAGGAGTGTATTTATCAAAACTATTAGCATTTTATTTAGAAGAATTATCTGGCCAAATAGTTGAGAATGGTTGCTTAGATCCTACTTTTCATAGAGATGATCTCTCAAGAGTGGGCACTCGAATAGCTCAAGCAACTGATTTGCCCTCTAATGTCGACGATAGAGAGGTCGTTCTCGTTGATGATGTTATTTACACAGGAAGAACCATAAAAGCCGCTTTAGAAGCTTTAAATTCATGGGGCAGAGCAAAAAGAGTCATGCTTGTTGCGATGGTTGATAGAGGTCATAGAGAAGTCCCAATTCAGCCAGATTTCTGTGGACGTGTCGTGCCCACTAGTAAAGATGAGTCAATTGACCTAAGATTAAGAGAAGTCGATGGAGAAGAAGGTATATTTTTATGTAAAAAATTACCCTAGGATAATGTTATAAAAACTAAGTTGACTATCTGATCTTTCCAAGATTTTGTTTTTTGATGGCATTATTATTTCGTAAATCGATACCTGTAATTTTTAGTTGACAATTATCATCAATATTGAAACTCAATTTAATACAATCTTGACCAATCTTACCTGGAGGATCTAGAGGAATTGAAATAATAGCATTATTTATTTTTTTAATTCTTTCCTTAGATTCTATTGCTCTTAAGGTTGGTAATCCGTCAATATAAATAATCTCATTTGAGCCTTCTTCCTCTGGTTCTCCAATTATTAAATCTATGCTTAATTGATTATTTATACTTGCAGCTAAAATTATTTCTAGAGGTTTATTTGTCGGCCATGGTTGACCTGCTAGAAAAAGAGGGTGCCATATATGTTTTTCATTTTTTTTATTCCAGCATCTTAGACTTACCCCTTTTGATAAAACATCTTTTACTCGAACTCCCGGAGTGAGATGTAATGCTCCTAATGCAATTGCTTCTATAGGTGGAGGAGTTAAAAAAGGGATTGAATTGCAAAGTTCAGCTAAATAATTTTTAATTAAAGGTATTTGTGATCCTCCTCCGACTAAGACAACACTATCAAGATCTTTTAATTCAAATGAATTTCTCTTTGCAATATTAATTGTTTGTGTAAAAAGTATTCTAATACTTTCCAAAAGTCCTTTTTCAATTAGTAATTTTTCCAAACCTTGTTTTGATAATCTTAAAAATCTTTCCTCATTTTGATTAGTAATTATTTTTTTTGAAATTACTAAAGTTTCTTTTATATTTATATTGCTTAAATCACATTTAAGTTCTTCGGCGCTGCTCAAGATGAAATTTGTTGGTTTTTCATTTGGTAATAAATGATTGGCTATCCATCTATCGATATCTTTTCCACCTATTCGAACTCCTGCTTTGCCTAGAACTTTTGCCGTGCGCAGTACTTGAGTACTTTTTCCCTCTAAATTATTTCCATCGAATCTCACAAGTTGCGCTATTGGTGAGGCTTGTCCCTCTCCTCCTTCTAAAGCAACAATTGACATATCGATGGTGCTTCCTCCAAAATCTAAAACTAGTAATGTTGAGCCTGGGGCTAGTCCAGCGCCCATAGCAGCAGCGGTAGGTTCATCAACTAATGCAATTTCATTGACTTTTAAGGATTGACATACGTTGACGATCCAAGTTCTATATTCTTGATATGTATCTACAGGAGCAGTTAATACAAGCCTTTTAACATTGAATTTTTCTGAGACTTTTTTCCAAATATTGTGAATTAAAATTTCCCCAGCTTTCTCCGGAGAGATTTTGGATTCATAGATAGGTTCAATTTCGTTAGAGCCTATCCATCTTTTGAAATCTTGACTTAAGTTATTCTCTTTTTCTTCATTAATCAGATTTAAATCGATAATTTGCTGCCCTATTAAATAGCCTTCTTTTTTTTCTTCTAATTTCCAAATTAAGCTTGGTATCTCGCCTGGAGAGCGGCTAATTGGCGGTAAATCTAAAAGTTCAGGAGTTTGCCCATGCTCTTTTTGAAAAACAACAACTGTTGTTGAACTACCTAGATCAATTGCTAACGTACCAAAATCAATTGGATTGATTTCAGTTTCATTGATTTGTTTTAATTGATTTATTTTATTAATCTCCATATTTCTTAGGAATTGATTAATAGCAGCAAAAATTGATTAGTAGTTGTTCAGCCTGGAAAACTAGTAGCTTGGTTTTTGTTTGACGAAAAATATAAAAATGTATAATTCTCTTCTACAATAAAGTATCAATAAAGTTTTTAGTGTGATCAAGTCAGGTTCAGGAGTTAATTCCAAGGATTTAGCGAAAAGAGGAGAGAGTCTTATTAGGCACTCCACTAATCGCTACCTCACCACTGTCCGTATTGCTTTTAGAGCTAAACAAAGAAGATTCGATGACTTTGATGGACTTTTAGAAGAATCAACAGTTAAGCCTGTTCAAAGAGCCATTATTGAATTAAGCGATGAACAAGATCAGCCTGATCTTCTACCTGGATAGGTGATAAAAAAAGAAGGTCCTGGTTGGAGAATAATTAGAGATTCATCAAGGAATAACTTCTCTACTCTTATTGGTGGAGAAAATTGGGCATTAGAGTTGAACCAAATTGAGTGGGAAATATTAGTTAGTGTGGTAATTGAATTATCTGATCAATATCAAGAAGTCAAAGTTCAATTAATGGGAGAAGAGGATATAACTCTGGAGTTGGAACGAAGTCCATGGATGGCGATTTTAAAAGGAGATAAACTTGGCTGGAATCTAAAATTGATTTTGAATGCCACTGGGGCATTAAATCGAGGAGCAGAGATCTTTTGGGATAGAAATGTTACTGAGTTTGTTACTAATGCAATGAGAACAATGTGGGATTCAGGCTATTTGTGAAAGAACTTAATTAAAAGGTTTTCGATTTTTTCCCCAAAAACAACCTGATTCAATTCACATTTTTTCCACAGGATCGATTCGATTAATGAACCTCTAACTATGGGCTGTGGAAAAAAGTTATTCTAAGTAATTGAAATTTTGATTATTAAATAATCTTTATACTAAAGATAAGAATTAGTTATGTTTTTTTGAGAATGCTGTTGAGTGCTTGATCTGAGAATGAGACTGGGCGAGAAAGTATTTTTTCATATTTTATTTTCAGACTAGTTTTAATAAGGATTTAATTTCTCAAAAATTTTTTTAATGACAAATATTGATTTTACTGAAGAAAGCTGTTCTGCAAAAAATATGGGATGTTTGGATTCTGAGGAGATAATTAGTTTTCAAACAAAAATTCCGAAGCCCATTCAAAAGGCGATGAAAGTTTACATTGAACAACATCCAAACTGGGATCAATACAGACTTTTGCAGGCTGCACTGGCAGGTTTCTTAATTCAAAACGGTATCAGTTCCAGATTGATAACTCGCCTTTATATTGGGAATATGTTTGAATCTCATTCTTTTTAATTAGCTTTTGTTTAGTTCTTTGAGTAGCTTCAAAGCTATAAATTTTTGAATTGGCATTATTGAAAGCCTATTCCCTTTGCGAACTAGAGTTAGTTCTTCCGACGTATAAGTTTCTGACAGCTCCCTTAGAGTTATCATGTTTTTAAATTCACAGATATATTTAGTCTTCACACAATCCCAGCGTGGATTATCTTGACTTGAGTTTTTATCATAGTACTTTGAACTTTCATCAAACTGGAAAGGATCAATTAAATTTGTCTCAATAATCTCCATTAGACCGACTATCCCCGGCGGTTTTGTATTTGAATGATAAAAAAATGCTTGATCTCCTATTTTCATAGATCGCATAAAGTTTCTAGCTTGATAATTTCGAATTCCATCCCAGAGAGTTTCTTTCTCATTCTCTAAATCTTTAATACTGTAAGCATCTGGCTCACTTTTCATTAGCCAATAGTTAATTTCTTGTGATGCCATGGGATCTTAGTGATATTGCGATGTGTGGATGGTGTGTGGATGGTGTGTGGATGGCATAACATTCTCACCCCTATTTCTTTATTCTATTTCAATCAGGTTTCTATTACTAAAAGCTAGCAAAGTATATTTTCTTTTTTTCTGTGACTTGTAAGGTCGACTTAATTATCTTTGAAAACATATGAATGTTATTTAGCCCCTTGAGATGCTTCGAGAAATTAGTGATCGATATTATTTATAAAACGTCTACTAGCTCAACATTTTTTATGAAATTCAGATAATTTGAATATCCCACTTTAATTCACTTTTTAAATTGGGAGTACCAACGAAGCTTCCTCTAACTGGTGCCACAAGATCCGACTTGGAAGCAGAGGCTAAGGTGATGTATCTGTCATTAATTAGTCCACAACCGCTTGGATCAAATCCTCTCCAGCCAAAACCAGGTATAAAAATTTCAGTCCAAGCATGAAGTTCATATTTTTCTGTAGGTTGATCCATGAATTGATAACCACTAACAAATCGACTAGGTATACCAACACATCTACAAGTCTCCATTAACAAGATCGCTAAATCTCTGCAAGAACCAATTCTCTCGCTAAGAGTTCTTCCTGAGGACCATGCTGGTCCAAGATGCCTTGGTGTATATTTAACTCTTTCCTTTATCAATTCAATTAATTGATATAAAAACTCTAAAACATTATTCTCTATACCGACTAGTGCCTCTTGAGCAATTTGAATAGCGGATGGATCATGTTGTCCATTTTGGAACCATCCTTCAACAAATCCATTTAATGAACTATTAACACTATCAATATTGAAGGGCAAACTTAAATCATTCTCATTCTTTAATTGATATATATTTGGGTGATTCTTTGTTTCTATTTCACTCTCTGCCCTGATAATAAGAGACTGAGTTGGTTCAGTAAAAGATACTTTATATATATCATCCCCATTGGCCGAGATCAAAGGTAATATTGAATGAGAATTAGGAAGAATTTCAAGGTTAAAATTATATAATTTTTGGAAACAGTTTGACCTAGGTTTCAAGCAAATCAAATGCTCATTAAGTGATACAAAACTTTCATAGGTATAAGCAAGTTCATGGATTATTTTCTTTTTCATTCTTGTAACGATTTAATATTAGATGTTCTTTCATTAATAAAATAAAAATCATGTATTAGATTATGTAATTTATTTAAATCAATTTGAAGACTATCGATGGCTTCATGTAAACCATTTTTAATTAGTTGATCGATTCTTATAAAGCTCCATTTTGATAGCAATAAACCTATTAAACATTCCAAATCATTTGGCTTGCCGGAGATAGGAGAATTTTGAATTTTCCCCAATGATTGTTTCACACCTTCAAGGCAAAACCTAACAGATCTTGGGAAAATGGGATCTAATAATAAAAATCTAGCAATTGCATTAGGAGTGATTGCTCCTTGTTCAGATCTCCTAAACATTTGATAAGCGCCAGCTGATCGTAATAAAGAAATCCACTGTAGCTCGTCTATCGCACCTCCGATTTCTTGTAGATTTGGTAGAAGTAAAAAATATTTTACATCTAATATTCTTGAAGTTTTATCAGCTCTCTCGATTAGTCTTCCTAATCTACTAAAATTCCATGCAATATCATGACTAAAAGTAGCATCTGTCACTCCATAAAATAATTGACAACCTCTTCTTATTTCAAATAATTGTTCTTGTGCAGGTTGATGCCAGAGAGTTTCCCCTTCCTGAATACTCCAATATAAACTATTAATTTGTTCCCACATTTCAGAAGTAATAACGTCTCTTATTTGTCTTGCATTTTCTCTTGCCATGCAAATGCAACTTATAATGCTATTTGGATTGTCTCGATCTTTAATAAGAAAGCTTATTACATCACTAGGCGTTTTATTTATATAACTCTTATCAAATGCATTTCTATCTCCACTTGCATCAACTAAAGGTAACCAAGGTTCTGCACTGCCAGGAGGACAATCAAGAGCCATTGATTCACTAACTTCAACAAATCTAGAAATATTTTCTGCACGTTCTAAATATCTATTAATCCAATAAAGTGATTCAGCAACTCTACTAAGTAACATTTATATTATTGGGTAACCACCCAAGTATCTTTACACCCTCCTCCTTGAGAGGAATTAACTATTAGGGAATCTCTTTTTAAGGCAACTCTTGTTAGTCCTCCGGGGCTTACCCAAGTATTCTTGCCTCGAAGAACATAGGGTCTTAAATCAACATGGCAGGGATAAATTTCACCATCGCTAAGTGAAGGAACAGTAGATAATTCTAAAGTTGGTTGAGCTATATAATTTCTTGGATTTGCTTTTATTTTTGCCGAAAAGTTGTCAATCTCTATTTGAGATGAATGTGGACCAATTAACATTCCATAACCACCTGCTTCAGATACGCTTTTGATAACTAGATCTTTTAGGTTATTAAGTACAAAATTAAGATCGCTTTCTCTTGCGCATAGGTATGTCTTAACATTATTGATTAGTGGTTCCTCTCTTAAATAATATTTAATCATATCAGGTACGAAAGTATAAATTAGTTTATCATCAGCTAATCCTGTCCCAGGGGCATTCGCAATGGCTACTCTACCTTTACTCATTACTTTAAGAAGCCCTGGAACTCCTAACATTGAATCTTGTCTAAAGAATGTAGGATCTAAAAAATCATCATCTATTCGACGATAGATAACATCTACTTTCCTAATCCCAGAAGTAGTTTTTAAGTAAACATTATCATCTTGACAAACTAAATCATTTCCCTCAACTAATTGAACTCCCATTTGTTGAGCCAAATAACTATGTTCAAAATAGGCACTATTGAAAACTCCAGGTGTCAATAGAACAACTTTCGGATTATCAGTCCACACTGCTAATTCCTGAAGTGATTTCAATAAATAAGAAGGGTAGTCATCAATAGGTCTAACAATCCTCCCAGTAAAAAGGCTGGGGAAAATTCTTTTCATAACTAATCTATTTTCCAGGAAATATGCAACTCCGGAAGGACAGCGAAGATTGTCTTCTAGAACGTGCCAGTTTCCTTTTCCATCTCTAATAAGATCTAGGCCAGAGATATGGCACCATCTTCCTAATGGCAGGACAAACCCTTGCATTTGTGGTCGCCAACCATCAGAACTCTCGATAAGTTCTCTTGGAATAACTCTATCTTTTATTATTTGTTGCTTCCCATATACATCAGCTAAAAACAAATCTATTGCTTCCAGTCGCTGAATCAGCCCCTTTTCTAAATCTAGCCATTCCGAAGAACTAATTACTCGTGGCAAAGGATCAAAGGGAAGAATCCTTTCGGATCCCTTTTTACCTGAGTCGTTAAGAAGAAAGGTTGCTCCGTGACGAAGAAGTAATTTCCTTGCAATTTCATGACTAATATTTAACTGATCTAAACCTATCTTTCCTAGGGAGGAGAGAAGGGGTTCAAGTGATGTCCTCGGAGAAAAATCTTCAGAAGAAAAGTATTCATCATATCCTTTCTTAGGTTGATAATCTGTAAACACTTCAACCTCAAATTAACCTAATAAAATATGATTCAAGAGTTGTTTTTGTTAGGTAGCTAAAAATACAAAAAAGTTTTAAAGTCAATAAAATCGAAAAATTAAGTGTCTTTAAATACACTTTTGTCAAACTTATTTTTGGAAGATCTTATGATCAACGATGATAAAACAAACAAGCCAAAGAAAAATGTGAATAACTTTTTAGAATGCCTTTAAACTCATTTCTGATACTAGGACTCACTCTTCATTAGCGAGTATTCAACTTTTTATTATGGCTACTTTCTGGAGGGGGATATTGGGTCTTCTATGTCCCTTCTATGTCGTTATGTCAGCTCAGATATTTAAGTGATATTTATTTAGCGTTGAGGGTGTCTTTATCAAGTGATGGCTTACAATTTCTGCCAATTTTTTCAGTTATCTTGTTCTGAGGATCAATTTTTAATACTTGATCAGTACTATTAGTGCACTCCTTAGTATTTTTACCAACCAAGTTAGCAGAACTTAAACCAATCAAAGCTCGAATATATTTTGGCTTTAATTCAAGAGCTTAATCATAGTAATGAACTGAATCTTTATAGCTATCTGAGTCAAAGGCCATATGTCTAGCAAATCCTAAATAGAAAAGCTCTAGCACTTTCTTCTAGCTGTAATGATTGATTGACAAGTTGGAGAAACTTATCTTTTTCACCTTTTTTGTTTTCTAGAAGAGGCATATAATTTTCATTCTTTATGATTAGCTCTGCTTGATCAAGGTAGTCATCAGCTGTTTTGACTTGGTTGTGTCCATAAATCTCTCCAAGACATAGAAGAGCGAAGAAGACAGCAATAGCAATAGATCTAGATCTCATTCTCCACTAAGCAGCTAATTCCTAAACCTTGTTAACTGTGGTTCAAAGAGGATTTGACAGTACCGAGTGGACCATTCCGGGCTTACAGGTAATAAGTTCTATAATACCTCTATCTTCTGTTTCAGGATTGTAGTATTCATCTCGATAAATCACGAGCTACTTCTTTCGATATTTGCAGTGATCCATTTCTTTAATCTCGATGCCAATTAAGTGCGAGATAGTGTAAATGGTTCTTTCTCTATAATAATAGCGAGTTCATAATCAATAGATAAAAGCAGCATTTGAGGCATTGTCGTCGCAAATTATTAAGAGGAAATCTTAAGGAGGCATAGATCAGCTAGAAAGGATATGTATATAGATGATTTTTTATTGGTTTTTAGTAGAAATAAAATATATGGAAAAATCAGGAGAACAAGAACAACGAAAGAATAAATTCACTGAGATAAAAACATTTACAGTTCCATTTCCTTTAGAGGGAAATCAAGAAAATATTACTATTAAGACTAATCATCCTTCGAACCCATCGAAGGATCAAATAATTAATAACGCATTAAAGTTTCATTCAGAGGGAAATATTCAAGAAGCTGCAAAATATTATCAATACTTCATTAATAAAGGTTTTAATGATCATAGAGTTTTTTGTAATTATGGAATAATATTAAAAGATCTTGGAAAATCTCAAGAAGCAGAACAATATCTTCGGAAAGCAATTGAAATCAAACCTGATTTAGTAGAGGCGTATTCCAATCTTGGAAGCATTTTGAATGAACTTGGAAAATCTCAAGAAGCAGAACAATATCTTCGAAAAGCAATTAAAATTAATCCTAATTTCGCCAATGCATATTCCAATCTAGGAAATATATTAAGAGCGCTTGATAAATCACAAGAAGCAGAACAATATCTCCAAAAAGCAATTAAAATTAATCCTAATTTTGTAAATGCTTATTTAAGTTTAGGAAATATTCTCAAAGAACTGGGCAAATTACAAGAAGCAGAACAATATCTCCAAAAAGCAATTAAAATTAATCCTGATTTCGCAGAATCATAT
>QCIR01000023.1 GCA_003216575.1 Prochlorococcus sp. AG-402-M23
TCATTAGTTCTCCAGTTTCGATATCAAAAGAAAATCCTAGTACTCGCCCTAACTGATCTCCAGATTCAGTGATTACTTGACAGTTGATAACTTTATTAAATCTTTCAGGAACAAAGTTCTCACTTAAAGAATCTAATGTATCAACCAAAATTACATCACCAACCTGCCGAATCTGATCCAGAGGAAGCCATCTTGGTAATCCAGGTAAAAAACGTGTTAACGGATTATCTCTTAGGCCCAGAGCTATAACTTCTCTACGATCAATATCTACAACGACCTCTCCAACCAGACCTAATCTGCGTCCAGTATCACGAGTAATCACCTGAGTCCCCATCAACTCAGAACGAAGCCATAGTCTGTCACTAGGTACAGCAGGTGTTGATTCTTGTTGGGCTTGAGTGTTGGTCAACTCAAATAAGCAGAAATGAAATTAGTAGAACCATATTGGCGCATCTTAGTAAATTCAATCAAGCTGCGATTGGCAACCCAACAACTTGAGTATGATTACCCCTAGCTTGTGTAACGCCAATAGTCCTCATTGAGGCTCCAATCATAGGTCTCCTATGACTTACTACAAGAAATTGTGCCTGTTCAGCTTGCCGAGCAATTAAAGCAGCTAGCCTTTCAACATTTACCCCATCCAAAAAACTATCGACTTCGTCAAGGGCATAAAAAGGGGAGGGTCTAAAACGTTGAAGTGCAAAAAGGAAACTTAAAGCAGTTAAAGACTTCTCTCCACCTGACATCGCTGCCAACCTTCTAACAGGTTTACCTTTTGGGTGAGCAACCAAAGTCAATCCACCTTCTAGAGGAGCATCAGGATTTTCAAGTTGTAAATGTCCATCTCCTTCCGAAAGACTTGCAAAAATTTCGCGAAAATGTACATCTACTGCTTTAAAAGCTTCCATAAATGCCTCCTGACGCAAAGTTGAAACAGTCTCAATGCGAAGCAATAGCTCAGCTCTTTCTTCAGTTAGGACTTGCAGTCTCTTTTCAAGTTCATTCAGCCTTACTTCTAATTTCGCTAATTCTTCTAATGCAAGCATATTTACAGGTTCCAATTGTTCCATTCTTTTCTGCAAAACTTCTAAATCAGAAATTAAAGCTGCCAGACCATTTGCTCTTATTTCATCGGAAATCAACGGTAAAGGTTTCGGAAGTTTCTTCTGTAATTCATTACAACGAATATTTTCCATACGTATCTCTTCCTGCATATTGTTTTGATCTTCTCTTAGACGTTGAAGACTCCATTGAAGTTCTTGCACAATCAATCGTTTTTTAGCTACATCAGCTTCAACAGAATCTCTTTCACTTCGTTTTTCGCCGAAGCGAGTTTCTAATTGTTTTTGTTCATTAATCAAATCTTGCCGATTTATATTCATTTGGCTGCTTTGCTCACGCCAATTCATATGAGCAGCAGCAAGAGTTTCTATTGAATCTTTTAACCGTTTTTCTTCGGTTTTTAAAGAGTTTTCTTGATCATTTAAACGTTCGATAGCAAGCTTATTTTGTGATTGTTTATTTAAAATCTCATCTCTATTATTTCTCAATTCAAGGAAATTCCTATCCGCATCTTCAAGTTCCTTTTGTAATTGAGACCAAACAGACGAGTCACTTGATTTATCTATCATTTTTTGTTCTCTTTCAATTTTTAATAAATCAACTTCTAAAGGTTTAATAATTAAATTAATTGATTCTAATTGAGCTAATTGATCTTTTTTTGATGTAAGAAGATCTTCAATTCTTTTTTCACGAAGACTTTGACGCTCTAATAATGGTGAATTTGATCTTTTAGAAGTTATTCTTTCAGCATCTAAAGCTGCTTTTTTCTGTTCTAGTTTACTTAAATCATTTCTTAAATGATCCAACTTATTAATTAATTCATTCTCTTTCTTTTGACAATTTACTAAAGTCTCACCAAGTTCTAATAATCGATCCTTTAACGGATCAAAATCGTCTTGGTCTTTAATTCGTCCAAAACTTAAACCTAATGACCTATTATTTAAACTGCCTCCAGTCATCGCGCCACTTTTTTCTAACAATTCACCTTCTAAAGTAACAGATCTTTTCAGTCCAATTTGATCACGAGCTGATGACAAATCGCAAAATACAACTGTATCCCCAAAGACATATCCAAATACATTTTTATATATAGGATCAAATTGAATTAAATCAATTGCTTGTCCAATTAAACCAGAATTTCGATTGAGGTTAGTAACCACTGATCTCTGAAAAACTTCAGATTTTTTTTGAGAATTTTTTATAATTTTATTAAGAGGTAAAAAAGTTAATCTTCCAGCTCTCTTTCTTTTTAAAAGATCTATTGCTTTTGCAGCAATTCGATCATTCTCCACTACAACCTGACTAAGTCTAGCTCCAGCAGCAACTTCAAGGGCAATTCTGTAGCGATCTTCTACCTCTCCTAAATTAGCTACTGGTCCATGTATACCATCTAAACCAGATTCCAATAACAAAGTTAATGCGCTTGTTCCTCGGCTGTCATTTATAACTTCTTTCCTGCTTTCTAAACGAGCAATATCATTTTGAAGCTTAGATTGTTCTTTCTCTAATCTATATCTAGTGCGCTCTTGTATACTTTTTTCAGAAACTATTTCCTGAAATTCTGCTTTTTGACGTGCAATTAAATCTAAAATATTTTCCCATTCTTTATTTAAATTTTGAATCTCTATATGTACTTTCTTATTAGATGTTTTATCAGCTTTTTGATCGCTCTCTAACTCTTGTAAAATTACATTTAATTGTAATAAACTTTCTTCAATACTTTGTTTTTCTAATTTTTTTGGACCTAATTGCATATTAATTTGATTCATATCATTTCTTGCTTGCTGATGTTTTTCTATCCAAATCCCAGAACGTCCAGCCACATCTGAAAGCTTCCTTCTTGAAGATTCCACCCAAGCCTCAGCTTCTTTACACTTGAACTCAGCCTCTTCTAAATCCTTAGGATTAATTTCATCAATTTTTGATTGTAATTCAGTTTGATAATCCTTTCTTTTATCTAAAAGATTATTTCTATATAACTGTAATTTTTCTCCTTCATTTTTATGAGTAATTCCCTGTCTTTCTAGCTCTCTATACTGAGATTCTATTCCTGCAATTTTGCCTTGCACTGCTAGCAATTGATCTTCACCAAGTTCTTTAACTTTTTTTTGCAATATCTGCAATTCATCGATAGAATTTTTTAAGTTATTTTCATGATTAAGTAATTTTTTTGAATCTATTTCTTCTTTCTTAATCAATTCCTTATGAGCTATATCTAATTTTTCTAAACCCTTTTTTGCATCTTCATAGGACAAAACTAATTCTTGCTGTCTACCAAGCAATAATTGATTTTTTAGATCTTTATATAAAATTGCTTTTTCACAATCTTTCTGTAACCGCTGTTTTGAAAGATTCAATTCTTGTTCAACAATACGGCAACGTTCCTGCCTTTCGTAAACATCATCTAACTTTGAACGAGTTTGATCAATACGAGTATCAAATAAAGCAACACCAGCAAGCTCATCTATTAATCCTCTACGATCCTTATTACTCATGGAGACAATTCGAGTAACATCTCCTTGCATAACAACATTGCTACCTTCCGGATCAATCCTGAGACGCCTTAATTGAGTTTGCAATTGCTGTAAATTACAAGTCTCACCATCGGCGGTGTAAGTAGAAGCATATGAGCCCCCAGGCATAACTTTTAATCTTCTTGATACTACCCATTCTTTTTGACCAGGCTTAATCCAAGGTCCTTCTTCAATCGGATCTATTCCATCTTCTGCTTCATCAGGCTCCCAGTCAGTTAGATCAAATTTGACAGTTACTTTAGTTTCAGATGATTTACCAGCTTTTAATACGCCACTATTAACTAAATCAGGCAACCTATCTGCTCTCATGCCTCGACTATTTGCAAGGCCTAAACAAAACAAAACGCCATCAAGGATATTGCTTTTACCTGAACCATTTGGACCTGTTACCACAGTAAAGCCCTCTTCCAGTGGAATCGACATCGATCCACCAAAGGACTTAAAATGGGACAAATCTACATGGTTGATATGGACCAACAGAATGCATCCATGATATGAATGACCTTAGCGAAATATCAGAGAAACTCAAGCCCCCCTCATTCACAAGCAATAATTAGACCTTTTACTGATAATTCTGCAATAATTTTCAACTATTAATAAGTCAACCTCATCACCTTCCCAAGTAAGCGAAAAATTTATCAAATTTTTTTCGTTGCTTGGGAGATCATTCCAAAAAATACCTTTTTTAATTCTAGTTGCCACACCTCTATTACCAGAAATAATCTTTTCTTTAATATTCAGCCATTCAAGCTTATGAGGCGAGATATGAAGGCAATTTACTTGTGGTCCATCAACTAAAGGAATATCGATTAAGCGCCAAGTTCTACAAAATTTCTTATCCTCTAAGAGTAAATCAAAATGAATACCTCTTGAATCATCAGGTGCACCAATATGTCTCAATAAAACCCACCTGTAAGGTTGTTTGGGGCTAGGAGTATTCAATAAAAAACAAAAGAAAATATTAGAGAAGTTTCCATGAAAATTCTCTAGGGAACAAGTCCCCTTAATACAAACATTACTAAACTAAAAACCTTTTAGCTTTTAGCCTCTGGTACAAATCTTAAAGCAATTAAAAGAAGGCTTCCAGCACCTGCTATTGCAGCTAATACTAAGCCAAAATCAGTAGGGATTGTATTAGAAGCAAAAACCATTGATGAAATTCCGACGCCCATGGGTTGTTAAGGAGTTACAAAAGACGTTTAGCACTATAAGTATTCGAATAGCAATATTTGTAATCAAAGACGACGAAAAATTCTCATGAAATTGTGGATTAAAACATTTACAGCTCCAAAATAGGCGCTTCTATGAGATCACTTTTAAAAATTCAATTCAATTAGGGGTTTCGATTAGGACAATATCTCTCTATTCTTTAGTAAACCTTTAGGTTTATGGAATAAGTGAATTCCTCATTCTCTCAATCCTCAAATTCAGTTCAAACTGAAGAAGCTATTGCTGAAAAGTCTTCAGAGCAATGGTTCACTGAACAATTTGAAAATTTACTCCCCAAAATTCAAGAGCGATGGCCAGATATAGCTAGACATACAATAGAAGCGACTAAAGGAAGCCTTGATGATTTGATTAATGTAATATCAACACACTCAGGTAATAATAGTTTTGGCGTAAAAGAACAATTAGAAGAAATTGTTCATTCTGCAACTGACACTACTAAAGGATTAGCAGAATCTTTGGAGCCACTAGAAAAACAGCTTGAAGATATACTTGATGAGTTAAACAGCACATTAAGACCCCGGATTGAAAAGCCAGTGAGAAAAAGGCCTCTCTTAGCTATTGGAGTCGCTGCTGGAATTGGTGTTTTATTTGGCATACTTCTAGGCGGAGGCAGAAGAAATTAATGTCTAATTCAGAACGTAAAAAAGGCCTAGGAGCTGCAGCAAGAGTTACTGCACTTGCTAGTTCGGTAATGGATCTTCATGTGCGAATTGCACTGCAAGAAATGGATAGAGAAAAGCGCCGCCTAATAAGTGGTGGGATTTTCTTGGCTACAGGAGGAGTATTAATGTTATTTGCCCTAATTGGTTCAGAATTAATTCTTGGACTTTGGATTAAAGACCTACTTGCATTTGAGACTAAGTCTACAATTATGGTTTTAGTTTTTATCAATCTTTGCTTAGCAGGCATGAGTCTAAGAATTGGAGGATATCTAGCAAAAGGTCCTTATCTTCCAGAAACCTTGGAGGGAATTGCAAAAACCACAAAAGCTGTTTTAGGAAAAAATTAAATCATTTAATTTTATAATTCAACCATCGACAATCTATAGAACCATTGTTTACTTGGAAACGACGATTTGCCTTCATCCCTATATACTTACTTAATTCGGGATTTCCGTTAAGTAACCATAGCTCCCAACCAGAAGCATGTTTTTTACAATATTCACCTAATTGTTTATAAAGACTAGGCAATTGATTTTCATCTCCTAATCTTTTTCCATAAGGAGGGTTGCAAATTAAAAGTCCTAATCCTGTTGGCAATTTATATTCTTGAAAAGGACAGTTAATTATTTTTATGTAATTTTCTAAGCCTGCTTTCCTAACATTATCAATGGCAGAGTTGGCAATGAAAGTATCATATTCACAACCGATTATTTTTGGTAATTTCCCATTAAAAGTTCTCCTCTTCTTTGCCATTTTTAATTCTCTATCCCAAATAGAAATATCAAAATCTGGCCAATTTTCAAACAAAAACTGCCTATCCAAGCCTGATGCAATTCCAAGCAAAGTGTTAACTGCTTCAATTAAGAATGTTCCGGAACCACATAATGGATCTACCAAATTATTAGTTCCATCCCATCCAGTCATTCGCATTAAACCTGAAGCTAATGTCTCCTTAATTGGAGCCATGCCAACAGCTGGCCTATATCCTCTTCTATGAAGACTAGAGGTGCTAGCGTCAACGCTAAAAACAGCTTCATTATTTGCTAAGTGCAGATGAAAACAAATATCTGGATTTTTTAAATCAATTGATGAACGCAACCCCCATCGTTCTCTTTGCAAATCAATAATTGCGTTTTTGACTTGCAAGGCGGTGTAATGCGTATGTGATAAACCTTCTCCAAATCCTGTAACATCAACTCGAAAACTTTTATTTGGCAGTAGCCAATTTTCCAAGTCAATTGAACTTTGAATACCGCCAAAAAGTTCAAGAGGACCAATACAAGGAAATCTCGCAATCTCTCTTAAAAATCTAAAAGCCAAGCGAGACCTAAGATGTAATCTATATACACATGCCAAATCAGCTTCAAATCTTATACATCTCCTTGAAGCTTTAACTCCATGAGCTCCAAGTTCAATCAACTCTTGAGCACCCTCTTTTTCAAGACCTTGCGAAATAGATGCTACAAGCTTCATTATTTTCCAGTTTTGAAAACGATCACAATCTTTTTAAAACCCTAATCGATTAATCCCAAAAAATCTGTCAGAATATATGTGTCTATTTTCGAATGGACTAGGTGATTCACACCAGTATCTCGGACAGCGGTTCGATTCCGCTCAGCTCCATCAATGGGGCTGCAATGGCTTCGACGAGGTATCAGGCGAGTGACTGAAGCCTGCTCGGTCAGAGCAAAACCATAACTGCTAACAACATAGTTAGTTTCTCTCGTCAAACAGCCCCTGTTGCTGCTTGATCTTTTTACGGAGATGGGGTTAGATCAGCCTTATTACCCAAGTGATCCACGAGGCCTGCGAGGGCCTCACTCTCTTTCCAGCAGAAGGAGTCTCATAATCTCAAAAAATCATAAAAATAAAGTTGCGGGAAAAAGCGCGGGAAAACATTAGTAGGAAAGGTGCGGGAAAAAGTGCGGGAAAATCCAATAATTCTCCTGAAAAGCAATTCTCAATCGTCTCAAAACACAAAAAAGGACTGACCTAAGTCAGCCCTTGTGGTTCCGATCGCAATCGGCTGTCAACCAAATTAATTATCCTTCAACATTCGTGAGTGTAGGAATTCCTTCAGCGGCTGCAACAGTCACCCACATCACTGCTGGTACTTTTCCATTATTAGCCATGGTATGGGGTGGAGTATCAGCTGATAAAACAAAAGAATCTCCCTCCCGGAAAGTGGTGCTCTTACCTTTCTTAGTCTTCAGTGTTAATTGACCTTCTTCGATATAACTAGTTAATGGTGCCTCATGGAAATGAAGAGGCACAACGCCTCCTGGTTGAACATCAACTTTATAAAGACGCATTTCCCCTTTGCCTTCAGGGTATGTGAAAGACTCTCCATAAATTGGTTTTGTGCTGGTGAAAAGTTCTTGTACATCTACCGGAGGCTTCTCATCAACTGCCATAGCAATCGGCGCAAAGCTCATCAAGGCGAAAGCCATGCAGGCTAAAAGGCTGAAGATCTTTTGCAGCATTAATTTGAAACTGTATGAATCTCGATTGTATCCACTGCAAAAAATTTGAGAAGTCTGAATTAATACAAGGGCTCAAGTAACTCAATAGATCAAGACAATGATGGTATCGCTTTTGGTTGGCTGAGATAAATCTTTTCTAGTTAGGAATTAGCCTTATTACCCAATTGATCCATGGAAGCTGGAAGGCGTCCTTTTTAATTGCAGCGCAACGATTCTCAAGATTTAATAAAAAGGCAAAATAAGTCTTGGTGGACAAAAACGGGGACAAAATTTAAAAATCAAATATCTTCCAAAAAGCGGGGGCAAAATCCAATATTTCTCGTCAAAAGCAATTCTTAATGGTCACAAAAGCATAAAAAAGGACTGGCCTAAGTCAGCCCTTCTGGTTCCGATAGCAATCGGGTGTCAAACTTCTTTATTCAATTAATAAACGTTTCATTTATTCCGTAGGAACAGTTGTTTTTTTGCCTTTTGCTCCTGCAGAGGCAACAAAAACCACCATCTCTTCATTACCATTATTTTGACAGTAGTGAACGGTATCCTGAGATGAAGCGAAGCTTTCACCAGCCTCTCTTATCAACGATTGTCCGTCACTAGTCTCACAATAAAGAGTGCCTCTTTGTACATAAATAATTCCAGGCTGTGGATGTAAATGAAGAGGTGTTTTAAAACCAGGTTGAGCAGTTATTTTCTCGAATTTCATTTCTGCTTGCCCTCTTGGATATTTAAAAGAGTCTCCATTCCACGATTCAGTTGCACTAAGAAGAGTTTCCACTCTCACAGGTTCAAGGGATGTTTGCTTTTTTGGACTACAAGCAATTATTGGGATAGAAATTCCAGCTATTAGTGCAAGAAATAAAAAACGACGCATAAAGCTCTATAAATTTCAATTCTTTATAGCTGATCTAGTCCAATTAGGCATGAATTATATAGGCCACATATTGTCCAATTGATTTATGGACGCTGGATTTTGAACATTTCATTTGAGCTGGTTTCAGCAATTATTGGAAGTAATTTAAGGCAAAAAATTAGAATTACTGATTACCTCCAATGAAGGCTGAAAATTGATTTTTTTAAAAATCATAGCAATCCCAAAAGGAAGATTATGAAAAATCAACTATCTTGTTGAAGTTGCTATGAAATAGTTAATCGTATTTATTCGCATGGTTGCTTTTGCAAGGCTCAAAGCAAAATCAATATTTTCAAAACTTCGATTCACAGGAAAATATCAACCACATATTAGAAACAACAAAATAGCAAATGAAAAAGAATTATCTATTAATAAGGAAAGAAACTCAAATAACTTTTTAGATGCTATAAAAAGCGGTGGTATCTGGCTTTCATAAAATAAAAATTAAATTTCAAAAGTTCTTACAGATATTATATTTACAATAATTTTTAATAAATAATTGAATGCATAATAAATAATCTGATAATATTATATCCTATTTAATAGGTATTTCTATGCAGTTAACTATTATCGGGTTAGCTTCTTCAGAATGGGGGGTTGCAAGATTTACAACCGACTCCTTTGCACTAATCTCATTAGGTATTTTAGCTAGCCTTCCGATCCTATTACTCAAAAATCGAACCAAATTAAAATCTGTATGGTCTAGCGGGAATGCATTATCAAATCGATGAATAATTTAGTTTAACTAATATAATTTTAAACTTAATAATCAATAAACTTATTAAATATAATTTACGACATTTTTTCAAATAAGTCTTTGTGATAGTCAACGACATTTTGGCAACTTATCACAGGAGTAATTTCCATGTCGATACCAAATTGCGCTCTCCACGGTGCAAAGTGCAGAAAAAGTTCTTTGTCACCGTTTGCCTTGCAAAGAATGACCACACGTCCTTCCCCAGGAGCATGAACACGAAAAAGCATTTCAAACCCATCAAATTTATCTTGTTTCGACATTTCTCCATTTTCCCAAAATTCAACAAATTGCTTATAGGCTGCAACTTGATTTTCAATATTAGGGAACTGGCAATCAACCAAATAGAGTTGCATTAGGAATTTAATAAAAACCAATCTTAGCTAGAAATAAAAAATAAATTATTGATATATCGATCAGTAAACAAATCTTGTTCTTAAAAGATGACACATAAATAAAAGCATTATCTAATTATTTATTCAGAGAATAAGATTTTGAATACACTAAAGAACCAATAATCATGAGGGGGAAGCAAAAAATCCATTTGAAAATAAAAATAAACACATAAGAATCAAAGGTCCCACACCAAAAACAAAAAGAACAATTTTTGCAGTTCTCGGAGTTGTTGTTTTCTCTTCCGTGATATCAGTGATCTTAGAAGTGAATTTTTTCTTAGATTTTTTACTTGGCATTCCTACAAGAATAAATTAATTATCATAGCAATTATAATTTATGAAATAAGAGGTAAAAGAGAATTTAATTGCAACTAATGAAGGAACAAAGAAAATGAATCTGATTTAAAAAAAATTAAAAGAATAAAGATATTAAATTTTAAAAACATAAATTAAAATGTTTCTCTTGAGCAGAAAAGAAAGATTAATCGATTTTTTGAATAATTTGTTCTATTGATTTAGCTGTATCAAACCAATTAAAAGACGCAGCTCTTGCAGGTCCTTCTTCAAGACCTTTTTCAAAGCATGTCTTATCATTTACAACTGCATTCATAGCAGAAGCTATTGATTGAATATTCAATGGATTAACCAAATAACCATATGAACCAAGAACTTCTGGAAGTGCTCCTCTCTCTGAGGCTATAACAGGAGTGCCACACGCCATTGCTTCAAGAGCTGGGAGACCAAATCCCTCCCAAAGACTTGCAATGATTACTGCTTGGCATTCGTTTAATAATGATAATTTTTCATCATCATCAATCCAACCTTTCCATACACACGAATTTCTAAGATTTAATGAGTCAATTAATTTTATAAGACGTGGCGTATATCTTTTATCAAAGGAACCTATAAAAACTAACCTATAATCTTTAATTTTAGCAACTGAAAATGCCTTAATAACCCTCTCCAAATTTTTATGCGGGTTATGTCTACCAATGATAAGAAAGAATTTTTCTCGAATTTTGTTGATTGGATAATATTTTTGATTATTAAATCCTAATTTAATTGGAAATAATTTATTCCTTGGCACTTTATAAAAATGGTTCAAATCATCAGCAGTAGAAATAGAATTGCATAGAATTACCTTTGATTGTTTTAAAACCAAGGGTATATAAACTAAATGATATAAAGTTAAAAATGATATTGAAGGATATCTAAGTGGAATAACATCGTGAGCCAAAACAATTGATTTTACATTAGTAAATAATGGAGCTTCCAATAAAGGTGAAAAAAAATATTCAGCTTTTAAGTGATCCATTATTTTCGGAACAAATGTTTGAAGCCAATACAAACGTCTCAAATGACTTTTAAGACCTTGCCCAGGAGAGAGGTTATTAGGAATATACATATCACCTCTTATTCCTATATCTTTAGGAATAAGGGAAGTTATTTTATAATCAGATAAAGAATTGATCAAATCCTTAGAAACGACTCCGATACCTGAATTTCTTTTTGTTATGTAGCTCCCATTAAAAACTATAGAAGACATGGGTATAATATTCGCATAGTATTATATTTAAAATAATAGTAAATCAAATGTTAAGAGCAAATTTTTTTTATAATTTTTTTAAATATAATAAAAATGTTAGTCATAAAATTCAAAAATACAATTCAAATGAAGAATTTGACTTGCAAGCTAAAATTAGTATAAAAATCATAGAAATAGATAAACAAATATCAGAAAATAGTAAGGCTCTTATTGAAGCACAATTCGTAAAATTAAGATCTACTTTTTCAAAGTCTAATAATTTTTTAGAAAAAATAGGAGAAAATATTTACAAAACGAAATTAGAGGATTCAATTAGTTGGCATCAAAATAAATTAAAAGAATTATATATTAGAAGAAAAGAGCTACAAATTAACTTAGAAAAAATAAAGGGTATTTTTTGGCTAAACCGAATCAAAAGATTTTTGATAATTCTATTAATAGGATTTTTGATATTATTATGTCTTTTTATTTTTCTATCTGGTTTTATGATTATAATTTATTTTCTGCCACTACTTATATTTATCTTCTTAGGATATTCAATGATAGCTAAAAAATAGTAAGATATAGTTCAATGCAGATCAACCTTAAATCATAATGAAATTTAAAAAAGTTAATCATGCTTGAAGTGTAGCTTCTAAATTTTCTTCATAACTTTCCTAGCATTGACATAAACAACACATAACCAAACACCCAAGGAACTGTCTGAATCAGCATAAATAATTTCAAAAAAGTAAGTAATTTTATAAAATGATTCGCACTAGCAAAACTTATCATCTATTGGTGCGTCTACTTAAGGCACTACCAGTTAGAAGAAGAACGTCTTTATTAAAATTAATTCCTGTTGCAGCCTTAACTGGTTTAGTGGATGTACTTGTAGTTGGAATTGTTTCTAGATTATTTACAGTCTTTATAGGTCAGCCAAATCAACCTCCTTTACCATTTCAAAATTTCATACCTGAAGATCCAAAAACAAAAGTCTTAAGTCTTGTAGTGGTCTATATAGCAATGAATTGGTTAGCTTCATTTTCAAAATTGTTTCTTAAAGGAGCACAGGAAAGGCTTAGAGTCGCAATTTGGCGTGACTTGTCAGAGCTAGCTCAGAAAAAGTTACTGTCTCAACCATATGAATTTTTCTTAAACAAAAAACAATCTGATCTATCATCAAAAGTTTTGGTGAATATTTCAAGGGTCTCAGAATTTCTAGTAAGACCAGTTCTGCAGATTTCTAGCGGATTATGTGTGATTACTTTTATATGTATTGCTGTTCTTTTTATAGCAAAATCGGTAGCACTTTATTTAATCATTAGTCTATTGATATTTTATATATTTATATCATTTTTTGTAACACCTTTTATAAGATATTCTTCCCGTCAAAGAATAAAATTAGAGAAAGAAACCAATAACATTCTAACTGAGTCAATGAGGACAATTATAGATGTTCATCTTACTAGCTCAGAATCTTATTTTGAGAAAAAATATAAATTAGCTGCTAACAATGCCTTCCCTTTTATTTGGAAAGCTGAAGTTTTACCTGAGCTACCTAGATCCTTAATAGAACCTTTTGGTATTACATTGATCTTTGGCATAGGTCTTATTCCTTATATAACTGGTCAAAACGCATCAATACTTATTGAGATAGTTCCTTTTTTAGCAACTATCGCAGTAGCAGCTCTCAAACTAACACCTCCTTTACAAGATTTATTTAGAGCATTAACTTCTATGCGTGCATCAATTCCTGATCTAGAAGAAATCCTGAAATTAATAGAACTTCCATCTAATAGGCTAACAAAATTATCAATCGGAGTCCCTACAAAAAAAGGAATAGAGCCTAGAAATAACATTAAACTAGAAAAACTTTTTTATAAATATCCCAACAGTAATGAATTCACTTTAAAAAATATAAATCTTACAATCCCAATTGGTGCAAGAGTTGCTTTTGTTGGGGAAACGGGAAGTGGGAAAACAACCACTGCGAATCAATTACTTTGCCTCCTTAGGCCTACAAATGGAAATCTATTATTAGATGGAGTTGAAGTTACAAATACAGAAGTACCTGCATGGCAAGATTGTTGTTCTTACGTGCCACAATCGATTAATTTATTAAATAGCAATATTATTGAAAATATTGCATATGGGTTAGATAAAGAAAAAATAGATATCAAAAGAGTTTGGGATGCACTGAAGGCCGCTCAACTAGCAGAATTAGTATCAGAAATGCCAATGGGTTTATATTCTCCTGTTGGTGATAATGGTATTAGATTATCTGGTGGACAAAGACAAAGATTGGCAATAGCAAGAGCTTTTTATAAACGCTCAAAATTATTAGTTTTAGATGAAGCTACTAGTGCCTTAGATAATAGAACAGAAGCAGAAGTAATGAATGCTATTAATATTATAGGTAGACGTTGCACAATAATAACAATTGCTCATAGATTATCTACTATTGAAAGATCAGATTGCATCTATGAGTTTAAGAACGGACAAATAATTGCTTTTGGTAGTTATCAAGAATTACTCAAGCAGTCTAATACTTTTTTTGATATGGTAGAAGTTGCGAAAAGAAAGCACGAATCAAATATATAAAAGTAAATCTATCTAAAATATAAAAAGTTAATGTTATTAATAGATTTTAAAACAAAGTTTTAAAATCTATTAATTCTTTATATGTAAGATAAAAAATTAGACCTGTTCCTAGAATTGATCCACATAATCCACCTAAAAACCCAAAAAATAAGGTACTCAAATTTTTGCCATCATTAGTAGGCTCTTGAATCGAAACAGGTACTTTTTCAACTACTTTTAAGCGCTCAGTGGAAGGTCTGCGACTGGTTTGTTGATGTCTAACAAGTGCTTCGAAATCTGGCATTGAATTTGTTTAGCGATGGAGCAATAGGCCGACCAACCTGACATTCGCCGGGGATCGGATCGACCTTTATCATCAACAGCATCAATTACGGCAGCTCCTTGATTTTCCGCTTTATCAAAGGCAGATAATAAAGGAATATGGCCATCTAAGACGGTTAAATCAAATTTTTCTAAAGCTTCTCTTGCTTCATTTGCATTTCTCTTTTGACGAAAGTCAACCTTAACAATTAACACTGCATGAGGAATATTTAACTGCTTTAGTAAAGATGCTAATTCGACTGTTAATTCAACTGATCTTGCTTTTGGAGCCGTAGGTAAAAGTACAAGATCAGACCCAGCTGCTAAATGTTTCAACTCTTCTTCATCAGTACTAGCTTGACCATCAGTTATCACAATTTCTGAGAGTCTCGTCGCCTTGGCAGCTGCCTCTACAGGAACAATATTGAATTTGAGATTACCTCTTGATCCATAGGCAAGAGCCGATCGATTCCTATCAGCATCGACCAAACAAACATTTTTCCCTTGTGAAGACCAAACACTTGCTAAATGAATTGAAGTACAAGTTTTAGCTACTCCACCTTTTTGGCCACATACAGTTATGAACAAAGGAAGGGAATTACATCTAAAAATAATTTGCAGGCTCAAATTATAAAGTCAAGTAGCAATAGAAAGATCAATCAAGAAATACTCATAGAATTCAAATTCAATTATAAGAAAAACAAATATATTTTTGTATTTTTGAATACATTTTCGAGTTGTTAAGAGTAACTTAATCAAGAAAAGAAAATATTTATGCTTGCAAGAATACTTTTTTCATGCATATTTAATTATATATGTGTATGACAATGTCCATCGAAAAATTTTTATTAAATACAAAAACAAAGCTGACTAATATTTTTCATATTTTTGAAAAACAAAAATATTCAATCTCAGATAGGTGCGAAAACCTTACATCTATTCCAGGAATAGGGGCAAAAAATTGCAATAATTTCTATGAAGCTGGCTACATGACACCAGAATCGATTATTTCTGCATCTGATGAGGAGCTTTTAACAATACCTGGTGTTGGTATTAGCTTTGTGAAAAAGTTAAGAAAAACATTAGGTCGAATATAATTTAAAAATTATTATTTACTTTTTCTAGTTTATTGAAAATACTTGAAACTTTTACCAGGGTAAAATTTCGCCATTCGAATGCCAAAAAGTTCCACTATTACCAAGATTCAATTCATCAATTCTTTGAATCAGACCTAAAACTGATTCTTTAGGTTGAATGCCATTTGGTGTGAATCCTGTCATGCGAGTGCTAACCAAACCAGGATGAAAAATTCCTACCGAAATATTTTGAGACTTTAAATCTATTGATAAAGATTTACCAGCCATACACAAAGCTACTTTAGACATCCTATATCCATAGGAACCACCAGAAGTATTATCATCAATTGAGCCCATACGACTACTAATTAAAGCGATTTTCCCAGATTGACTCATATAGCTGAGCATTGATTGTACAAAACATAATGGGCTTAATGCATTGACCTCAAATTGATGAACAATACTTTGTGGATCTAAATTAGAAAGAGAGTTTTTTTCTGCGATTCCAGCATTTTGAATCAAAACATCTAATTTCGTATTGTTTAAATTTTTTCTAAGCTTCTTCACCGACTCAAATGAAGTGATATCTATGCCTGTCTCAACTCTTACGGATAAAGAATTCAATTCTGAAGATGTAGATCTACAAGTAGCAATTACATCTTCTCCTCTATTTCTCAACTGACGAACTAGCTCTAAACCAATACCTCTATTGGCTCCTGTAATTAAATAAGTAGACACAATCAACCAACAACTGCATAAAGCCTAAAACAAAAAAATTAAAACAGAGTAATTTAATTAAATTTATACAAAATTGATAAAGATAAGAAGAATCTTTATTAGATAAAATCAAAATTCAACTTACAATATCTTCATAGATTGATCGAGGTAAATCTACAGAAGTTTTTGAAAGAATGCTTGGAACGGAAAAAATAAATCTTTTTCTAGCAGATTCTTCTCCAGGCAAGGGATACAACAAAAGCCTTTTTAAATAAAAAATAATCGTCAAAAAACAGTCCAATCTATACATTGATCTAGAATTTCAGTTATATGCAAATTCTCATCATCAAAATTGATATTCATTTTTAATTTATCTCGTAAAAAAAATATTTTGCTAGTCTTTCATTTCTAGAAATAATATGTCCGATATATCTAGTTTTCTTTATTTCATACTCTAAAGTCTCCAGATAATTAAAACTTGATCTATTTGAATACTACTAAAACCTTTAGTTGTTAATTTTTATCATTGGAATGTCTAAATTCATATTATCTAAATATAAAAATGTAATATTTGATATTTATATTTGCTCAGAGCCACCAATAGGAGGATGCAATGAAAGTTGATAGGCCTTTTCATGAGGAATTAAATCAATATTTTCGCTTCTATATTTAGAATCAAACCAACTATCATGATCAAAATTTTGAATTACTTTTTTGATCCTATAACCCAAGTTAATTTTTTGAATTGCAAGCTTTCTCCACTCACCATTTTTTTTACGATAGCCAAACTCGAAGTAGTATGAACCCTTGTTAATTGGAATAGGAAATGAAATAGAAGATTGAAATCTACTTACTTGAATCTCTTTCATAATGCAAGTTGCATTAAGTGTATTTCTATTATTACTGATATCAAATAATCTAATAGCATAAAAACAACTTTTACTTAATTCAATTCTCCAATTATCAATCGAACTAATTTCCCAAAAGCATTTTATATATCCATTTCCAAGATTGTTAACTGATAAATTACTATAGGTATTAGTAATACTTTTTAAACTATTCCAAAAGTATTCTTTTACACCTAAATAAAGTCCCGTTTTCATTTAACTGAATTAATGAAAAATATTTAATATTATAATTAATTTCCAAGTTTGTACTGTAAAGTTTATTATCAATAAGAATATTAGTCGAATCTAATCTATAAGCGAATTAATTCTTTTTATTGTTTAATGAAAAAAAATTAATAGTTAAAAATACTTATTTACTGATTTCAACTGATGCTTGTCTGAAAGCATAGCTTCAACAAAATCTGAAGTAGCTTTTCTTGATGAAATATTACTTGTCTTCCAGTGACTGATTAAAGTTTTTAACTCAATTATCCTTTGTTCGGCTACTTCAATCTTTTCTTCATTAGACATTGAAATTAAAGAATCATTTTTTTAAAGCCTAACCTGTTTCAAATTTATATCAAGAGATAATTATAGAAAATAGAGAGTCTACAGGTTAATGCTGCTTAAAGCATTCCTGAAAAAGAGAGTAGAACAAAAAAAGCCAGCTAGAAAAGCTGGCTCAAAAATCAATAGATAAAGTTAACTATATAAATCTATTAATCATGAAACCCTTCAAGGCAGGAGCAACAGAATAAAAAAGTCTTCTCATTTCCATTGACTCTTGACCGATTGGTAGATGCGACAATGGATCACCTCCTTAGATAAACGTAATTAAACAATAGCCTAAAAATGAAAGATTACGGTAACTTAAGCAACAATTTTCTAAAGAAAAAAGATTTGATTATTGTTGAGGCAAGCAGTAAAACTATTTAGAGAAATCCAATCTAAATAAAGTTTATGCTTGAACTGAAAGACGAACATTAACTTGAACTTGAAGACCGGAATCGAGAAAAATAAAAAAAAAGACAGAAATTGCATGAAAATACGCGTTACGTGGATTATGTCGGTAAAAAAACTTTCTAATTTCACTTTCATGATTAGTAGTTTTTAGTGGCTTACTATCCCCCCCGCACCAACAGCCCCAATCATAGGAATCGTATTTATTGGTTTATTTGCAATAACAGAAGTAATCGTTGGAGCAAATTATGACGGAATGAATGTCCCTTCATTAGGGAAATCAAAAGAAAGCAGCATAAATTAATTTTTTCACCAATTGACTATCTCTTAAATTTGTTCATCAAAAACTAGTTGATTATCGAAAGACATATTCAACAATTTTTGATGGATAATTTAATTAATACCTGAAATTTATTTGTCCGGTAGTTGCATACGCGCTAAGACCAGCAAGAAAGCACCTAACATCGCCATCAAACCATTAAATCGCTGAGCAGAAGATTTCATAAATTAAGAGCAATGAAATCTTGCCACAAAGCTATCCTAACGGGAGTGAAATAGCGAACAAAAACACCCGAAACCCATAGTCGAAAAATTCAAAGAGACTTAATTAGACAACGTAGATGAAACCTTACCTGAAGTAATCACAAGAATAGATTGCAAAACCAAAAGAATAGAAAGAACTTCCACCTGCATAAGTCTAAAGCTAGTACTAGTGTACTGCATTCATGTGACAAGGCAAGTCCAAGGATTATGAAAAAAGGAAAGTAGAGAGTTTTTTTAAATTCAGACCTACAACTTCCACTTGAAGTTAGTCACTAAAGCATTGAGGAGATGCACTCATCTAATACATTACTGACATTAGATCTTTGAGAAATAATTGTATCGAGTCATAATGTAGTTATAAGGATTAAATCATCTATGTTGCAAAAAAATGTTTTAGGTACTGAACTGAAATCTTGTGGTTGCGACCCAATGACTGGATGGTATCGAGATGGGGTTTGTAGAACAGACATATATGATCAAGGCATGCATACTGTTTGTGCTGTTATGACTGAGCAGTTTCTTTCTTACAGCAAAGCTCAAGGAAACGACCTATCATCTCCTCAAATGGGATTTCCAGGATTAAAAGAAGGCGATCACTGGTGTCTCTGTGCTCCTCGCTGGAAAGAAGCATTTGAAGACGGATTAGCCCCTTTAATTGTCCTAGAAGCAACAGAGGAAAGCACTTTAAAAGTTATTGAATTAGAAACATTAAAAAAATTTTCATTTAAAAAATAATTGGTAAGGAATAACCAATTGCAGAACCTTCTAATAATTACTATGGAGTTAGATAACAGTTAATGAGTCACAAAATTAATTGAAAAATAGTTTTTCCGTACAATTAAAGAACGGGGGCTTATCGCTTTCTTCAGGACCTAGAAAGCCAACTAAAATCAAGTCGAGTAATAAAATTATCAACAGCTACCATTCAAAAACTATTCATACGATGCAAAAGCAGAAAATTAATCTTTGAGATAAAAATCAAAAAAATAAACAAAGACAAAATTTCTGCCAAAATAAAATAATTGCATCAAAAACTTAAGATAGAAACTAGGCCAAATAGCAATCAAAATTGATACAGACTGTTCTAGTTAATTAAATTTATTCTAAATTTGACTGAGCTCAACTTGCACTTCATCTATTCCAAGCTAAAAAGAAAAAAATAGAGATTTGCCATGTTAACAACAACCTCACGTCTTCGAATACAAGAGATACTAAGCAGAATAGCTATGGGCAATGGAGTTACTCTTGAAGAAAGAATATATGTCAATAAATATGCATCCAAGAATCAAAACGTCTCGGACTGGTTAAGAAAAGCCTCTCATATGCAACGGAAGCAGCATAGCTCTAATCAAATAGATGAATTACTGGATGGGCTAGATTTATATTCTTCAGATCCTCATTCAACATTTAATCCAGATCACGATGATCTAGGAGAATGGTTCTCTGGGGCGCCTACATGGATTAGAAGGAGCTAAAATTGAAATCACAAAATAAAAAACTTTATAAATAAAAACCTAATTGTTGAAGTACAGAAATTACGCCGCTTCCTTTTTACTTTTCTTTTCTATCTTTAATAGATCTACAACATTAGAACTTAAAGAAGAAAAGTCATCTTCTTTGGCAGAAGAAATAGAATCCTTCATCAACAGCTTTATAAGAGCAGTAACAGAGGTAGATAGATACTTTAGGCTTTCAAAAATATTTGCCAACTCTACCTTAATTTCCTCTTGATGCTTACCTTTACTCATTAAGGTCGAAAAAGTCCAACCAGCCAGACCTAGAACAAGAAGAAAAACAAGTGTAATCATAATAAACTTTCATACAATTCATGTATATCGATTACTCATATACAAATCAAGGTAAAAACTTATATTATTTGAAATTTTAATAAATCTATAATATTTTATTTAAATTCCAGGATGTATTATCGACAATAGTATCATTTAACTTTTTTCTAAAGGAAAATATAGCCCATTCAAGTTGCTCC
>QCIR01000024.1 GCA_003216575.1 Prochlorococcus sp. AG-402-M23
GTCCATGGTACTGGTGGACAAACAAGAGCTTTTATTCATATTCAAGATTCAGTAAAATGTGTTCAGCTGGCACTCGAGAACCCTCCAGAAAAAGGTGAAAGGGTAAAAATTTTCAATCAAATGACAGAAAGTCACCAAGTTGGGGAATTAGCTAAAAAAGTAGCTTCTCTCACAGGAGCAAAAATTAATTATCTTCCAAACCCAAGAAACGAAGCAGTCGAAAATGATTTAATAGTTGATAATCGGTGTTTTATTGAGCTTGGATTAGATCCCACTACTCTTGATAATGGACTTTTAGCAGAAGTTGTTGATGTCGCGAAAAAATTCTCCAATCGGTGTGATTTAAAACGGATACCTTGTGTATCGGCATGGACATCAACCCAAGCAAAAGCAATCAATAAATCCTAAACCTAACTATTACAAAATCTTGAAACGACACGCTCAGTGAAAATAGCTTTCTTTACAGAAACTTTCCTACCCAAAGTTGATGGGATAGTCACGCGACTAACTAAAACAATTCAAAATTTAGTTAAATCAGGCGATGAGGTTACTGTTTTTTGTCCAGAAGGCTGTCCCTCAAACTATATGGGTGCAAAAGTTATTGGTGTCCCCGCGATGCCATTACCCTTATATCCAGAACTCAAATTAGGGCTTCCTGGTCCAGGTGTTTCAGATGAATTAGACCTCTTTAAACCTGACCTTATACATGTTGTCAATCCTGCTGTTCTTGGATTGGGTGGTATTTGGCTAGCTAAAACAAACAATATTCCACTTGTAGCCAGTTACCACACTCATTTACCTAAATATTTAGAACACTATGGAATGGGAATGTTAGAGCCGCTTTTATGGGAGTTATTAAAAGCAGCTCATAATCAGGCAACTCTAAATCTGTGTACTTCTACTGCAATGGTGCAAGAACTCTCAGAAAAAGGAATTCAAAATACCGCTTTATGGCAAAGAGGAGTGGATACAGATATTTTCAAACCCGAGCTAAGAGACAAAGAAATGAGAAAGCGTCTTTTAGGAAACTTTAGCGATGAGGGATCTCTATTAATTTATGTTGGAAGACTATCAGCAGAAAAACAAATTGAAAGAATAAAACCGGTACTTGAAGCACTACCAAGCACTCGTCTAGCTCTGGTTGGAGATGGTCCATATAGACAGCAACTAGAAAAAATTTTCCAGGGAACCTCTACTACCTTTGTGGGATATTTAAGTGGAAATGAATTAGCAAGTGCTTATGCATCTGGTGATGCCTTCTTATTTCCCTCAAGTACAGAAACCCTAGGATTAGTGCTTCTAGAAGCAATGGCGGCCGGATGCCCAGTTGTAGGAGCAAATAAAGGTGGAATCCCAGATATCATTTCAGATGGAGAGAATGGATGTTTATACAATCCTGATGGAGAAAATGACGGAGCTGTAAGTTTAATTGAGGCTACACAAAAATTATTAGGCAACGAAGTAGAACGTACCGCAATGAGAAAATCAGCTCGCTCAGAAGCTGAGAGATGGGGATGGGCAGGTGCTACTAAGCAATTGAGAAATTATTACGAAGACGTACTAGCCAAAAAACAATCAAATGTTGCTGCTTAATTTTTACGCAGCATGAGGGGGTGGAGTAGGGGAATCAAATGATTGCAAAGGTAATACCAAAGTTGCCCATGAAGAGAGTTTAGCTGGTCTTTGTTTCTTAGGTTGTCGAACCCCAAACGGGACTCGAACTACATTTGTTCCTGCAACTTCTAAAAGTTCTCCTTTATTTAAAATAGATTCAAAATAATTAGAAAAAGAAGGCAAGGACAAATCATCCTTCTTTTTCTTTTGATCTGGTAGATCAAAAGATGTCTTTTTGCTCATTTGGTCCCCATATAAAATTTTAAGCTGCGGCAAAGATTAATCAAAAAATTGCAAAACAGCCAAAAGATAACCAATAAGTTGGTTTTCGTTTGAAATTTAACTAATAAAACAAGTTTTAACCAGTCTTCAAATAGAATTAATATTTTCTAAATCTTGAACTGAAGGACAACTACATATCAAATTCCTGTCTCCATAAGCATTATTAATACGTGAAACTGATGGCCAAAATTTATATTTTTCCTGATCAGGCAATGGATAAGCTGCGACTTTACGAGAATAAGGTCTATCCCAATCATCGGATGTCACTGTTTTTAAAGTATGTGGAGATTGTTTTAAAGGATTATTAATTGGATCAATCTTTCCTAATTTAATATGTTCAATTTCTTCTCGTATTCCAATCATCGCATCACAAAAACGATCTAATTCAGACAAACTTTCACTTTCTGTTGGTTCAACCATCAAAGTTCCGGCAACAGGCCAACTTATTGTTGGAGCATGAAATCCATAATCCATCAATCTCTTGGCAACATCCTCAACTTCTATACCTAACTGACTCTTTAAAGGTCGTAAATCTAATATGCATTCATGAGCCACCAAACCATTGGGATCTTTAAATAAAACTGGATAATAAGGATCAAGTCTTTTTGCTAAATAATTAGCGGAGAGAATTGCGATTGAACTTGCTTTGCGTAATCCATCGCTACCCATCATTCGAATGTACATCCAGCTAATAGGCAATATTCCAGCACTCCCAAATGGAGCTGCAGAAACTGCTGAAATAGCCTTTTCGCCTCCACACTTAACAATTGAATGTCCAGGTAGATAGGGAATCAAATGACGAGCAACAGCTATGGGGCCTACGCCTGGGCCTCCTCCACCATGAGGAATTGAAAAAGTTTTATGAAGATTTAAATGACATACATCTATGCCATAAGATCCAGGCCTGCAAATACCTACTTGAGCATTCAGATTTGCGCCATCCAAATAGACCTGGCCTCCCTCTTGATGAATGATTTGGCAAATTTCACGAATATTTGGCTCAAACACTCCATGAGTTGAAGGATAGGTAACCATCAATGCAGCCAAATTTTTTGAATGCATCTTTGATTTGTTTCTTAAATCTTCTAAATCAACATTGCCGTATTCATCACATTTAACGGAAACGACTTTAAAACCAGACATGACTGCGCTAGCTGGATTAGTACCGTGCGCACTTGTTGGAATCAAACAGATATTTCTATGTGCCTCTCCAAGAGACTGATGCCATGAACGTATTACAAGCAAACCAGCAAATTCTCCTTGAGATCCAGCATTTGGCTGAAGAGAAACTCCCTGAAAACCAGTTAAAGCAGACAGCCAAATTTCAAGGTCATTAATTATTTCCTTGTATCCGGCTAACTGCGCATTAGGAGCAAAAGGATGAATAGATGAAAACTCGCTCCATTCAATGGGTAAAAGTTCCGCGGCTGCATTCAATTTCATTGTACAACTGCCAAGAGGAATCATTCCTTGAACTAAAGAAAAGTCTTTCGACACTAAAAAATGTATATATCTCATTAAATCAGTCTCGCTTTGATATCGATTAAATACCGATTGTTCCAGCCAAGGTTTTTCTCGAAGTGGGATATCTATTAGTAGTTGATCTTCATTCGTAAAAGAAGAAAGATCATGAACATTTTTTCCTTTAACTTTTGCAAGTATTTGATACAGTTTATAAATTTCTTCATCACAAGTTAACTCATCAAAAGTGACACCAAAACCCTTAGCATTTTCATTATCTGATCCAATAGGAAGTACTCTAAGGTTATATCCTTCCTTATACGCTAAATTAATAACTTTTGATGCTTCTGGACAATATATGTCAATACTATCAAATCCGGTATATCTTTCTAAAGGGTATTTTAGATTACTTATAATAATCTCAAATTTTGATCTATATTGAAAGATCTTTTTTGCGATTTTTTTAAGACCATCAGGACCATGATGTACTGCATAAAAAGAAGAAAGAATAGCTAATAAAACTTGAGCAGTACAAATATTACTTGTTGCTTTATCTCTTCGAATATGTTGTTCTCTTGTTTGCAAAGCAAGTCTCAAAGCTTGATTTCCTTCTACGTCAAATGATTGGCCAACTATCCTTCCTGGTATTTGTCTTTTATATATTTCTTTAGTTGCAAAAAAAGCTGCATGAGGTCCACCAAAAGCAATAGGTACCCCAAATCTTTGCATACTTCCAACAACAATATCTGCACCAAATTCTCCCATAGGTTGAATCAAAACTTGAGCCAAAGGATCGATTGCAATAGTAACAATTGCACCAAATTTATGTACCTGATTAATTATTGAAGTTGGATCCCAAATACGACCATTTTTTCCAGGTAACTGAATCAGTATTCCGAAGACATTATTATCAATTTGAAAATTATTATTATCAAATATCTCAAGTACAATCCCTAATGGTTCACATCGAGTTTTTAAGACATCAAATGTTTGAGGCAAAATTTCTTGATCTACTAAAAATTTATTAGCATTTTTATTTTTTCTAACAGCCAAACTCAAACTGACTGCTTCAGCTGCCGCAGTTGCTTCATCAAGTAAGGACGCATTTGATATAGGCAAACCTGTTAATTCACTGATTAAAGTCTGAAAATTAAATAAGGCTTCTAATCTTCCTTGAGATATTTCTGCTTGATAAGGAGTATAAGCTGTATACCAATTAGGATTTTCCAGGACATTTCTTTGTACAACTGGAGGTATAACAGTAGAATGATAACCCAGCCCAATCAGCGAGCGATTTACAATATTTTTCTTCGAAATTATATTGATTTCTTTTAATGCTTCATTTTGATGACACCCGTCTGGGATAGAGACAACTTTGTTGTCCGAATCAAAAATTTCATCAGGAATTACAGAAGATATAAATTCTTCTGAATTTTCAAAACCAAGATGTTTAAGCATGAAAGCTTCATCTTCGTTAGATGGACCTATATGGCGAGACTTAAAAGTAAAATCCTTTAATTCTGCTTTAGACATGAGCTTGTTCTCAAGCACAAGCAAATAAAGTTATTGGAGGGAATGCCAGTGTAGAGAAAAATTTCCTAATTTGTTGTAAGAAAAAATTATTCAGTAAAATTTTATGCAGCAATTTTCTTGGAATAAGTTTGAGAATCCATAAGCTCCTGCAATTGATCAAGGTTAGAAGGACGAATTATTAATAACCATCCTTCCCCATGAGGATCATTTTGAAGTTCCTCTGGGCTTGCCAAAACAGAATTGTTTCTATGAACAATTTCTCCACTAACTGGAGCATACATATCCTCAACAGCCTTTACTGATTCTACTGAGCCAAAGCTCTCTCCTTTGGCTATTACAGTCCCTTCCTCTGGTAAATCAACAAAAACGATATCTCCTAATTGATCTACCGCAAATTCACTGATGCCAATGCGAACTAAAGCATCATCAGCAAAAGCATATTCATGACTGTCAGCAAAACGAAAATGATCTGGGAAGGAAAAAGCCATTGCGTCGAACGAAAAAACGCTTAATCATTCTGGGGCAATTTGATCAATCCTGCCTGAAATAAATTGGATAATGCATGAATCAAAGCAATTTTGACATGAGAGCGATGAGATCCTCCTTGAATAAATAGATCAAATGGAGGTTTCATAGGAGCATCAGCAGAAAACTCACTAGTACTACCATCAACGAAAGTTCCTCCAGCCATGACCAAGTTATTTTCATACCCTGGCATTGGAGCAGGTATTGGATCGAGAAAAGATCCAATAGGAGATTTTTCCTGAAAAGATCTGCAAATAATTTGTAAAATTTTTGGGTCTCCTATTCTTACTACTTGGATCAAATCAGTTCTCATTGAACCTGAGGTTGGCAAGACTTGAAAGCCCAATTCGGCAAACGTTTTGGCAATGATTTCAGCACCAATCAATGCCTCTGCAACCATTTGAGGTGCCAGAAAAAGTCCTTGTAAAATAGTTCTATTCAAGTCAAAAGTAATACCACCCTCAGATCCAATACCTGGTGCAGTCAAGCGGCAACATGCTTTATCAACCAAATCAGCTTTCCCCGCAATATATCCACCAGTTGGAACAATGGTTCCCCCTAAATTTTTTATTAAAGAACCTGCAATCAAATCTGCACCTACTGACGTTGGTTCATTACTTTCAACGAATTCTCCATAGCAATTATCAACAAAACAAATACAATTAGGTTGAAGCTTATGACATAAAAAACAAATCTCTTTAATAACCTCAATACTCAAAGATGGGCGCCATGTATAACCACAACTACGTTGTATAAAAATTAATTTTCGAGGAATATTTAAAGCTTTTTCTAAGGCAAAAAAATCTATATTTCCATCATTTTTTAATGATACTTCCTCATAATTAATACCAAACTCAATCAAAGAACCTTGACCATTTCCCCTCAACCCAATAACTTCTTCAAGAGATTCATAGGGTCTTCCAGTAACAGATAATAAATCATCTCCTGGCCTTAAGACACCAAACAAAGATGATGCAATGGCATGAGTACCACTTACAATCTGAAGTCTTACTGCTGCTTTTTCAGCTTGTAAAACATCTGCAAAAATTTTATCAATTATTTCTCTTCCTAAATCCCCATGACCATAACCTGTTAAAGATGCAAAGTGTTGCACATTTAGCCGAGAATTAGAAAAAGCCTTTAAGACTTTTTCTAATTTAAATGTTACGCTATCAGTCTTTTGTTTAATTGATAAATCTAATTTTTTTTCTATATTATCAATAAAATTTTTTGAATAATTTTTGAACATATTAGTTTTTTAATTAAGTATATAATAAGTTCTATAAAATTAATCTGAAAAAATAATTTCTAATTTTTCTTGATCTTTAAGTAATAACCCTCTTTGGCGAAGATTCTCCAAAAAGTCATCTGCACCTTGCAAATGATTTGTATTTAGCAATTTATTAGTTGCATGTAAATCGAGCAATTCACCATCAAGCTCCTCGGCTGTGTAATCTTTTAAACCCGCCATAACGGCTTCAAATCTGTCTCTTCGTTGTTTTTTACTTACTGGATAAGCAGCCATTACTTGTTCTCTGCACATTCTCCATGTCCTCCCTTTGCACAAATAATCAGCCAAAGCAGCGCTAAGAACAGATGCCTCAGCTTCCTCAATAAACCAATCGAAGGAGGATGGTAGTGAAGCTAAACCAACAAAAATCTCAAAAAAATCACCTGCAGAAAGTGGATGACCATTATTAGCTTCCACAGCAATCGCTGATTCTTGAAGTGATCTATGCAACTCTGGATGAACGGTGGAAATTTGACCTTCTATATTTTCTAAGCCATGAGAAAGTACTTGATTTACTTTTCCCAAAGCAAAAAATACTTCTGGACTAGGAGATACAAGTTTTCCATTTCTTAAATTTGAAATTTGAGAACTGTGCACTCTGCCTAGATCTAAACATTCAGCTAAAGCAGGTAAGACTTTATGAGACCAGCCATTGCGCTCGTGCCAAACATGAACAAGATGAGCCATTGCTCTTCTACCTGCAGCCAATTGGTCACGAAAACTAGAGGTCACAAATCACGCTCAAGATTAATAAATAGACCTGATTAGGATCCTTATCATATATTATATACGCTAAGTAGACGGATCACTAATGGTTTCAAGTTTAATCGAGGCTTCGGCTCCATTAAAAAAACCTGTTGCGGCAGATAAAGCGATGGCTGCGTCCAAGAAACTCCAGGGCCATGTACCAAGGAGAATTCAACTCCAAAGGGCTAGAAAAAGATGGGGAACAGTTATATTCATGTTTGCAATTCATGCTTTAACTATATTTACCTTGCAAGCAAAATTCTGGAGTTGGCAGGCTTTTTTTGGATTTATTTTTTTATATTGGGTCACAGCATGCCTAGGTGTAACAACGGGATATCATCGTCTTCTCTCTCACCGCTCTTTTCAAGTTCCGAAATGGCTTGAAAGATTTTTTGCAACTTGTGGAGCATTAAGTTGCCAACATGGACCAATTGATTGGGTTGGTCTTCATAGGCATCATCATACTTTTTCCGATACTGAAGCTGATCATCATGACAGTAATAAAGGGTTTTGGTGGAGTCACATGGGATGGATGTTTGAAGATGTACCCGCCATGAAGGCAGTACCAAGACTTTCTGGAGATTTAATCAAAGATCCTTATTATCGATTCTTAAATAAAAATTTTCTCCTTTTACAAATTCCTTTAGGTGCTTTACTTTTTTTAATTGGTCAATCAACAGGTGCTGGAGGATGGGCAATGTTGCTATGGGGAATTCCTCTAAGACTCGTTTTTGTATATCACATAACGTGGCTAGTAAATTCAGCAACCCACTGTTGGGGAACTATTGCATATGAAAGTGGAGATAATTCAAAAAATAATAAATGGGTGGCAGCTTTAACCTTTGGAGAAGGATGGCACAATAATCATCATGCTTTTCCTAACTCCGCCAAGCATGGTCTTCAACGAAACCAAATAGATATAACTTGGCAACACATTCGTTTTTTAAAAGCAATTGGATTAGCAAAAAAAATTAGACTACCTATCGCGTCGTAATATTATTAACAAGACTAAAAAGTATTGAATCATTTTAAATCCATGGCTAAGCGTGTTCAAGTTGTTCTGAATGAAGACATCAAAAGTCTTGGAAAAGATGGTGACCTTGTTGAGGTAGCTCCTGGGTTTGCAAGAAACTTTTTATTGCCCAACAAAAAAGCATTACCTGTCACTCCAACTGTTTTAAAACAAGTAGAATATAAAAGAGCAAAACAAGCTGAACAAGAAGCTGCTAAAAAGCAAGAAGCAATTGATTTTCAAACAGCTCTTACAACTATTGGAAGATTTACAGTCAAGAAACAAGTAGGAGAAGATGGGGTTTTATTTGGAACAGTGACAAATGGTGATGTCGCAGAAGTTGTAAAAGAGGCTACTAAAAAAGAAATAGATCGAAGAGATATATCTGTCCCTGAGATACATAATGTTGGGAAATATAAAGTGCAAATCAAGCTTCATAGCGAAGTAAATGCTGAAATAAACCTTGAAGTTGCAAGTTACTAATAGTTGCATCTTGATCTGAACAAGCCAAAGTAGGAGTCCTTGTCCAAAAAGCCATAAATGATCAGCACCCCCTCTTCAAATAACGGGGATTTTTCAAAACAAACAAAAGATTTTGGAGCCTTTAATAATTCCAAGATTGACAAGCCTCGTTTTGAAGCTCAACCTGACCAAATACCACCACAAAACTTAGAAGCAGAAGAATCTGTGCTAGGTGGTATTTTGTTAGATCCTGATGCTATTGGACGAATAGCTGATTTATTACAACCTGAGGCTTTTTATATATCGGCTCATCGAGAAATATATAGAACTGCATTAATGCTTCATAGCCAAGGCAAACCAACAGATTTAACAGCAATGAGTGCTTGGCTAGCGGATACAAATTCTTTAGAAAAAGTTGGAGGAAATAATCGATTAATTGAACTAGTTGAAAGGGTTACATCAACAGCATCCATTGAACAAGTTGCCAAATTAATTAGCGATAAATTTCTACGCAGACAATTAATCAAATCTGGAAATGATGTAATCAAATTAGGTTTTGATCAAAGCCTTCCAATGGAAGAAGCCATAGATAAAGCCGAACAAAAGATTTTTGCTATCAGCCAAGAGCAGCCATCAAAAGGCTTAACTCCTACTGCAGAAATCCTTACTAGCACTTTTAATGAAATAGAAAGTAGATCACTAGGTACATCAGTTGCAGGAATACCAGTTAATTTTTACGATCTGGATGCGATGACCCAGGGACTTCAAAGGAGTGATCTAATCATTGTGGCAGGGAGACCAGCCATGGGAAAAACTTCAATTGTTCTAAATCTTGCTAAAAATGTTGCTCAACTTCACGACTTGCCAGTTTGTGTATTTAGTCTAGAGATGAGCAAAGAACAACTTACTTACAGACTACTTTCAAGTGAGGTAGGTATCGAAAGCAGTAGATTACGAACTGGACGTTTACAGCAAGATGAATGGCCATTACTAGGTCAAGGTATTAATACGCTTGGTCAATTACCAATCTTCATTGATGACAAACCAAATTCAAGTGTCCTTGAAATGAGGTCGTTATGCCGACGCTTAATCGCTGAGCAAGGTAAAGAATTAGGACTTATTGTGATTGATTATTTACAACTAATGGAAGGTACTTCACCTGATAATCGCGTTCAAGAAATCTCAAGAATTACTCGAGGTCTAAAAGGTATGGCAAGAGAACTAAAAGTCCCTGTAATTGCTTTATCTCAATTAAGTAGAGGAGTTGAATCAAGAACCAATAAAAGGCCAATGCTAAGTGATCTTCGTGAATCTGGATCAATAGAACAGGATGCAGATTTAGTTCTAATGATTTACAGAGATGAGTATTACAATCCTGAAACGACTGATAGAGGTATAACAGAAGTAATCGTGACAAAACACAGAAATGGACCTGTTGGAACAGTTAAATTACTTTTTGAACCGCAGTTCACTAGATTTAGAAATCTTGCTGCTTAATTTTTTAAATAATAAATTTCCTTAATAGTCAATTGATGATTACGAACCAATCCTCAAATGAAAGTTTTGATGTAATTGTTGTAGGGGGTGGCCATGCAGGCTGCGAAGCAGCACTGACCTCAGCAAGATTAGGAATGAATACAGCTTTATTTACGCTCAATCTAGATCGTATTGCATGGCAACCATGTAACCCAGCCGTTGGAGGACCAGCTAAAAGTCAACTAGTTCATGAGGTTGATGCCCTAGGCGGGATAATTGGAAAATTAGCAGATTTTACTGCTGTTCAAAAAAGAATTCTGAATGCAAGTAGAGGTCCAGCTGTTAGAGCATTGAGAGCACAAACAGATAAGCGCTTATATTCAAATGAAATGATCAAAATTCTTCAAAATACGCCAAATCTCAAAATTAGAGAAGCAATGGTTACTGGACTAGAAATTAAACATTACAGTGGTAGTACTGAAAAAAATAAGTCAGAAACTAAAGAAAGAATTGGATACATAACCGGAATTAAAACTTATTTTGGGAGCGTATTTCAGGCAAAAGCAGTTGTCCTTACAACAGGAACCTTTTTAGGAGGCAGAATTTGGATTGGGAATCAATCAATGAGTGCAGGTCGTGCAGGAGAGCAGGCATCTGAAGGCTTAACCGAAGAATTACAAAAATTAGGCTTTACCACTGATCGTTTAAAAACAGGAACCCCTGCTCGAGTTGATAAGCGAAGTATTGATTTTGATTCTCTAGAAGAACAATTGAGTGATGCTTCAGATAAATTCTTTTCTTTTGATCCACTTTCATGGCAAAGCGGAGAACAAATGAGTTGTCACATCACGCGAACTACAAAAGAAACTCACCAACTTATTAAAAACAATCTTCATTTAACTCCCATTTACGGTGGTTTTATTGATAGTAAAGGGCCCAGGTATTGCCCTTCCATCGAAGATAAAATAGTACGTTTTGCGGATAAAGATTCACACCAAATTTTCTTGGAGCCCGAAGGGAGAGATACTCCAGAAATCTATGTGCAAGGCTTCTCGACTGGACTTCCTGAAAACTTGCAATTAGAACTTTTAAGAACACTTCCAGGTTTAGAAAACTGCATTATGCTTAGACCAGCTTATGCAGTTGAATATGACTACATACCTGCAACTCAATTAGAAGCAACACTTGAAACAAAAAAGATACATGGACTTTTTAGTGCAGGGCAATTAAATGGAACAACTGGATATGAAGAAGCTGCTGCGCAAGGTTTAGTAGCAGGTTTAAATGCTGCAAGATTAATAAATAATCAAGAGGGAATAAGTTTTGAAAGAGAAAACAGTTATATAGGAACGATGATTGATGACTTAGTTACAAAAGACTTAAAAGAGCCATACAGAGTATTAACTAGTCGAAGTGAGTATCGATTAATTCTTAGGGGTGATAATGCTGATAGAAGATTAACTGGATTAGGTTATAAATTAGGTTTAATTGATGAAAGAAGATGGAAAATATATAATACTAAGCAACAATTAATTGATAAAGAGAAATTAAGGCTAGAGAGCAATCGAATAAAAGAAAGTGATGACTCTGCAAAAAAAGTATTTTCTTCAACAGGTATCCCCATAAAAGGTTCTATAACTTTGGCAAACTTTCTGAGAAGAACAAATGTTCATTACAAAGACTTAATTGACAATAATTTAACGACTGCAAATATACCTTTAGCCGTGCAAGAAGGAGTTGAAATAGATATCAAATATAGTGGTTATTTAGAAAGGCAAAAAGCTCAAATAAATCAATTAAAACAGCAAAGTAAAAAGTTATTGCCGAAAAATTTAAATTATAATGAAATAAAAACGCTTTCTAAGGAAGCCAGAGAAAAATTAACCATTTCCCAACCGAAAAGCCTTGGGCATGCTGCACAACTTCCAGGAGTTAGCAAAGCTGATCTTACTGCACTTCTTGTATGGTTAAAAATAGAACAAATGAAAAAAGTTGAAACTAAGAATCAACTCACAATAAAAAGCTGACAAAAGTGAATTTAAATCAATCTCAATTGTCATCTCCTGAAGTAATTTGGAAAGCATCAAAAGAAAATGTTCTTTCAGGAAAAGGAAACCAAAAACTTTCTGGTCCATGGCAATTAATGCTCTTGGGTGATGGCAGTCCAACAAGACATCTCAAACTATTAACAGGTCATGAGGTTGCTATCAAGGTTATATCTATGGTTATGGGAAATAATAATGAAAGTGGAGTTCCAGAAGAAGTCAATGAACTAGATCCACCTTTACTTCGAAGACAAGTTTGGCTTACATGTGGAGACTTAACTTTGGCTTGGGCCGAAAGCTGGTGGAATTCTAGAGAGGCAGAGAAGCATTTACAAAACAAGAATCAACCAATCTGGAAAAGCCTTACTCAAGGTCGATCCGAGCTTTTTAGAGAGGTAGATGGACTAGCATTGGTAAATGCAAATTGGCTGAAATCAGAATTCCAAGAGGAAGGGCCGTTTTGGAGCAGACATTATCGATTTTTTCGACAACAAAAAGAATTAACTGTAATCAGAGAAGTTTTCAGTCCAAAGCTAGAAAAATGGTTAGGCCCAATACCAAGAAAAGCTTTTTAACAAAAAATTAGTATTTTCTTCTACTTGATCTTGGTATATTTCTTCTTTTGGTAGATAGATCATCCTCTAAAGAGTCAGCTAAATTTTTTTCATCTTGTTTAATTAAATTATTTTTTCTTTCCCACCTATTTAATTTGTAAGATTGATCATCTGGCCATTCATCCATCCCATATGGATTATTTCTTTTTTCTTGGATACTAGGAGGTAATGCTTTAGGAACTCTCAGTGAAACCGCTCCTAAAGGTCTTTTGGGATTATTGCTAATACTTTCTTGAAATGGATCATCATCTAAGTCTTCATTTTCCAACCAATCTTCATCATCTTCAAAAAACCAATCGATTTTCTCTTCCATCCAACGACCAACTTTTTCAAAATTTGGAGCCGTGGTCTTATCTTGCCACCTTCCTCTTTTTTGACCAGGGCGATTACCTGCAACTCCATCAACTACTTGTTTGCCAGTTTCTATCCATTTGTCCATTCGCCGATCAAGCGAGACTCGGGATCGCTGTCGACTTGGATTACGATTTTTATATGTGCTCATTTCTTGAATTTAACGCTTTTAATCCAAGTAATAAAAGACCTTAATAATGAAATTTTCCAAAATTCAAGAAAAACCATTAAGTAAATAGTGATTAGTTAACTGTTGAAAAAGGTTTGTAAGTCAGTAAGCATTGTTCATGCCATTGACCTCCAAAAAAATTATTACAACAACTTCGACAAGCAGCACCTTTAACTATCCGTTGATAACGATAACTTCTTTTACAAGAAGGACAAGTTGCTACCCATTTAGGAATTTTTTTTGATATTGGGAAAGAATGACGAACTGTAACCTGGAAATCAGTTTGAGAAGAATTTATTTCTGCCATTCGCTTCATGAAATTAGGCCCATGAACCTCCTCAACTTTCAGGACAAGATCAATCCATGCATGAATCATTTCGTGGCATAAGGTACTCATTAATGCCTTTTCGGGAAGATGCTCTAAAACCGGCCTGGATAAAATTATTTCACTAGCTTTCACTCCAAAAAAATTAGTATTACGTTTATATACCCCGGCCGTCGTTCGCATCCGACCATCACTCCATCGAACAGAGACTCTAGGTATTCCTTTGTCAAACAAAGAGTTCTGAAAATATTGTCTGTTTAATTTAAGAAATAATGGCAATAAGGGTATTAAAGACATTGATGAAGAAAACTCATTGGCTTTATTATTCCGATAACATTCTGTCTGACTATCGATAACAAACAAGCTAATCTCATGTCTAATCAGTCAGAATCGGTAATTAAACGGAATTAAAAAACATGGATAGTGCTCTTATCAAAGCAATTGGATTAAAAGCTCTCTTCGTAGGAGTTGGCGCACTGCTCCTTTTTTGGACTTTTAATGCCATTAAACTTGTCATTAGTGCTAGAGGCATAAATCCTCTTGTAAAAAAATTTTTTGATCAGATTGCAGCTGGCAGGATTGATGGAGCCTATAGACTTACGACAAAAGCATATAAAACTCATGTCAATAGACAAGATTTCATCAAATTTTTGGGAAGCTTGCAATTAAATCAATATAGAAACTTGAAATCAGGGCGTCCAAGAATTGAAGATAATCAAATAATGTTAACGCTAAACTTAAAATCAGAAGACAAGAAAAATGAAATGCCACTTGACTTTACTTTTATTAAAATTAACGAAAATTGGCAAATTGATCGCATTGCCAAAGCCGCAAGATAGTGAAGAAAATGTTCTAAGTGAAATCAAAATTTAATCATTATTCTGAACGAGCCAAAGAGCTTAGAGCTTTACTAAATAAGGCTAACTATTTCTACTATGTATTAGATAGCCCAGAGATAGAAGATTCTATTTATGACCAATTATATAGAGAGTTAATTGAACTTGAAAAGGCTAACCCATCTTTAGTTACTTCTGATAGTCCATCTCAAAGACTAGGTGGCATTCCAAGTAAGGGATTTAAAAGTATAAATCATAATATTCCTCTTTTGAGTCTAGACAATGCTTTCAATATTGATGAATTAAAAGCATGGTATTCAAAAATTATAAAATTAATTGGTTCAAAAAATACAACCATAAAGGAAATTCAAAAACCTGCAGTAATATGCGAATTAAAAATTGATGGTAATGCAATCTCACTTCGCTATGAAAATGGAATTTTAACTAAAGGTGCAACGAGAGGAGATGGAAAAATGGGCGAAGACATTACTAGAAATATCCGAACAATTTCTACAATACCGCTACGTTTATTATTAAATAATCCACCTCCTTGGATTGAGATTAGAGGTGAAGCTTTTATGCCCAATAAAATATTTAATAAACTCAATCTTGAAAGGAAGAATAATGATCAACCACTATTTGCTAATCCTAGAAACTCATGTGCCGGGACATTAAGGCAATTAGATTCGAAAATAGTGTCATCCAGAAAATTAGACTTCTTCGCTTACAGTCTTTATTTACCTCAAAATTGGGAACCAAATGATTGCAATTTAAAAAAACCAACCTCTCAATCTGAATCACTTGAATTCTTAAAAAATATTGGCTTTAAAGTAAATACTACTTCAGAGAAAAAAAAAGACTTAAATGAATTAAATAATTTTTATAAATACTGGGAAGTTAAAAAAAATTCTTTAGATTATGCTACTGATGGAATAGTAGTAAAAATAGATAAATTTGAATTGCAAAAGATTTTAGGGTCAACAAATAAAGCTCCTAGATGGGCAATTGCTGTCAAATACCCCGCAGAGGAAAAAGCGACTAAATTAAAAAAATTAATTTTCCAAGTAGGTCGGACTGGAGCTGTAACGCCTGTAGCTGAATTTGAATCAATAGAACTAGCAGGGACTATTGTTAACCGAGCAACTCTTCATAATGCCAAACGACTTGCTACATTAGACCTTCATTATGGAGACACCATAGTTGTTAGAAAAGCGGGAGAAATTATTCCTGAAGTAACAAGAGTTATGAAAGAATTCCGAATAATAGATTCAAATTTAGTCAAGCTTCCCAGTCATTGTCCAGAATGTAATTCAAAGTTAGTACAAGAATCTGAGGAAGCAATCACAAAATGTATTAACTCTGAATGCCCTGCAAAAATAAAAGGTGTTTTACTCCATTGGGTAAGTAAAGGGTCTATGAATATTGATGGGTTAGGTGAAAAAATCATTAACCAATTAGTAAATTTAGGATATGTAAAATCAATCGCAGATTTATACAAACTTGAAATTAATTCCCTTTTAAGTCTTGAGAGATTTGGTGAAAAATCCGCAAATAATTTACTTAGAGAAATTAACGAATCTAAAACAAAGAATTGGCACAAACAACTTTTCGGCTTAGGGATACCTCATGTAGGAGAAGCGAATGCTAAGTCTCTCTCAAAAAACTTTAAAAGTATTGAAGAACTTTTTACTAGTTCAAAGGATTCGCCAGAAAAGATATCTAATATCTATGGATTTGGTACAGAGATTACAGATGCAATAATTAAATGGTTTGATAATTCTAATAATCAAAATTTGATCAAAGAATTAAAATCTATTGGATTCTCTTTAAAAGAAAATTTAAAGTCAAAAGAAAATAATTCAAATCTTTTAAATGGTAAGAGTTTTGTCTTAACAGGAACGTTGGAGTCACTTACAAGAGAAGAAGCAAAAGAACTGATAGAAAATGCTGGAGGAAAAGTCAACTCTTCAATCAGTAAAAAAACTGATTTCTTAATATCAGGTGAAAAAACGGGGGGTAAATTAAAAAAAGCACAAGAGCTGGGAGTAAAAATAATTAACGAAAATGAATTGAAGCTATTATTATAAAAATGTCAGAATTTAAAAATGGATACGAATAAAATCTTTTATTTCATCAAAACAGATTGTGGACGAGCAAAGTATGAAATGCTAGCTTCTAAAAAAGGTATATTTAATCGCATAAGACTTTATTGGTTTATCGTATTTGCTGCGATTGAAGATTGGAATTTAACATCTGAGGATTAATCTAAGGATTTAGAATCCTGATTTATTTTTCTTGTTGAACGTAAAACCAAAACAACAATTATAATTGTCGACAAAATACTAATTAAGCTCCAAATAAATGAACTAGTATCAGATCTTCCTGAGAGTACTTCCCCAAAATTTGAAATTTCAAGTGCTAATGAACCTAAGCTGCAATATAAAATTGTGCCAGGTAATATACCAATCATTCCAAGAGTAAAATCACGAACTTTTACCTCACTCAAGCCATATGTAAAATTAAGTAAGCCAAATGGAAAAAGAGGAGAAAGTCTAGTGAGAAGAATGACTTTTAGACCCTCGCGTTGAACAGCTTTCTCCATTATTTGAATTTTTGGAAAATTTGAGACCTTTTTTTGAGCCCATTCTTTTAAAAAAGTTCTCCCTAAATAAAAAGTTAAATGAGCTCCAATAAAAGCACCTACAAAAACAACCGAACTTCCAAGCCAGGTTCCATAAAGAAAGCCAGAGAACATGGAAAGCCATGAGCCTGGCAGCAAACAAGACACCCAAACAACATACACGCAAGCAAAAACAAAAATTCCAAAAGGACTACTTAAAAAAGGAATGAAATTATTAACCAGAGTTTCTAAGTCATAAGTCATAGTTTAGAAAGATCAATCCAATCCCATTAGCCGTTCTTTAACTAGACGAACTTGCGATTCTGACTCCGTTAAGTTTGCTCTGCATTCCTCAACAACCTCTTTGGGAGCTTTATCAACAAAATTCTTATTAGCTAGACGTCCAGAAAGACTTTCTATTTCTTTTTGTGCTTTATTTAAATCTTTTTCAAGCCTGGATCGTAAAGAACTTATATCTATAAGTCCTTCAATGGGCAAAACCACTTCTAACTCTCCACTTACGCCTGCCAAGGCCTTAAGAGAAGGTAATGATTTTGCTTGCTCTGGAGATAATATTTGGACTTCCTTAGCCTTGGTCAAAACAGCAATATCATTGATTGATTTTTTTAAAGTGTTTTGCAAGGCCTCCTTACCAGAAACCAACATGACAGGAACTTTTTGAGAGGGTTTCAACCCAGCAACTGCTCTTAAATTGCGAATCAATCTGATAGATGAAAATAAATCAGAGAAAGAAGTTTCTAAATCAATATTCAAATCTTGTTCATTTAATTTTGGCCAAGGCTGCAAAGCTAAAAATTGATCTTCAGATAAACCTGTTAATCCATGCCAAAGCTCCTCTGTCAAATGAGGCATTAGAGGATGAAGCATAATCAAAAGATCACTTAAAACTTTGTATAAGATGCTTTTCGCTATTTTTTGATCTAATAATTCATCAGTAGAAAGATTTGCTGAACTATTCAATCGACGTTTAATTAGTTCTAAATACCAATCACAAAAATCATTCCAAGCAAATTCATATAATCCCTTAGCTGCCTCTCCTAAAGCATAGTTTTCATATCGATTAGCAGTCTCACGATTGACTCGCGCCAGTCTTGATAAAATCCACTTATCTGATAATTGCAACTTAGATAAATCAAATTTCTCCAAATTTTCATAATCTTGATCCTCAAGATTGATAAGAGCAAACCTAGTTGCATTCCAAAGCTTGTTAGCAAAATTTCTCGAGGCCTCAACCGTTGCTGATGTTTGATTTTTACGATCAAAGTCAAGACGTATATCTTGGCCCGCGCCGGCGACTTCACGAACAAGAGCAAACCTCAACGCATCAGTTCCATACCTTTCTATTAGTAATAAAGGATCAATACCATTTCCTGAACTTTTACTCATCTTTCGATTCTGCTCATCTCTAACAAGTCCATGAATATAGACGTCAGAAAATGGCATCTTCTCGGTAAAAACCCCAGCCATCATTGTCATTCTTGCTACCCAAAAGAAAATAATGTCAAATCCAGTAACTAGTGTGTTTGTGGGATACCAACGTTGAAAATCAGGATGAGTTTCATCAGGCCAACCTAAGGTGGAAAAAGGCCATAATCCGCTAGAGAACCACGTATCAAGAACATCCTCATCTTGCTCAATTTTGACTGAATCTCCATATTTTTCTCGTGCTAACTTCTTAGCTTCATCTTCTGTTCGAGCAACAATATAAGGTGTTTCATTAACAACTTTATTATCTGTTTGACTAATAACAAACCAAGCCGGAATACGATGTCCCCACCACAATTGTCTACTAATACACCAATCTCTTATATCAGTTAACCAATCACGATAAACTTTTGACCATCTATCAGGAATAAATTTAGGTTTTCCTTTATCAAAAAATTCAGAACAACTTGTAGCGAGGGGATCCATTTTGACAAACCACTGAGTGGAAAGCATTGGCTCGACTGGTACTTTCCCTCTATCAGAGAAAGGGACATTATGCTTATAAGCTTCAATCTTTGTTAAAAGACCAATTTCCTTTAAAGAATCAATAATAGCTTCACGAGCTTCAAAACGATCCAAGCCTTCAAATTGACCTGCGTTATGATTCATGGTTCCTTTTTTAGTCATGACTGTTATTTGAGGTAAGTCATGTCTTTGACCTATCTCAAAATCATTAGGATCATGAGCTGGAGTAACTTTTACACATCCAGTTCCAAATTCTTTATCTACATGGGGGTCTCCAATAATAGGAATAGTTCTGCCAACTAGGGGCAAAGTAAGTTTCTCCCCGATGAGATCTTTATACCTCTCATCTGAAGGGTTCACAGCAACTGCGACATCACCAAGCATTGTCTCAGGCCGTGTAGTCGCAACTTCTAAGTAACTAATTTGTTTTGCACTCGATAAAGATGATTTGGCTAAC
>QCIR01000025.1 GCA_003216575.1 Prochlorococcus sp. AG-402-M23
ACGTTTTTTCAGTCAAAATGAGAATTGCGAAATAAAAAATTTAACGCCAAGTCAAGCTAAAGAACTAGTACTAAAAAGATGGGTAATAAAAGAAGCCGCAATTAAATGGCAGAGTGGAAAAATAGCAACTGATATAAATCAGTGGATTTGGGAAAATAAATCATCCTTTGCATATCATAAAAAGCTTGGACACAAAGTAAAAGTATACGAACAAAATCATGCTCAATGGACTTATGCAATTGCATTAGATGGAGATTCAGTAACACGTAAGCCAATAATTTGCCTTAATTAATTGTTGTTTATAGCAAGAAAATTAGTATGTATAAGCTTTTGTTTTATAGTCTTGCCATCCAAGCTTTTAAATAATTTTTTTAATCGATTTAAGTCATCTTCATCACAATTTTTTAGAATAATTTCTCGATATTCACTTCCTTGATTGAGCCATCTTTTAATTATAGAGCTATCAACTTTTTGATATACAAGCTCAGTCCATTCTTCAAAAGATATCTTCCAGCCTAATTTTTCTAATTGTAGAATAAATTTTTCTTTATGCTCATGGCTATTTAACCACGTTTCTTCTTTACAAATTAAATCATTCAATAATGAAAAATCAGTATTTTTATTATTACTATAAAATTCTAAGCTTTCCTTTAAAGAAAGGGCAGGACCAGAACATGGGTTACTTATAATCAAACTTAATTCTGTATTCGCTGTACATTTCTCAGTAAGAATCGGCCACAATTTAGAAAAATTTATTTCAGAAAAAACTTTCCAAGGGATTCTTCCTCCAATTACCTCAAATTTGAGATTTTTTTCTAATTTTTTAATTGATTCAACTTTTGAATCAATTAAAAGTGGTCGCTCCATCGGAGCCAAAAAATCTAATTCAGAAGATAACCTAGAATGGTTATCTTCTGATACAGCCAAAACAACGCCACCTTCAGATGCCTCTCTTAAAGGCTTTAAAGACCAAAGCAAAGAGCTAGGTGTTAAGACTAAAACCCTATGATTTGTTTGCCAATTAATACCTGACCATAATTTAGTCATCAAGTTTTTTAATCTTTCCCCATCTTGCAAAACTTGGCGAGACAACCATTTCTCCAAATCATTATCAATTTTTCTAGATGTAATAGTTAAAGGATTTTGCTGCTCAAGCTCAACTAATGAAGCTAACTGTTCAGATCTTCTCTCATTCAAAAGAGATCGTCTTTGCCCTTCCCATCCATGTTCAGTTGGCTCCCAAAAAATCTCTTTTAGCAAACTGTCTGGCAAATATTGCTGTGGAACCCAATTTTTTAAAAATGAATGTGGATACCTGTAACCCATCCCATCTCCAAAAGCTTCTTGATCTCGATTTGCATCTTTAAGGTGAGATGGAACATTTTGCTTTTGGGAATCTTTAACTTTCTGAACTGCCTTAAAAATAGCCTTCACACTATTGCTTTTCTCAGTTGAAGCCAAGTACAAGGTTGCCTGAGCCAATGGGTAAATACCCTCTGGCAAACCTATTCGATCAAAAGCCGCGGCGCATGACTCAACTATGACAATTGCATTGGGATCAGCAAGACCAATATCTTCTCCTGCTGCGATGAGCATACGTCTAAAAATGAATCGTGGATTTTCTCCAGCCTCCAACATTCGAGCAAGCCAAAACAATGCCGCATCAGGATCCGAACCTCGTAATGACTTAATAAAAGCGCTGATCGTATCAAAATGAGCATCACCTTTTTTGTCGTATAAAACCGCTCGTTCTTGAATTGAATCCTCAGCAATCTTGAGATCAATACTGATTGAACTATCTTGATTTGCGATAGTGCTCTCTACAGCAAGTTCAAGCGCATTAAGCAGAACTCGTGCATCACCATTACAAACATCAACCAAATGATCCGCAGCTTCACTAGCTAAATTGATTAATTTCAACCCATAACCCCTTTCCTTATCGCTCAAAGCTCGTTGCAGCAATTGATGTAATGCTTTTGAATTCAGACTATTTAATCGAAATAATCTAGATCTGCTTACCAAAGCTTTATTTACTTCAAAATATGGATTTTCCGTAGTTGCCCCAATAAGGGTCAAAGTTCCATTTTCAACCCAAGGCAATAAGGCATCTTGTTGAGCAGTATTAAATCTATGAACCTCATCAATAAATAAAATCGTGCGTTTACCATATTTATTTAATCTATCGATTGCAGACTCAATCTCAGATCTCAAATCCTTGATACCCGCTAAGGCAGCATTTACGACACTAAAGTGAGATAGGGTATTTGAGGCAATAATCCTAGCCAAAGTAGTCTTACCAACTCCAGGTGGTCCATAAAGCAATAGATTACCTACTTTATCAGCAACAATTGAACGTCTCAATAAACGCCCTTGAGCAAGAATATGATCTTGACCAACAAATTCATCAAGTGTTTGAGGCCGTAAGCGATCAGCTAAAGGAGCATTATTCTGTATTAGCTGTTCACCATTAAAAGCAAACAGATCTTTGGCCAAAGCTAAAAAACAAACATTTTTGTTACTCTAAAAGCAAAAAAAAACTTATAAAGTTGTTTTGATGATTTCCAATTGGAAGGTTTTTTACCTACGTAATAACTGTAGGAGCTGACATGCCTGTTCGTTTTGAAATCTCAGCCAAAGAATCAATACTTTTAATCAAAGGATCCAAGGCTAACTGAGGATCTTGACTTATATCACCATCACGTGGAACAAAGCTTTCAAAGTAAACTCTTAACGTAGCTCCTTGAGTGCCAGTACCAGAAAGTCTCACTAACACTCTACTACCATCGTCTAATAAAATTCTCAAACCCTGATTAAGGGTAATTGAACCATCAACTGGATCTGTGTAGCTAAAATCATCAGCATTTTCAACTGTCCTTCCAGCAAAAGATTGATCTTTCAAAGTGGGAAGCATATTGCTCAATCTGGAATAAAGAGAATTAGCAACTTCAGATGGAATAGATTCATAGTCATGGCGAGAATAATAATGACGACCAAAAAATAGCCAATGATTTTTCATTATCTCAGAAACAGACTTTTTCTTGGTCGCAAGTATCTGTAACCAAAATAGAACAGCCCACAATCCATCTTTCTCTCTTACATGATCACTTCCAGTCCCAAAGCTCTCCTCTCCACACAGAGTAATTTGATTAGCGTCCAAAAGATTGCCAAAGAATTTCCATCCAGTAGGAGTTTCAAAGCAATTTATTCCTAAATGTTTTGCCACAACATCTACAGCTGAGCTCGTAGGCATGGAACGAGCGACACCCGATAAACCCTTGGCATAACCTGGCACACAATCATAATTAGCAGCTAAAATTGCAAGGCTATCACTAGGGTTTACAAAGCACCCACGTCCTAAAATCATATTTCTATCGCCATCCCCATCACATGCTGCTCCGAAGGAAAATAAATTTCCTTTTAAAAGCAAATCAGCAAGATCTTTTGCATAAGTCAAATTTGGATCAGGATGAAGACCTCCAAAATCTTCCAAAGGTATTCCATTCCTTACTGTTTTTGCATTAGCTCCTAAATGATCAACAAAAAGACGCTTTGCATATGGCCCTGTTACAGCATTTAATGCATCAAAAACGATCGGAAAATCTTTGTTGATATAAGAACTAATCAAATCAAAATCAAATATTTTTTTCATTAAATTTAAGTAATCTTCTATTCCATCAATGATCTCGACAACCATTGAAGCTAATTTATATTTACCAAGCGAATAAGAATTATTGGATTGACATTTTACGATCTTATATTCTTTAAGATTCTTGGAGTAATTATAAATTTCATCAGTCAAAGTTTCTGAGGCAGGTCCACCATTTGAGCCATTGAGCTTGACTCCAAAATCACCTTCCAGTCCACCTGGATTGTGACTAGCAGATAAAATAATCCCCCCTATAGCTTTATTAATTCGAATCAAATTAGAAGCCGCAGGAGTCGACAAAATTCCATCTACAGTTGTTATAACTTTTTGAATTCCATGTGCGGCTGCCATCCGAATAATAATATCAATCGCTCTTTTGTTGCCATATCTACCATCACCTCCCACTACCAAAACACCTCCTTGCACTCCAGGAAGAGAACTCAAGATTGATTCAATAAAACTCTCAAGATAATGAGGCTCTTCAAACTTCAAGGTACTTTTCCTTAATCCAGAAGTCCCTGGTTTCTGATCAGTAAAAGGTTCACTTAACTTAACTGACAGTTGGCTAAATTCTGTAGAAAACACTTTGGAAAAAGATTAATGAATGTTATTAAAAAAAGATCGAGAATCAAAATGAAAATACCTTCAATTCAATGAGGCATTTCAGAAGTACGGAGCATAGCTACAAACCAAACAGTACTTAAAATCAAAGCACTTAATACACCAGGTCCTAATCCTAGATGCTCAATAGTCGTAGGAATTAATAACGGAAACACTATCGCCCCAACTAGGGGTGTAAAAGCAACAATTAAACGAACCATGAATCAAGTGAGAATACTTTCAAAACCATTCTGATTCAGCTTTTGAATTTGGATTGGTGTTATCAACTGGAGTAACTCTTTCAAATTTCATTGTTATATTTCTTGAATCTACACCGTCTTTATCGATAGCTTTTATTGAATAGTTCTGAATACCATCTCTAAATGGAACTTGTAATCTGAAAGTTCCATCATTTGCTAGAGGGACTTCTTCATCTTCAATAAATAATTTAGCAGAGGGATCAGTAGCCCCATATACAATTAATTCAGCATCAGCAACTAGCCAAAAAGAACGAGCCTGATTCATCCCGCCAATACCAGATTCATTCAATCCACTAGCCCAAAGCCCACTTCCAGATTCATTATCTGAATTCAAATCGCCTGGAAATCCCTCTTGAAATTCTTCTGAACCAACACGTCTAGTTCTAAATTTTGTAGTAGCTGATTGATATAAACGTTCATGCAGCCCGCTATCTGGCTGATCTGATGAAAAACTATCCTCCTTGGGCGCTGAGGTAGTAGCTGGGGCCTCCAAGCTAAATGGAACAAATTGATCAAGGATTTGTTCACTTGGATGCAATGAGGGGACCTTTGCTGAGGATGAATATGCTAATGACATCCACTTATGACCAATTCGATATCCCAGCTCAACCTTGTAATCTCTACCACCTAAAGGAATCGGTAAATACCACTCGGTACTATGACTATCAACAACAACTTCTTGAAGCGTTCCAGGATTAGCTTCACCATTATCTTTGTGAGTAACATCTGCTAAACGCAAGCAAAGCCTATTAGCACCTTCATTTTGGGCGTTAGCTCGATCAGCGTCTGATATTTCCCAAAACACATAAGCCCACTCAGGATCACGAGGTAAAAAAACTACTTTAGTCTGGGAAGAACTTGAAGATATGGATTCCTCATATGATTCGCCTTTAGCATTTATCAATTGTTTTTCAAGTTCTTTTTTTTCTTCATATAGAAAAACTCCTCTAACAAGATCAGCCTTTGATTTTCTACTGTAAAGAGGAATACCTAACTTGCTCGCTTTGAGACGAAGCTGACGAAGTGTTAAACGTGACAGGGATTCTTGATCAAAAGTCACGCCCATAAACCTCCATTTTTTATTTGGGATCAGTCCGATAAGTATGTGATGAAATGTGCGTTTCTCGTTGGTGTGGTCAGCATCTACTGACTCCGAGAACAGATCCTACAGTGAGATCAACAGATGAAAACCATTGCAATCACTAAAAAATAGGAATTCATATCCAATTAACAAATTTCCAACAAACAATATTAAATCCAGATCAAGGGAACAAATAAATCCTAATTTTTCAAATCTTATAAGTTCTTTTTCTTTGGGATCGTCTTTTTCGAAAAAAGATTTTTTTTCATGGCCTAATTTGAGACTTACCTTTGATATACATCCAGAAGATCTCTCAATGTCAAATCCAATGGAGCAACTTTTAAAGCTTTTGATAATCTTTCCAATTGGATAGCTGCTCCAGAAAATTGCTCAAATAAAACCTGAACGAACTCATCATCCTTCAACATTATGGGATTCTTCAAACACCATTCCAGCCAAACCTCCTTGCCAGGAATCAAGCCTTCTTCAGCCCCCTTACTCATTGATTTAAAACACTCTAAGCAATGTAAAAGCATTCTAAGATGATGTTTTTCACTCACTGAAAGGTTGGTTGATCCAATCAAATTTACGTCATCTTTGTTTAAAGGACTATTTTCAAAATTATGGCCAAAAGCAGATTCGATCATTTACCAGAAGAAGCTCTCTTAATAGTAAAGTTTAAAAGAATATTTATCTTTTGATAGATTTCATATGGATTCTTTTTCATTTTTAAGCAGAATAAGAATATTAATTTATTGGCTATTATTAATCCGAAGCCACGATTAAAAGATAAATTACCAGTATTTATAGTGGTTTACAAAACTATTTAAATAGTTTTTAAGATCTTAGGCAAATTCTAAAAAAATCAAGGATTTTATTCAAGCAAAATTACAAACTTAAACGTTTCTAAGTATTGTGGTTTAAGGTAATAAAAGATGAAACTACTTTTGAAACACTGAGTTTTACTTCTTGATTTGACTTAGAATGAGGTTTGAGATCAAACTATCCAAACACTCAGGTCCTATAATGAGCTTCCGATGTCATAATTGAAAATTATCTTGGATCTTAAAAACCAAACTTTTCATAAATAAAAATCACTACTACGACTTGATTTAATCAAAATAAAATGACCCAAACTAATACAGTCGAAGAAATTGTTTCTCAACCTTATAAATATGGTTTTATAACTGATATTGAGACTGAAAAAATCCCAAAAGGATTGAATGAAGATGTTATTAGATTAATTTCTGCAAAAAAAAATGAGCCAGAATTTTTATTAAAATTCCGCCTAAGAGCTTACAATCAATGGTTAAAAATGAAGGAGCCAGATTGGTCTGGCTTAATTTATTCCAAAGTCGATTATCAAGATTTAGTTTATTATGCAGCTCCTAAACAAGATATCAAAAAGAAAAGCTTGGATGAAGTTGATCCTAAATTACTTGAAACTTTTGACAAGCTTGGAATATCACTTAGTGAACAAAAAAGATTAACAAATGTTGCTGTAGATGCTGTATTTGATAGTGTTTCTATAGCAACTACATACAAGGAAAAACTAGCTGAACATGGAGTGATTTTCTGCTCTATTAGTGAAGCAATTAGTGAATATCCACATCTAATTGAAAAATATATGGGGACAGTTGTACCCATTAATGACAACTTTTTTTCAGCCCTGAATTCAGCTGTTTTCAGTGATGGTTCATTTGTATATATACCAAAAGGTGTTGAATGCCCAATGGAATTATCATCTTATTTCCGCATAAATTCTGGGGATACTGGCCAATTTGAACGAACTTTAATAATCGCAGAAGAATCTTCCTCGGTTAGTTATTTAGAGGGATGTACAGCGCCTATGTTTGATACCAATACTTTACACGCTGCTGTAGTTGAACTTGTGGCACTTGATAATGCATCTATTAAATATTCAACCGTGCAAAACTGGTATGCAGGAAATGAAGAAGGCGTTGGAGGAATATATAACTTCGTCACTAAAAGAGGAGAATGTAGAGGCAAGAAAAGCAAAATAAGCTGGTCTCAAGTTGAAACTGGATCAGCTATTACTTGGAAATACCCCAGTTGTGTACTACAAGGAGACAATTCAATTGGTGAGTTTTATTCAATTGCACTAACTAATAATCTTCAAAAAGCAGATACTGGGACAAAAATGATTCATATTGGAAAAAATACAAAATCAAAAATCGTTAGTAAAGGAATAAGTGCTGGAAAATCTAAGAATAGCTATAGAGGTCTTGTATCCATAAGCCCAAATGCTGAAGGCTCTAGAAATTACAGTCAATGTGACTCCATGTTAATTGGAGACAAAGCCAGCGCAAACACATATCCATATATTCAATCTAAACAACCTCAATCAAATATTGAACATGAAGCTAGTACTTGTAGAATTTCAGAAGATCAACTTTTTTACTTACAAAGTAGAGGAATTGATTTTGAAGAATCTGTTTCAATGCTAATTAGTGGATTTTGTAGTGATGTTTTCAATGAACTACCAATGGAGTTTGCATCTGAAGCAGATAAACTTCTCGCTTTAAAATTGGAGGGTTCAGTTGGATAAAAACAAAGCTAAGCCATCCTTTTCCCCTCTCCAATGCCCCATCTAATTTAGTGATTTCATCAACTTCAGAAACAATATTATCTATAGAAGGTCTTCATGCCAGTGTTGAGGATCAACAAATACTCCATGGAGTCAATCTATTAGTAAAAGAAGGAGAAGTCCATGCAATCATGGGACGAAACGGAAGCGGAAAAAGTACACTCTCAAAAGTTATAGCTGGACATCCGTCTTATAAGGTTCTATCGGGTTCTATTCAATTCAAAGGTACAAATATTCTTGAGCTAGCTCCTGAGGAAAGAGCAAGAGTTGGAATTTTCCTTGGTTTTCAATACCCAGTAGAAATTCCTGGAGTTAGTAATTTAGAGTTTCTCAGAGTTGCAACCAATTCAAGAAGAAAAGAATTACGTCAAGATGAATTAGATACTTTTGAATTCGAAGATTTAGTCAAAGAAAGATTAAAAATAGTAGAAATGGATCCAGCTTTTCTAGAAAGAAGCGTAAATGAAGGTTTTTCTGGCGGAGAGAAGAAACGGAACGAAATTCTTCAAATGGCTCTTTTAGAACCAGTCATATCAATACTCGATGAAACCGACTCAGGTCTTGATATTGATGCTCTAAGAATTGTGGCATCTGGGATCAATAAACTCTCAAGACCAAATTCTGCAACAATTTTAATAACACATTATCAAAGACTATTAAATGAAATCACTCCGGACTTTGTACATATTATGGCTGATGGGAAAATTATAAAAACTGGTAACAAAGAACTGGCCGTTGACCTTGAGAAATCCGGATATGACTTCATTGACCAAAATAACAAAAGAAAGGAGATCGCAAAATGAAATCATCGGCTATTTGCCGAGAATGGCTTAACTCACTTCCGCCAACTCAAGGTTATTTAAAAAAAGAACAATCTATAGGACGAGAATTACTCTTTGAAAAAGGTATGCCATCTAATAAAGATGAAGCTTGGCGATTATGTAACTTCAATAGATTAAATAATTTTTTGTCCTTACCAATCATAATTAACAACAAAGACTTCTCATCAAAATCAAAATTACCCGAAAAAGACAAAGATAGAGAAAGACTTATAATTTATCCTAATGAAAATTCAAGTATAAGCAATAATTTACCTAATGGCATTGAAAAAATGAGTAATAAGGAAATCGAAGATAATCTCGGAAAAATAGTTAAATCAACCAATATAAAAAATGACATTTCAGTATGTCTTAATCAGGCATACAGTTCAGAGCTTATCGCCTTAAAGGTTAAAAGTAATGTAACCGAATCATTAGAGATAGTCATTCCATCAATAGAAGAAAAGTCAATATCAACAAGAATATTACTGCTTATAGAAGAGGGAGCAAAATTAGATCTTTTACAAGTTTTTCTAGGTAATAATAATTCAGCTCAAAATCATTTAATCGAAATCAAAGTTGAATCAAATGTTGAGTTAAATCATGGATTGATTTCTATGGGTGAAGATAAAGATTCCTCCTCAATTTGCACTTTAGCTGTACAACAATCAGAACAGAGTAAATATTTTCTTCATTCAATACATCATGGTTGGGATTATGCACGATTTGAACCAAGAATAATTCAAAGCGAGGGAAAAGCTTCTACAATTATCAAAGGACTACAAGTAACTAAATCAAAAGAGCAAATAGCCACCCACTCTCTAATTAGATTTGAAGGACCTCATGGAAAGCTTAATCAATTACAAAAAGCCGTAGCCTCTGAATCATCACATTCTATTTTTAATGGGTCTATTGATGTTCCTCAAAAAGCACAAAAAACAGAAGCTGCTCAGCTAAGTAGAAATTTACTCCTTTCTAAACGCGCTAGGATAGATACGAAACCAGAGCTTGAAATAGTTGCTGATGATGTGAGATGCACTCACGGGGCAACTGTCAGCCAACTTCAAGATGAAGAGTTATTTTATTTGCTTAGTAGAGGGATTGATAATGAACATGCTAATTCTTTATTATTGAAAGGATATTATGATGAAGTTGTTTCACATCTTCCTAAAAGTGCTGGCAAATGGAATTTCATTAAAAAGTTAATAAAAGACATAAAAAAGTGAAACATTTAGTAAAGCAAATTGCTGAGAAAAGTAGAAATGATTTCCCACTTTTTAATGGGAATAATAATAATTTAATATATTTAGATCATGCTGCTACTAGTCAAAAGCCAAAAGAAGTCATAGATTCGTTAGAAAAATATTATAGCTCTCAAAACGCTAATGTTCACAGAGGTGCTCATCAACTCAGTGCAATCGCAACCGAGAAATTTGAACATTCAAGAAAGTTAACAGCAAATTTTATAAATAGTAATAATGAAAAGGAAATTATTTTCACCAGAAATGCTACAGAAGCAATTAATCTTGTAGCTTATACTTGGGGTAATTATCAACTTCAGGAAAACGACGAAATATTAATAAGTTTAATGGAGCATCATAGCAATATTGTCCCTTGGCAATTAATAGCCAAAGCAAAAAAATGCAAGCTTATTTTTATCAAGGTTAATAAGAATGGTGAATTAGATCTTGATGATTTCAGAAAAAAATTGAATGATAAAACTAAATTAGTAAGCGTTGTTCATGTTAGTAATACTCTAGGTTGTTCCAATCCTATTGAAGATATTACTGACCTTGCACATCAAAAAGGTAGTTTGGTATTTTTAGATGCTTGCCAAAGTCTTGCTCATAAGCCTGTAGATGTTAAAAAACTAGGTATTGATTTTCTTGCAGGATCTTCCCATAAGCTCTGCGGTCCTACTGGAGTAGGTTTTTTATGGGCTAAAGAAGAGATATTAGAAAAAATGCCTCCTTTTCTTGGTGGAGGAGAAATGATTCATGAAGTATTTGAGGATCAAAGCACTTGGGCAGACTTACCGCATAAATTCGAAGCAGGTACTCCCGCCATAGGAGAAGCAATAGGTATGGGAACCGCCATTAATTACTTACAATCCATTGGATTACAAGCAATCCATAATTATGAGAAAGAATTAACAAAATATCTTTTTGAAAAATTAGCGGAAATTAATCATTTAAAGATTCTTGGGCCCAACCCATTACTTCAGCCAGATAGAGGACCACTAGCAACCTTTTATATAAAAGGAATCCACTCGAATGATATTGCAGAATTGCTTGATAACAGCAATATTTGTATTAGAAGTGGTCATCATTGCTGCCAACCGCTCCATCGCTTCTATGGAATAAAAAGCACAGCTAGAGCAAGCTTGAGCTTTATATCTACTCCATCAGAAATTGATTCTCTTACTGAAGAATTAAAATCAATCATTTCATTTTTAAAAAAGAATTCTTAAATATTTAGATATTTTCTAAAGAAAGCCTCTGTTTTTTTCAATACATCAACCTTTATTTGACCGTCCTTAAATCCATGACCTTCGTTCTCAAATAGATTAATTTCTACAGGAATCTCACGTTTTAACAATTCATCTTTAATTGCAATAGACTGATCAGATCTTATAACTTTATCTTGTAAGCCATGAAATAAAATCAAAGGAACATTGATCTTATCAACATTTTTGCTTGGCGATCTTTCAATAAACTGTTCATAATCAGATTTGATATTTCCTATTAAATAATTCAAATAAAATTCTTCAAATCTATGGGTTGAATTAGCCATACTTATTAAATCAGTTACAGCATATTTACATGATGCGACATTAAAAATGTCAGTTGATATCAAACAGCCTAAAGCTGTAAAACCCGATGCACTACTACCCATGATTGCTATGCAATTCTTGTTAGCTTTACCTGAATCTATTAATGACTGAGCAGCCTTAGAACAATCCAGCACATCAACTAAACCCCAATTTCCTTTTAAACGATCTCTGTATTCCCTACCGAAGCCAGAAGAGCCACCATAATTAACATCGACTACCGCCCATCCTCTTGAGGTCCAAAATTGGACCTCAAGATCCAATCCACAACGAGCCATACCAGTTGGGCCACTATGACTTTTTACCAATAAGGGAGGCAGCAATACTTTGCTATTCAGAGGTGGATAATACCAGGCATGAACATTTTCCTCATTTGATCCGATAAACCAAAAAGATTCACCAATACTAATTTTATTTGAATCCAAACGAAACGATGAGGCAGGGGTATGCGCCCACCTTTTATCCAACAAATCTATCTCCAAAATACCTTCACCAATTACTGAACTACTTGCAATGGCAACAAGTCGATTTTGAAAGGAATGAAGACCTGAAAAATCATTAAAAGGTTGATTAATAATTTGGATGGATCCATTTTCCTTAAATAAAGCCAAATTCCAAATTCCGTTCTTAGCAAAAGCCCCTACAACATCATTATCAACACATGAAAAACTAGACATGCCAAGAACCCATTGCGGAAAAGCAATTTCAGCTTGAAGAGTCCATTTGTTTTGAATAATGTCAATGGACTTATTATGAGGATCAGTTTTAATCTGAGTAATATTCCACCAACCACTACTATCTTCAGCGACAAAAAGGTCACCATTATCAGACCAAATAGGATTGAAAAATGATATTTGTCGCTTCAATTTAAAATATTCACTATTAAAAGTTACTATTTTTTCGATATTTCCCTTTTGATGCAATTTAGCTAATTTTAATTCATTAGAATCCCAAGGCATTGAGGTCTTTTTCCACTCAACCCATGCCAACTTTTTATTTTGAGAATTTAGCGAAAGGTAACCTAAAAAGCCTTCAGATGAATAAATAAATTTTGGATTTTGATCAGTTTTATCTAAAGAATAAGTCACTATATGATCTCCTTCTTTATTTTCCATCAATCCAAACCAAATGTTCTTTTGTAGATCAATTACACCATTTGCAAGAAAATAATTAAGTTTTTTCGAAAGACAAATTGGTTGTATTTTAGGTATTAAGTTGCAAGAAGATTTTTCAGTGTCATTCCCAGAAGTCCAAGATCTCATCCATAAGTAATTATCATAATTATCGACCCAAGTTAAAACTAGATCTGATCCATCAAGAGCAGCCGTTAAAGGAGCACCACCATATCCATGAATTTTTGTCCGCAAATCGCTTGGATAAGGTGTTAACTCCTGAGGCAATAAGTCCTTTCGTCCCCAAGGTCTAATTAAAGCTGTAGTTCTTCCCTTTTCGTTTGGTCTTTGTTCTAACCAGATAACCCATTTCCCTATTATCTTTGGCTCTTTAAATAAAGGGGCTTCTCCAAAAACTTTTTCAGCATCTAATAGTGTCATTATTTGATTCGTCTTGGATGTTGAGAGTCAATGATTAATTTACTCATGGAACTTAAAACAAAGTAAAGTATAAAAGTTGTTGTTTTAAGACTCCTTTGGCTGGCAGTTTTGCTCAACTTGCAAAAAACGCAGAAAAAAAGAAGCCTTCAATTTCAGTTTCGAAAGATCCTGTGAAGAATCCCCCTTTGAAGGTTTATCACCTGGGGCACGAAGCTTTAAGAACGCCAGCTAATCGTATCGTCAAAGTTGATGATTCAATTCGAAAATTGGTTAAAGATATGCTCATAACTATGTATTCTGAAAAAGGCATTGGTTTAGCTGCGCCCCAAGTAGGAATAGGGAAAAGACTTCTTGTTATTGATTTAAATTTTGAAGATCCCAATGAGCCCCCCAATGTATTTATAAATCCTGAAATTATTTCATCTAGTGCAAGCCTTGATACATACGAAGAAGGCTGTCTAAGTATCCCTGGTGTTTACCTAAATGTTTTAAGACCCTCTTCAATCAAATTAAGTTATAGAGATGAAATGGGACGACCAAAAAAAATGAATGCAGACGGCCTAATGGCAAGATGTATTCAGCACGAAATAGACCACCTGAATGGTATTTGTTTTGTTGATAAAGTAAATGATGAAGATGAGCTAAGAAAACAATTAAAAGAAAATAATTTCAAACACAGTGATGTTATAAAAGCAACGAGTTGAACAATTAATTTCAATTCAAAGTAAAAAGAATCTCATGTGAATCTTTTTTTATCTCTATACAAATTCAATGGCAACAATTTTCGATAAAATTCTTAGTGGTGAAATCCCTTGTGAAGAGGTTTTTAGTGATGAAAAATGCCTAGCTTTCAAAGATATCACTCCTCAAGCGCCTACTCATATTTTAATAATTCCTAGAAAACCCATACCTAGTCTTAAAGATATAAAAAAAGAAGATCAAGAATTACTTGGTCACTTACTCCTAAAAAGTACTGAAGTAGCTAATGCTGCTGGTTTAGAAAACTGGAGAACGGTTATAAATACTGGAGAGGAAGCAGGTCAAACAGTCTTTCACTTGCATATTCACATCATCGGCGGCAGAAAATTAAATTGGCCACCTGGATAAATTTCATTTTTCATATTTGATTACTACTTGACCAGCACGATTGGATTACTGGCTGATTTCTGGACTCATCTCCACCCATTAATGCGCTATAAATAAAGTCGATCAAAAGTATTCAATGGAATCAAATTCTGCTTTAGATAAAAAAGGCTTCATTTACAAAGTAAATACAAATCTACAAGACTTTTGGTTAAATCTCAGCGATTCACAAAGATCTATTTTCAAGAAAATTTGGTCGATTTTAACTTATAAATGGCAATGGCAAATAATTTTGAATGCTCCTTTTTTAGTTATCTGGATTTTGGATCAGACTATCCCTGCGGTTCATTCTTTTGATATGCAGCTAATTTCTTCACTTCCAATACCAGTGACAATAAAAACACTTTTAGGTTTTGGCTAAGATATAAAAATAAATCTTTTAAATTTGTTTGAGCTCTTTAAATTTAAGCCTAACTTGAACTCTAAACAATTCAGCTAGTCTTTTACTCATCATTTAATTATTGACTTCGGAATAATCAAATAATATGACCTCATCCATTTCTAATGCACACAAAGGACTATTAAGCCAACTCATTAAATTAAGAAGGCTTACACAGCCATATTTTCTTCCTTATACAGAAAATAATGGTTGGCTATTTGTATATTTATTAATCGCTTTATTATTCTGTGTAGGCGGAACAGTTTTATTTTTGTTAACAGGTTTAATGAGCCTGTTAACTAATCTAGCTCCAGAAATAACAAACCAATTTTTAGGAGGAGTTCAAAATGCTTTAAAAGTAATTTGGAATGGTCCTCCAGGAATAATAATTTCAAGCTTATTTGCCTTAGGGATTTTTTCATTTATCACAATTCGAGGGCAGTTAAGACAAAGAAGATGGATTCCATGGCTTTTATTGGGGTTCATAATATTAATGTTATTGTCTGTAAATGGAATTAACGCGGGAATCACTTTTCTTGTTAGAGATATTACTAATGCTTTAATTCAAAAAGATGAAAACGAAAGTTATAAAAACCTATGGATCCTAGGCATTTGTTTTATAGCAGCGCTTCCGATTAGAAGCTTTCAATTTTATTTTCAAGCAAAGCTTCAACTTTTATGGAGAGAATGGTTATCCAAAAGTCTAATAACTGATTATTTAGATGATAGAACATATTATATTCTAAATCCAAATGATGAATCAGAGACAAATATCGATAATCCTGACCAAAGAATTACAGAAGATGCAAGAGACTTTACGGCTCAAACAATTGATTTGTCTCTAAATATTTTTGATTCTTTATTAGTATTTTCATTAAATATTTTTATATTACTTAGCATCAGCAAAGAACTAACATTTGCTCTAATAGCTTATGCCACATTAGTTTCAACTTTACTGATTTTCGCCAGCAGGAAACTTTTCAAATTAAATTATGATCAATTAAGATTTGAAGCTGATTTTCGTTATGGTCTTGTACATGTAAGAAATAATGCAGAGTCAATTGCTTTTTATTCTGGTGAAAATCAAGAAGAAAAAGAAGTTAGTAGAAGACTTAAATCTGTAGTTGATAATTTTAATCTCTTAATCATATGGGAGGCATTATTAAGAGTTCTACAACGCTCTGGTATTTATGGAAGTGTCTTTATCCCTTTCATTATTCTTGCTGGACCAATTCTTAGCGGTCAAATGGATTATGGAAGTTTTCAACAAGCGAATTTGAACTATAACCTTCTCGAAGGTTCATTGTTTTTTATTATTTATAAAATAGAAGCTTTAGCTAGATTCTCAGCATCCATAGGTAGACTGGAAGGCTTTCAATCAAATATGAATGAAGTTAAAAATAATCAATATGCTGATTTTAAAGTAGAAATCAAGACAAGCGATTCGATTATTCTTAAAAACGTAAATATTAAAACTCCTGGAAAAGATAATTTCCTAATTAATGATTTAACCTTAAGCATTGAGACAGGTCAAAGTTTACTTGTAGTAGGACCTTCTGGCTGCGGAAAAACTTCTTTACTGAGAGCTATAAGCGGTCTATGGGCAATACAATCTGGTGAAATAGAAACACCTTCAAATGGAGATTTACTTTTTATACCACAAAAGCCATACATGACTCTTGGATCTTTAAGAGAACAACTTTGTTACCCATTAGATAAAAATAGATTTAGTGATGATCATTTAAAAGCTGTTTTAGAAGAGGTAAAACTACCTCAAATTATCAAGAGATATCCTGACCTAGATATTAAGCAAGATTGGCAAAGACTTTTATCACTTGGAGAACAACAGAGACTAGCTTTTGCAAGACTTTTACTGAATTCACCAAAATATGTCGTTTTAG
>QCIR01000026.1 GCA_003216575.1 Prochlorococcus sp. AG-402-M23
CACGAATTAGTGATGAAGTAACCAAAGAACCGTGCATTGCAGAGAACAAAGCACCACCGAACATACCTGCTACACCAGCCATATGGAATGGGTGCATCAAAATGTTGTGCTCAGCCTGGAAAACGAACATGAAGTTGAATGTTCCAGAAATTCCTAGAGGCATACCATCAGAGAATGAACCCTGACCGAATGGGTAAACAAGGAATACAGCAAAAGCTGCTGATACAGGAGCTGAGTAAGCAACACAGATCCATGGGCGCATACCTAAACGGTATGAAAGCTCCCACTGACGTCCCATGTATGCAGAGATACCAATAAGGAAGTGGAAGATTACAAGCTGGTAAGGGCCACCGTTATATAGCCACTCATCAAGAGTTGCTGCTTCCCAGATTGGGTAGAAGTGAAGGCCGATAGCGTTACTTGAAGGAACAACAGCACCAGAAATGATGTTGTTTCCATACATGAATGAACCAGCTACTGGCTCACGGATACCGTCGATATCAACTGGAGGAGCAGCGATAAATGCAACGATGAAACAAGTTGTTGCCGCAAGAAGGCAAGGGATCATCAATACACCGAACCAACCGACATAGATACGGTTGTTGGTGGAAGTAACCCACTCGCAAAATTGTGGCCAACCTTTGAGCAACGACGAGCGCTGCTGCTGAATGGTGGTCATGAGGACGAATGTGTATGTCCCTAATGGGACGAGTAAATAAGAGCAGCTAATTAGACTGCCAGTGGAGATATTAAAGGAAAATGACCCTTTGTGTGGCCAATATGTAGGACAGTTTATGAAGACAATCGGTAAATAAGCCCCTTAGAGGCTTAAGGTTCTCTTAAGATTTAGATTCAGAGGTCTTAAATTGGTCCTAATCAAGTGGCTGGTTAATGGGCACAAGCTTGAAGAGAGAGTGCCTTTGGCTGACGCTCGTCACAGAAAGGATGAATTAGAATCACAAGGAGCGATTGTCTATTGGAGTGAAAGAACTTTTGGTTAATTGATCATGATCAAATCAATTAATGATTGTTGCCATTCTTGCTTAAAAATCCATAATTCCCTTTTGGTAAAGCTCATAGCAATATTTTTTTCCATATAAGCTGCTTCATTAATAAAAACAGGAATATAAGGTTCATCTTCCTCAAGCCTTATTGTTTCTCCATTCAATTTATAAAACAACTCATCATTTTTCTTCAATGGCTGCCAATCCTTGGATTGTCTTAGTGAATGAACATATCCATCAATATTGCCTTCTTCATCTCTTGGGAAATCAATACTTTTTATATGCCTGTGAATTGTCAACTTATCTGGAAATAAAAGATTTAAATTATTAACTTTTTGAATTTGTTCCAACAAATTTTCAAGAATCAATTTTGTCTGCAAAATAATTTTCGAATTTAATACTCCCTGACCTACAGGCCCAATTTCAACAACTAGTCCACATGGCCAAGCTTCAACTAAAAAACCCGTTTGTTTTTCATCAGACTCATGCAAATAAATTGGCAAACCCAATTTGTTTTGAATCAAAGCTGCCAATGCCAAATCCGCGCCTCTTCTCCCATAAACGACCAAACAACTTCCCATGGAGGCCGTAGTGGTATGAAAATCCAAGGCTATTTTGCAGGGATTTTGGCCTGAAATCCCATAAATTTTGACTAATTCATTGGCTCTTTTTTCCTCAAAATTTGATGAATTAAATGACAAGAATGATTCTTCTTTAAAACTACGATTTAAATCATTATGAATATATCTTTTCCCAGCCTTTTTCGCCTCAGGATTTCCAATTACTTTATAAGTTTTAATTCCATGAGTATTTATTAAAAATGGTGATTTTTCCCATTGCTCAAAAAGCCAAATACCATTTATTTCATTACCATGCGTACCAGCAACTAAAAGGACCTTAAGCTGCATCAGTCAAAACCATCCACCTATATACATAACCTTAAAAGAAATTCATGGCTATACCATCAATATTTGTAAAAACGGCCAGGGGAATTTGGGATTGTGAATGGAATATTTTAATGAATGGGCTTGGACCTGCAGATTCAAAAGGGAATTACAAGAGACCTGTAAACATCCAACAAGAAATTTGCATTCCTACTAAAGAAGATTTAGAGAAAAGAGATTTAGATCAAATGCCATATTTGATTATTGGCCAAAGTTGTCCTTGGGCTCATAGAGCATGGATAATGCATGAAATTAAAGGATTAAAAACCACAATTAATTTAATCATTGCTAAAGTAAATACTTCAAGTGGTAGATGGATATTTGAACCTAATTTAAAAGGATGTAAAACTCTTCATGAGCTATATAAAAAATGTAATAATTATAAAATAAAAAGAGCTACTGTACCTATGCTTTTTGATCCAGGGAAAGAGGCTAATTCAAATTTTAGATTAATAAATAATGAAAGTGCTGATCTAATGAATATATTAAATGAATGGCCTATAAATAGCAATAATTTAGACCTAAATCCAAAAAAGTATCATGAAAAAATAATTAATTGGCATAACATAATTCAAGAAAATGTTAACAATGGGGTATACAAATGTGGATTTTCTAGAAATCAAAATGCATATGAAAAAGCTTCCGAAGATTTATTCTCAACTTTAACTATTATTGAAGAAAGTCTTAAGTCAAACGGCCCTTGGCTTTGCGGCAAAGATTTCACAATTGCTGATATAAAACTCTTTCCTACTCTGATCAGATGGGAGTCAGTTTACGAACCACTGTTCAAGTGCAGTAAAAGGCGAATTGAATCATTTACAAATATAATTAAATGGAGAAAAACTATTTTTAATTTATATAATATTAAAAAAACATGTAATGCAGATGCTTGGAGAAAAGATTATTTCGGGGCTTTGTTTCCATTAAATCCAAGTAGTATTATCCCAACCGGTGAAAGTATAAACAAAATAGTAAATCATTAATTATGAAAATTACACAAGAAAATTCTTACTTTCAATCTTCTAATTCAATCAAAGGGGTCTATGGCGATTTTATAGTAACTTCTAATGATAAAAAAGAAGTTCTCTTTTATCGCTTATCAATTCTTTTCTGCGGCTTATTCTTTTCTATAGGAATAGCTCAATGGTTTACCAATGGATCTGATCAAATATGGATTTGGCTACTAGGCATGTCAATAAGTCTGGGTTTAAGTCTTAAGTGGATACATATATACTTAAGATCTTTGCACCAAGCACTAACTATTTTCTGGGTGCTCGGTTGTATTGGGTTTGTAATACTTGCAAATCATTTTGGATTAACAAATATCATCTATGGTCTTAGAGAACATCCAAAATCCATATTACTTATTGGTCCACTGTTTGCTTCTTTAACTGGGATTGGTTTCAAAGAGTTTTTTTGTTTTAGAAGAATTGAAGCAATAGGGATAACAATTTTCATTCCAATTGCTTTAATTGGTTATTTAACCGAATTAGCTAATGAAAAATTTACTTTCGCGATGCTAGTGGTTTCATCATTACTATTACTCCTAATGGGTATAAGGAAATTCAATCTACCAGCAGAAGCAGATATAGGAGATAAGAGCGTTTTTGATTTTTTAGAAACCCAAAGGAAGCTAAAAACATTTGAAAGTTGAATAAATCTACCAATTCTAAATTCATCGAGGAAACTGCAGAAAGATTACTTTTGGAGGCCTTAAGTCAGGGAATGGTGAGGAAATCCAACCAAATTTACAAACTTCGTGCAATATTCATGCGTCATAATTATCTTATATAAGTCAAAAGATCCTGCTCTTACAAGACGCCATGAAAACCATTGACGAACATATTCAGAAAGATGAATCTGAGATCCAAGAAGCAAAAGCTCAGGGGAACGAATCTAAGCTCCATCACCTAGAAGATGAACTTAATTCTCTTAAAGAATATAAAGAACATCATCCAGATGATAAGCATGATCCAAATGCTCTTGAACTTTTTTGCGACGCCAACCCTGACGAACCTGAATGCTTGGTATACGACGATTAGAATAAAAAAAGGAGTGGTTTAAACCACTCCTTTTTTTATTCTAACTTTTATTAATAGTCCATATTAAAATCTGAAGGACTGCCTGTTAAGGAACATACAACAGCTTCCTCATTCTTCATTTGACGCACCTCAACTATTGGCCTGCCCATTTTTTTGAGCACATTTATATCCTGATCTGTCTGACATCGAGCAATCACTTCTCCTTTCCCGTCAAAACAACTGTAGAAATTCATAATTTTAAAAACTCTCTTTAGTTATGACCAATATTTAGCTTCAAGACAAGTAGGTATGATTCACTCATAACAATTAATTAATAACCAAGTTCGTTCCAAATAGAACTCAACAACTTATCAAGACCAAATTTCGTTACCGCAGAAATTATATGTACGTTTTTTCCAGTTAATTGCTCGATTTTATTTAAAAGTTTTTTTATGTCATTCTCATTTACAAGCTCTTTTTTATTAAGCACAAAAATTCTAGGCTTAGAAATCAACCCATGGCCATAAGAAGTTAATTCCTCATTAATAATTTTTAAATCATTTATCGGATCGATTGATGCTAAATCAATTAAATGAAGCAATATCTTTGTTCTTTCAATATGTCGTAAAAAGTCATGCCCTAATCCAATACCTTTTGATGCTCCAGAAATTAAACCAGGAATATCTGCAAAAACTGTTCCATCTCCTGAAGGTCTTCTTACTACTCCAAGATTAGGAATTAAAGTTGTAAATGGATAATTAGCAATTTTGGGCCTTGCAGAGGAAAGCACAGAAATTAACGTACTTTTTCCTGCATTTGGCAACCCAATAATCCCAACTTCTGCTAGAAGTTTTAATTCCAATTGCAAGGACCATTCTTCTCCCTCTTTCCCTTCAGTGAATTTTTCTGGAGCTCTATTACTATTTGATAAATAACGTGCGTTACCGAAACCTCCTTTTCCACCAAAAGCAACAATAAGTTGCTGACCTTTGTGAGTTAAGTCACCAAGAATAATGTTTGTAGAGAGATGTCTAACCTCCGTTCCGCATGGAACTTTAAGTACAGTATCTTTCCCTGATGCTCCAGTACATTTATTAGGTCCACCTCGGCAACCATTTTCTGCAGAAATTAATTTCTGAAACTTGAAATCCAAAAGAGTTTGTAGATTATCATCAGCCTCTAAAACAACATTTCCTCCTTCACCTCCATCTCCTCCTGAAGGGCCACCTGCTGGAACATACTTTTCTCTTCTAAAAGCTGAGATGCCATCACCACCTGAACCTGCTTTGACATCAACAATGGCCTGATCAATAAATTGCATTTGAAATATCCTTCATCTGTGCATAAATAATTATTATTAAGTTTATACTTGGAAATAAAAGAATTTGAAAACACTTTTTATAATTTTCAACCCCAAAGTTAATCTACCATCCATATAACACTACATCCTGGACCCCCATCATAAGGTTCAGCATCGACTACTTTCTGAACATAAGAAAGTGAATCTAACCATTTTCTCAAACCTTTCTTTAGTTTTCCAGAACCAATCCCATGAATGACCCACAAGGCTCCGGAACAATTTCTCAGTTTTTCTTCAATTACACTCTCAGCTTCATGCACTCTTAAACCTCTTACATCTAAAGTATTTTTTTTAGTCCGGACCAAAGAGAAATTCTTTCTTATATGCGAAGTTTTTACTTTCACAATTGGATTTATATCCGCCTTTTGGCCATCAAGACTTTCTACTTCTGTTAAACCAACTGTGCTTCGAAACACACCGCATAACACAGTTAATTGCATGCCATCATCTGAGAAAGAAATAATTTCACCCGCCTTACCAATAGAAGACAATCTAACTTTGTCCCCGATCTTTGGAGTCCAACTCTGCATATTCTTAATTCGCTTATCGCTTAAATTTCCCTTCTCCATTTGCCTTAATCGTTGACCAGCAATTCTTGCTGTTTCGCCACTAGCATTTTGATCGCGCAAGCGTTTAATCAAATGTCTAACTTCTTTTTGACCCTCTCTAATTGATGACTCCAATTCGAACCTTCCTTGTTCGTTAAATTCCTCCGATTGTTGACGTTGTTTCAGCCAGCTATTAAGTAATTCTTCATGTAATAATTCAGTTTTAGCTAACAAAGCAGCAGCATCTTCAGCTGCTGCTTGTTGCCTCTCTCGTTGTTTCTCTAAGCCTTTAATAACTTGATTAACATTCTCAACGCTTGCAGGATTGATAAATTCCTGAGCTCTTTTAATCACTTCAGCATCAAGACCAAGTCTGTTTGAAATCTCAATTGCATTACTCCGACCAGGAATTCCCCATTGCAAATGAAAAGTTGGTTTTATTGTTTCGCTATCAAAAGAAACGGAAGCATTTTCAAATCTTGGATCACTATATTTTAGAGCTTTTAATTCTCCAAAATGAGTAGTCGCAATAGTTAATCTTGCTCTGTCGGCCATTATCTTTAATAGAGCTATAGCCAAAGCTGTACCTTCAGAGGGATCAGTTCCGGCTCCAACTTCATCTAAAAGAACAAGGGTCGTCCCAGAAGAAGAAGCTATGGCATTAAGTATTCGACTTATACGAAGAATATGCCCACTAAATGTAGATAAATTTTGCTGTAATGATTGCTCATCTCCAATATCAGCTAAAATATTTTCACACCAAGGTAATCTTGGCGAACCTGTACAAGGCAAAAGTAAACCTGATTTTGCCATTAAAACTGCTAGCCCAATACTTTTTAAAGCAACTGTTTTGCCACCAGTATTAGGACCTGTAATCGCTACAACTTTTAAATCAGAAGGAACATCAAAGCTAGTTGGAACAACTGTATTCTTTTTCTCATGTAAGTCATTCCAAACTAATAACGGATGGCGAAAATCTTTAATCTCAAATAATGTATTTTCTTCTTTCTCAAGAATTGCTGGCACTCCGTTAAGCCATTTAGAGTAACGTGCTCGTGCCAATGCAAACTCAATCTGCCAAAGAATATCTCCTAATTGAGCTATTATATTTGCATTAATACCAACCTCTTTACTCCAAGAAGCTAAAAGTCTTCTCTCTTCATCTGAGATTTCAGAATCAATTTTAGCTAAACGATTCCCTATTGATATAACAGCTTGTGGCTCAACATAGATCGTATTCCCAGAAGCTGAACTATCATGAACCATCCCTTTAATCTGGTCAGAAGTACCAGCCTTCAATGCCAAGACAGGGCGTCCATACCTCTCTGAGACAATATTATCTTGAAGTAATCCACTATATTTTCTGATAATATCTTGAAGAATATCTTTTCTTTGAAGACGTACAGCACTTCTATGCCTACGTAATTCAGAAAGCTTCGTACTGGCACGATCAGCAATTCGACCACCTTCATCAAGACCAAATTCAAGAAGTTTTTGCAAATCAGGCAAAGTAGCAATATTTTTGACTAATTGAGATAGTCTTGGACGTATTAATTGATCAAATATTACTTTTCGTAATTTCCTAGCAGCTCTTAAAGTATCAGCTACTTTTAATAAATCTTCCCCCGCAGCGACACCACCTTTTGAGCATGTTAATAGGATAATTTCCAAATCATGAACACCTTGAAAGGATATTCCCCCATCAAGAGCAATATCTAATGATCCTATTTCTAATGTTTGATATAAAAGCTCCTGACTGGAAGATATATCTAATGGCAAATCAAAACGTTCACATCCTTTACGACCTTGCGGTGTAATTGCGAATGTTGATAAATGCCTACAAACAGTAGGCCATTCAATTAAATTCAAAGATTCTAAAATAATTTGTTTCTTTTCAGAATCATCATGATTTATTGTAAATCCCATTCGTATGATTAAAGATCTATTGATTAGTTGGTATTCCTGTGGAAGGGTGATAAAGCATTTCCAACCAATTACCTTCTGTATCTTTCAAGTAAAAAGAAGAAGTCCCATCACGATGATCATGCAAAGCACCAACCTTCATACCTTGATTTTTTAGAGAATCATGAATTCTCTCTATCTCATCTTTATTAGTGAAATGAAATGCAAAGTGTGGACCAGCAGCTTTATAGCCCGGGCCAAGCAATGCCAAACCATCCTTAGTTTCCCCAGCCTCTAAATAACACCAATCAGGATCATCCCAAACAAGCTTCATACCCAAGCTTATATAGAAACTTTTAGCCCTATTAACATCATTAACTCTTATAGCTACATGACCGAGACGATAAACGTTTTTCATATTTAAATCAGATTGTTTTTTTATCATTATTTTTGATTGAAGTTCAAGTTTAATTAATTCATGCCTCAACTCTATTCTTCTTTTAACCATTCAGCGGCATCACATGCATGGTATGTCAGTATCAGATTTGCTCCAGCTCTTTTAAAACTCAACAAAGTTTCCAAAACTATTGTCTTTTCATCTATCCAACCTCTTTGAGCAGCAGCTTTGACCATTGAATACTCTCCACTTACGTTGTAAGCAGCGATTGGTAATTCTGATTCTTCTCTTAAACGATAAATAATATCTAAGTAAGCCAAGCCTGGTTTAACCATTAGGATGTCCGATCCCTCCTGTTCGTCAAGTTGAGCCTCTGTTATAGCCTCTCTAGCATTAGCAGGATCCATCTGATATGTGTTTTTATTTTTTGGGATAGGCTTATTTGATAATGATCTTGGAGCAGAATCCAAAGCTTCTCTAAAAGGTCCGTAATAGGCAGATGAATATTTTGCTGTATAACTAATTATTCCTACATGTTCAAAACCTTGATCATCTAAGGCTTCTCTTATCGCTCCTACTCTTCCATCCATCATGTCACTAGGGCCAATTAAATCTGCTCCAGATTTTGCTTGGACAACTGCTTGTTTACATAAATAATCAACTGTTTCATCATTCAAAATTATCCCTTCATCACTAACTATTCCATCATGCCCATCACAAGAATAAGGATCTAAAGCAACATCAGTCATAACGCACATTTCAGGTACCTCTCTTTTCAATCTTTCAATGGCTCTAGGTATTAAACCTTTTTCGTTAAAACATTCAGCTCCATCTTCTGTTTTTTGCTCGTCTGGAACTTTTGGGAAAAGAACTACACATCTAATACCAAGATTCCAAGCACGCTTAACTTCATCAACCAATCCATCCATTGACCAGCGAAATGAACCTGGCATTGCTGCTATTTCTTGAATATCTGATCCTTCATGAACAAAAAGAGGATAAATAAAGTCAGAGGCAGAAACACTATGCTCTCTAACCAAATCTCTTAAAGAGTTTGTTCTGCGAAGACGACGGGGCCGATAAGTAAGATCCATATGGACCAAAAGAGATAACTACATTTTACTTCCTTTAAGTCCTAGCCAGATCGAACCAACTTGAACGAGGTTCATCTATTCGAACAGATCTAAGCTTTTCAAGAAGTCTCACCTCATCATCCGACCAATTTTCAGGTAACTTTAGTTTTAGAATGAAAAATAAATCTCCTTTGGCATCTAGGCTATGTAATCCTTGTTCTTCTAATCTCAATTTTTGCTCAGGCAAACTTCCAGCAGGTATTGATAAATATTTATCCCCTTTAGGTGAAGGAACCGAAATATTCGCTCCCAAAGCTAATTCATCTAACGATATAGGTAAATCTGCATAAACATCTAAACCTTTCAATTTCCAAATCGGATGAGACTTAACACTTACTTCAATCAACAAATCACCCCTTTTACCTTTCCCAGACTGTATATTACCCTTATTTTTAATACGTATTTTTGATCCAGTTTGAATTCCTTGTGGGATTTTTACCTCAATGCGTTCATTATTTACTAAGAGATTCTTTTTTGTTCCATTCAAAGCCTCTAAAAAACTAATATGCAAATGAAATTCAGCGTCAAGATTTAACGATTGACCATTCTTTTCTGAAGCAATATTTGAATAAATTTCTTTACCAACCTGACTAAATCTTCCAAGTAAATCGCTCAAAAACTCATCAAAATTTAAATACTCATCAAAATGCTTCAGATTATTTTCTCTATAAAAATCTCTAAACTTTTCATCTCTATCTTTAGACCAATAACTTAAATATTGTTCATAAGACTTTTTTTTCTCATGATCAGAGAGAATCTCATAAGCTTCATTGATTTCTTTGAATTCTGACTCAGCCTTCTCATCATTGGGGTGCAAATCAGGATGAAACTTTCTGGCAAGTTTTCTGAAGGCACTTTTGATTTCCTCATCAGTAGCATTTCTACTAACACAAAGAATTTTGAAATAATCCTTAAAACCATCTAATGCCATAGAGATCAAGCTCTTTCCATAGTAAAAACAATCTTTTCAATGATTTTGGATCAATATTAAGTATTTAAAAGTAGAGATTGCAGAACTTAATGGAACCTTGAAGCGATAGGCTAATTCAAGTCAAATCAAGTAAGGAGAGTCGATTGGCGTTAATTAATGGCTTTCACCTGAAAAATATTAGGGGTGATGTACTAGGGGGCTTGACCGCTGCAGTAGTGGCTCTTCCACTAGCTTTAGCGTTTGGGAATGCTGCTCTTGGACCTGGAGGCGCTATTTATGGCCTTTATGGAGCAGTAGTTGTAGGTTTTCTTGCAGCTTTATTTGGGGGGACTCCTGCTCAAGTTAGTGGTCCAACTGGGCCTATGAGCGTAACCGTAGCTGGAGTGGTTGCAAGTTTGGCTGCTGTAGGAGTCCCTAGAGATTTGTCTGCAGGCGAAATTCTGCCTTTAGTAATGGCTGCGGTAGTTATTGGAGGCTTATTTCAGATATTATTTGGCCTACTAAAGCTTGGCAAATACATCACACTTGTTCCATATTCAGTAGTTTCAGGCTTTATGTCTGGAATTGGAGTAATAATAATTACGCTTCAAATAGGTCCTTTACTTGGGATATCTACTCGAGGAGGAGTCTTAGAGTCTCTTTCAACTCTATTAAATAATTTCGAACCAAATGGAGCAGCAGTAGCAGTTGCTGCAATGACTCTTGCAATAGTTTTTCTAACTCCCCGAAATGTTAGTCAATGGGTGCCTTCTCCTCTTTTGGCATTATTAATAGTTACTCCTTTATCAATTGTTCTTTTTGGGGATAGCTCTATTGATCGAATAGGTGCGATACCTGAGGGAGGTCTAACTCTAAGTCTCCCAGACCCAAGCCTTGACAATTTCTTCCCCATTATTCTCAAAGCCGGACTAGTTCTAGCTGTGCTTGGAGCTATTGATTCCCTTCTTACATCTCTAGTGGCAGATAATATTTCTCAAACAAGACATAATTCTGATCGAGAACTAATTGGACAAGGTATTGGAAATGCCGTTGCTGGTATTTTCACAGGTTTGCCTGGAGCTGGGGCAACAATGAGAACAGTCATAAACGTGAAATCTGGGGGTTCCACTCCAATCTCAGGAATGGTTCATTCAGTAGTTTTACTACTAGTACTTGTTGGTGCAGGTCCCCTTGCTGCTCAGATACCAACAGCTCTCCTTGCGGGAATTTTGATCAAAGTTGGTTTAGATATTATCGACTGGGGATTTCTCTTAAGAGCCCATCGCCTTTCTCTTAAGACAGCAAGCGTGATGTATGGAGTCCTTCTTATGACAGTTTTCTGGGACTTGATATGGGCTGTACTTGTTGGAGTATTCATAGCAAATATGCTCACAATCGATTCAATTACTGAAACGCAATTGGAAGGAATGGAAGCCGATAACCCAATAGATGCAGCTGCGAATAACAATGCAGCAAATGCCCAACTTCCATCAGATGAAAAAGCACTTTTAGATCGCTGTGCAGGTGAAGTAATGCTATTCAGACTAAAAGGACCACTTAGTTTTGGAGCTGCAAAAGGAATCACAGAAAGAATGATGCTAATAAGGAACTACAAAGTTTTAATCCTTGATATCACTGACGTGCCTAGACTTGGTGTTACAGCAACTCTTGCCATAGAAGATATGGTGCAAGAAGCGCTAAACAACTCAAGGAAAGCATATGTTGCTGGCGCAACTGGAAGAGTAAAAGACAGACTTGCTAAATTTGGAGTTGATGTAATAGGCACAAGAAAAGATGCCCTTACAGCTGCAATTGACACCATAAATGGTTGAAGAAAAAATTTGAATTTAATTAATTGCATTAACAACTAATAAGAAATGGGACATAACCTTTTCATCCAAAATGCTTTAAGTCCTCCAATACTGTTCTTTTTTTTGGGTGCAATTGCTTACGCATTAAAATCTGATTTTGAGATACCAGCTCCTTTACCAAAATTATTTTCTTTATATCTTCTACTTGCAATAGGCTTCAGAGGCGGTATTGAGCTTCAAAAAAGTGGCTTTGGTTATCCAGTTCTTCCAACTGTGATAGCAGCAATATTAATGTCACTATTAATTCCACTTGTTTGCTTTTTAGTACTGAGATTTAAATTCGATGTTTTTAATGCTGCAGCAATTTCAGCAGCATATGGGTCAATAAGTGCAGTGACGTTTATAACTGCTGAAAGTTTTCTCGAAAGTCAAAATATACCCTTTGATGGTTTTATGGTTGCAGCTCTAGCACTAATGGAGTCTCCAGCAATAATAATTGGTCTTCTCTTAGTCAAATTTGGAGCGCCCAAAGATAGACCTATCAAAAGGAAAATGAAATGGGGATCAATTCTTCATGAGTCGATGTTAAATGGTTCTGTCTATTTGTTACTTGGAAGCCTTCTAATAGGTTTTTTAACATCAGCGATTGATCCTTCTGACATAAAAAAAATGGAGCCATTTACAGCTGAATTGTTCTATGGCGCAGAATGTTTTTTCCTACTTGACATGGGAATTGTGGCTGCTCAACGCCTCGCTCGACTAAATAAGACTGGTGCCTTTCTAATTATGTTTTCAATATTCATGCCAATAGTTAATGCCGTACTAGGATCAGTAGTAGCTAGATTTCTAAATTTAGATCCAGGCAATGCTCTGTTATTCGTAGTTCTATGCGCTAGTGCTTCTTACTTAGCTGTACCAACCGCAATGAGAATGACTGTTCCTGAAGCCCGACCTAGTTATTACATATCGACCACTCTTGGGTTAACATTTCCTTTTAACATAATCATAGGAATACCAGTGTATATGGGCTTAGTAAACAAAATGATTCCATCAATTGGATAACTCAATTTTATGAAAAGACTTGACTTGATTTTTAGTGAAAGAGAACTAGATGATGTTCTCTCAGCATTAGAGAAAGCTGAGGTTCCTGGCTATACAGTGATGAAACATGCCACGGGAAGAGGTCCAGAAAGAATTGTCACAGAAGATATGGAATTCACTGGATTTGGATCCAATGCACACGTAATTATTTTTTGTGAGCAAGAAATAATCAACAAGATAAGAGAAAATATAAAAACTGTTCTTAGTTACTATGGTGGTGTGGCATATGTTTCTGAAGCAACTCCTCTGTAAAAATACTTATCAACTCAACTTAAGCATGAACCCAATCTACACGAATTGATTTCCTACTATTTAAATATCTATCTATTGCCATAGCTGCGATACATCCATCTGATGCGGCAACAACAGCTTGTTTAAATGGAGTATTTCTAATATCACCAATCGCCCAAACCCCTTCGACTGTTGTCGACATAAAGTCATCTACCAAAACCCCACCATCCTCCTTAAAAGCAACCTGATCTCCCAGAAAGTCGGTAATAGGCTTTGAACCGCTCATATAAACAAAAACACCTTCAAGAGCTATATCTTGATGAGTATCAATTGAACGATTCTTAACCTTGATACCTGTTACCCCTGCATCATTGCCTTCAATTTGCATTAACCTTGTCTTACTCCAATGGTTCACATTTGGTTTTGATAAGAGATCTTGTGCATGATGATCATCTGATTTCGGATCATTGGATGTTATCCAATGAACTTTGGAAGCAAATTTTGTAAGAACATTTGCTTCCTCAATTGCCTCTTTATTAATACCTACAACGGCAACTTCACGATCTCGATAAAAAGCTCCATCACAAGTCGCGCAATAACTTACTCCTCTACCCAGGAATTCAGCCTCACCTTTAAATGATGCTGGCCTTCCCATTGCACCACTCGCAACGACAAGTGCCTTTGCTTTAAAAGTCCCATCTGGGGTGTAAATAGTTTTCCAGTCTCCACTAGCATCAATCCCAAAAACCTGAGCTCTGCGATAATCAGCCCCATACTGAGTAGCTTGATCTCTCATCAATTTCAACAAGGCCTCTCCACTCATTTCACTAGAAACTCCTGGATAATTAGCAATTTGATGTGTTATTGCTAGCGCACCTACATCAGGATTCTTATCAAGAATTACTGTTCTTAAGTCTGCTCGGGAAGTGTAAAGCGCACAACTGCAACCAGCAGGGCCACCACCAACTATTACAACATCAGTTTCAATGGTTTCCAATGGAAAATCTCTTAGTTAGGTTTTGCTCTCTTTCAAAAAGAGAAAAAGATGTTTTGAGATCACTTGGGTTAAGAGATTAGACTTTTACCCCAAATCAAATCAAATCAAATGTTTGTATTCTTCAACTCTAATGAAAATATTCTAGGTTGAGCAATAACAACAAACAATCTTCTAAATAGATTTAATTGATTAAGAGCAAATCTGCATATATTCAGTTTCAGTCTGAAGACACAAAAAAACCTGTATCTTCTAAAGTGAAAGCTGATTAATTAGATCATTGAGCGACTCAGAAATACTGCTAAAGGCAGCTTTGAACCGAATAGCAGCTAGGATAACTGAAAAAGTGATGAATTCTGCCGAAGAATTCACTGAAATTGCTGAAAAATTACCTCAAAAGCTCCAAAATGAATGGTCTAGCTTTAAAGAAGAGGTTATTGAAGAATCTGAACGTCTAGAAAAAAAGACTAACGCATCAAAAGAGAAAAGGTATAAAGAACATTTAAGCAAAGAAGATTTAATTCAAACACAAATAGATAATCTTAGATCAAAGGTTGTAGATATTAATAAAAATATTGAGGGGAGAAATTGATATTTCTAGCTAGTCAACTTCAAAGATTTATTAGAGCACTTAGGATTTGGATAATATTATTATGTTTACTTTTCTACTTATGGTTTGATTCTAAAAAATGGACTTATTTTAAAGGTTATACCTCTAAAAAAAGAGAAAAAAGGAATACTTCAAGAGCGAAATGGCTTACAAAAGAGTTAGTCAATCTAGGATCAGCATTTATAAAATTAGGCCAGCTTTTATCTGCAAGAGCTGATGTAATTCCATCTGCTTGGGTGAATGAGCTAACATCTCTACAAGATCAAGTTCCACCTTTTGCATTTGAAAGAGTTCAAGAAATTTTAACGAATCAACTGGGAAATAAATATGAAAAAATTATAAGTATTGATGAAAATCCAATAGGCTCAGCATCGCTTGCTCAAGTCCATAAAGCTAATTTAATTAATGGAAAAAATGTTATTTTTAAAGTTCAAAGACCAGAC
>QCIR01000027.1 GCA_003216575.1 Prochlorococcus sp. AG-402-M23
CTAGATGTTTATGTTGGTTAACACTTTTAGCTGAAGCACATGAAGATCAAGCTAATGATGCTGAAGGTAGGGGTGATACGGAACAAGCAATGGGTTGGTTCGCTGATTCAATGAGATTGCGTGATGTGATTCAAGTAGTTACTAGCATTGAAATACCACTCCCAGACAGTTCAGATTTGGATAGCAATGAAGGTTCAGGAGATTTTTTTAAGGGTGAGCCTCCTATGTCGGCCTAAGAAATGTAATGATGGGTATAAGCTGCCTTGATTAAGGTGCCTGAAGAACCATGCCAATGTCCAGATTGCCTTAGATTTTATCGAGAACACGATCGTCTAATTAGAGAGTTTCCAACTCTGCGCAAACAACAAGAGATTAACTGGGCTGCTCTTCAGTCTTTCAGAACTTTATGTGGACGAGTATTAGAAGATTTGCAAAAACAAATGAATTCAAATTCATCAAGTAAAACCGAAGAAAATTCTAATATGGGAACTATCGAAAAACAAGAAGAATCTATTGCTCAAGTCATTTCTGAGCTAGAAAATATTAATGCTCATTTATATTCCATTGAAGCTCTAATGGAAAGAGTCTTTGATGTAAAAGTTCCTGAAAAAGTGGAAAATAAATTTAGAGAAATTGCAGGAGAATTAGCTCCAGATCCATTAAATATTGATCGATTAAGATTGAATAGATTGTTACATCAAACACCCGACTTACCTGATAAATAGAAATTTATTTTTCGCAGCTTATTTCAACAGGTAATGGTTTCACTTTCCAGATAGATTGACAATACTCGCGAATTGATCTGTCTGATGAGAAAAAGCCTGACCTTGCAGTATTTAATAGTGCCATACGGTTCCATTCATGACTCTTCTTCCAGGCCTGACTAACTTCATCCTGTGCACGAAGGTAGTCATCAAAATCAGCCATTACAAAGAATGGATCATTCCCTGTCAAAATATTGATAATTGGTTTAAAAAGCTCACTATCTCCGTTACTGAAATGACCAACTTCTATTAACTTGAGAGTTTCTTGTAGTTCATTAGATTCTTGAATAAAGCTTGTTGGACTATAACCTGCATCTCTTAAATCCATGATTTCTGACTCTGTCTTTCCAAATAGAAAGAAGTTTTCAGCTCCTACTCTGTCTCTAATTTCTACATTAGCTCCATCTAGCGTTCCGATTGTTAAGGCACCATTCATTGCGAATTTCATATTTCCGGTACCCGATGCCTCTTTACCAGCAGTTGAAATTTGCTCTGAAAGATCAGTTGCTGGATAAACTTGCTCGCCTAATTTCACATTATAATCTGGAAGAAAAACTACCCTTAGTAATCCATCCATATCAGGATCAGCATTAACTACATCTGCTATCCCATTGATAAATCTAATCATTAACTTCGCCATGAAATAACCAGGTGCCGCTTTACCACCAAAAATTATTGTTCGAGGTGCAATATTTTTTATTAGACCATTTTTAATTCTTAGATATTGTGCGATGACCTGCAACGCATTTAAATGCTGCCTCTTATATTGGTGAATTCTTTTGACCTGGACATCGAATAAACTTGATGGATCGACAAGAACTCCTGTTTGCCTATGAATATGACTCGCTAGTTTTCTTTTTCCAGAAAGTTTGGCTGAAGCAAATAGATCAAGGAAGCTAGAGTCATGCTCTTTTTTTTCTAGCTCAAGCAATAGATCCATATTGGTAATCCAATTAGGACCAATTTCTTTATCAAGAAGTTTAGAAAGTTCAGGATTAGCTAAAGCCACCCATCTCCGCGGAGTAACTCCGTTAGTTACGTTGGTAAATTTTTCAGGCCATAGCTCTGCAAATTCAGGTAATAATTGCCTTTTAATTAAATCAGAATGTAGAGCAGCTACTCCATTTACATGATGAGCTCCAATTGTGGCCAAGTGCGCCATTCGAATAGCTTTTCCACCATCTTCATCAATAATTGAAAGTTTCCTTAAAATTGAGTCATTACCTGGATACTTAAGTCTAACTTGTTGTAAAAATCTCCTGTTGATTTCATAAATTAGTTCCAGATGTCTAGGTAATAAGTTTCTAAATAGGCTTAAGTCCCATTTCTCAAGAGCCTCGGGAAGCAGAGTGTGGTTTGTATAAGCAACTGATCTATTGGTGATTTCCCATGCCTTATCCCAATCCAATCTATGCTGATCAATTAAAAGTCTCATCAATTCAGCAACTGCAATAGCTGGGTGAGTGTCATTAAGCTGCACTGTCCAGTGATTTGGAAAATCCTCAACATCTATTGATCGCTTTTCCAGGCTTCGAAGCATGTCCTGTAAGGAACAACTAACAAAAAAGTGTTGTTGTTTCAATCGCAACCTTCTTCCTTCATCAGTTCCATCATTTGGGTATAGAACTTTTGAGAGAGTTTCTGAAGCTACTTTCTCTTCAACCGCGCCGTAGTAGTCACCAATATTGAATGCATAGAAATCAAAGCTTTCGGTCGCATCAGCTCTCCATAATCTCAATCGGTCACAGCTGTTAACTCTATAACCAAGTACAGGCACGTCATGTGGAACACCTATGGCATGTTCACTGGGAATCCATCGAGAGCGATAATTCCCATGATCATCTGTATAACTTTCTGTTTGTCCACCGAAACCAACTAAGCAAGCTTCATCTGGTTGGGGTAATTCCCATGGCCAACCTCCTTTAAGCCACTTATCAGTTACTTCAACTTGCCAACCGTCTCTAATTAATTGATTAAAAATACCAAATTCATACCTTATTCCATAGCCCACTGCAGGAACTTGAAGACTGGCAAGTGATTCCATATAGCAAGCTGCAAGTCTTCCCAATCCTCCATTACCAAGACCAGGTTCTTCTTCTACTTCCAAAATGTCATTCAGAGATTCAATTCCAAACCTCTTCAGAGCTTCTTCTGCTTCTTTTTTTATACCTAAATTTAGTAAATTATTATTTAGTTGAGGACCGATAAGAAATTCAGCAGAAAGATATGCAACTGTTTTTTGAGGTCTTGCTCGGATTGTCTCTTGACTAGTTAAGTATCTACTCATCAATCTGTCTCTAACAGCAAAGCTTAAAGCCATATAGAGATCTCTCAGGCTTGCTGATGTTGCGAGTTTCCCAAGAGTAAAGAACAGATGCTCAGTCATGCCATCGAAGACTGCATCAGCATCCATGCCAGCCCGAACAGGATCCGCATAGCATCCTGGGGTAGGCAGACGCAGGTCTAGTGACTGGGAGCTGCTCATAAAGGCATCAAATGTTTCTGGACGCTAGCCAATAAACCCCTGGTAATCAGTTAGTAACTTCAGATCCACACCTTATTAATTAAGTCACCTTTGATACTTAAGCCAAATGTGCCCTGTGATTAGGTAATTTATGTCTTAAAGAAAAGGCTTTTCTAGAAAACCTGATGGTATTAACTCCTTTAGTTTCAGTGCTCAATACGCATGATGTCGAGGTCGCTGAAACTCTTATAGGCGTCATTAATTTTTTAATGATTTTTGTCGCGGCAAGGACTTTGGCTGAAATTTTGGTTCGACTTAGTTTGCCTACGATAGTAGGAGAACTTCTTGCGGGAGTTTTAATTGGTGCCTCAGGTTTACATCTTCTACTTCCGCCAAGTGCTCATGCTGAATTAAATCAAGGGTTTGTTTCTGTCATCAGTACTCTTGCCTCAGTACCAAAAGAGGCAGTCCCGGATATTTATTTTGAAACTTTTCCTTCCTTACAAGCTGTAGCAACTTTAGGACTATATGCGTTGTTATTCCTAACCGGTCTGGAAAGTGAATTAGAGGAACTTGTAGCAGTAGGAGCGCAAGCATTCACCGTTGCAATGGCAGGAGTTATTTTGCCATTTGCTTTTGGAACTTTTGGATTAATGTTTATTTTTCAAGTAGATATCATTCCTGCGATATTTGCTGGTGCCTCTATGACTGCAACAAGTATAGGTATTACAGCAAGTGTTTTTGGTGAGCTTGGATATTTAAAAACTCGCGAGGGTCAAATTGTTATTGGAGCAGCAGTACTTGATGACATACTCGGAATTGTTATCCTTGCTGTTGTTGTAGCTCTTGCTACTGGAGGTTCATTGCAAATTGCTCCAATTGTTAAATTAGTACTAGCTGCAACTGTTTTTGTTATTGCTGCAATTGCTTTGAGTCGAACAGCTGCTCCAGCTTTTGATTGGTTGCTAGAAAGACTTAAAGCTCCTGGAGCTGTTGTTGTGGCTTCTTTCGTGATTTTAGTACTAAGCTGTTTTGTCGCTACAGCTATTGGTTTAGAAGCAGCTTTGGGTGCCTTTGCTGCTGGTTTGATTCTAAGTAGTTCAAAAAATAATCATGCAATTCAACAATCTGTTTTGCCTTTGGTATCGCTATTTGCAACTATTTTCTTTGTGCTCGTTGGAGCAGGTATGGATCTTTCTGTAATCAATCCACTTGATCCTGAGAGTCGATCTGCTCTAATTGTTGCTGGTTTCTTATTCATAGTGGCAATTGTTGGAAAGATTGCTGCTGGTTGGTCCTTTGTCATTGATAAGCCCACAAATAGATTGGTAGTTGGCTTGGGAATGATGCCTCGAGGTGAGGTCGGCTTGATATTTCTAGGATTAGGAACAAGTGCTGGTTTGCTTACACCTTCCCTGGAGGCTGCAATATTGTTAATGGTTATTGGAACTACATTTTTAGCTCCTGTGTTGCTAAGAGTTGTTTTGAAAGATAAACCCCCTACAGGAGGCAATTCTATTCCTGATGAGATCGCAGCTGATCCAGTTGGATTAGTTTAGAAATTATTGAAATTTCTTTTTCAAAAAGGTGAGGAAATTTCGAAAAAAAGAAATAAAATCACTAATAACTTTCTATCAATGATTAACTAAGATCTATATGCGCAAATTTATTCTTAAATGATTTCCTCAGTTGTAGAAAAAAATCTTTCTGAATGGAAATTTTTAGGTCATTCTGTTCATAGTTTGAGCATTGTTCCTGAAGCTCATAAAAACAAGAATGATGAAGAAAAAGGGCCAGCAATTCTTTTAATCCATGGTTTTGGAGCCTCTACAACGCATTGGAGGCACAACTTACCAGAGCTAGGAAAGCAGTATGAAGTTCACGCTTTAGATCTTCTTGGATTTGGTAAAAGCTCTAAACCGGCTGGTATTGCTTATGGTGGCCCACTTTGGAAAGATCAAATAGTTGCCTACGTACAAGAAAATATTGGGAGACCAACAATACTTGTAGGTAACTCATTAGGGGGATATGCCGCGCTTGCCAGTGGTGCTGCTTTGGGTTCTGAGGCAGCAGGTGTGGTTTTATTAAATGCCGCTGGTTATTTTAGTGAAGATAAGAAACCAACTACTGGATTTTGGCCTACAGCTAGAAAAACTGTTGTTGGTATATTTCTCAAAAATGCTCTATTGCAAAGAATAATTTTTGAAAACCTTAGGCAGCCTTCAACAATTAAACGTACTTTAAATCAGGTTTATATTGATAGATCAAACGTTGATGATGAATTAGTAGAAGCGATCCGAAAACCATCTTTGGATGCTGGTGCTTTCAATGTCTTTAAAAGTGTTTTTGATCCCGCAGGACCTCAGGGAAGGCCACTGGATGAGTTGTTTGCTCAGCTGAAGGCACCATTGTTATTACTCTGGGGTAATAGAGATCCTTGGATGAATGCACCTGGAAAAAGGGCTACTTATAAAAAACACACTCCTGAAAATACAAAAGAAGTTGTTTTAGATGCTGGCCATTGTCCACATGATGAAGTTCCTGATGAGGTTAATTCCGCTCTTTTAGAATGGATTAATGAGCTTTAATCGATGACTGTCAGTTTCGAAAAAAAAACAAGTCCTTACGCTCACTGGGAATATTTAAATACTGAATTCGATTCATTAATAAGAATTGTCCCTGAAAGAGGAGGTTTGATTACTGAATGGCGAAGCGAAGGGAAAGAACTCTTGTACTTTGATTTAGAGCGTTTCCAAAATAAAGATAAAAGTGTCAGAGGTGGAATACCTATTCTTTTCCCAATATGCGGTGATTTGTCTGAAAGCTTGTTAATAGGTGGTAAGAATTATTTTTTAAAACAGCATGGTTTTGCAAGAGATTTACCTTGGACAATTAATTTATTAAAAGATGAATCAGGAATAAGGCTAAAATTAAGTGATAATAAAGACTCTCGTTCTTGTTTTCCTTTCTACTTTACTCTTTTGATGGATGTCTGCTTGAATGAAAAAAGTCTTCAAATATCTGTTAAAATTTATAATCAGTCTCAAGATTCTATGCCTTTCAGTTTTGGCTTACATCCATATTTTCAAGTTTCAAATACTAAAAAAATAAAGATAGATGGGTTGTCTGAAAAATGCATTGATCAAACTAATATGAAAGTTACGAATGCCTCTGACCAAATAAGAATTTTAGATAAAGGAGTTGATTTTCTTTCTTATCCTTCTTGCTCGGTGAAACTTTTCGATTGTTTATCTAGGAATGTAATTGAATTAATTCATCAAGATCCAATGGATACAACAGTCATATGGACTGATCCTCCTAGGCAAATGATTTGTCTTGAGCCTTGGACCAGCCCAAGGAATTCATTGGTGACTGGAGATAGAAAACTTGAAATTAAACCTGAAGAATACATAGAATTATTTACTACTTTTAAGCATAATTCTTTTTAGTTATTTAAGTTTTTGAGGAGTATAATTTGTCACTAATTAAATTTTATTTATAATTTTTTGGATGACAAATATTTCAATATTTTGTTCGTTTTTGCATCTATGATCAATATATTATAGATTCAACATTCATGAATTTGTGGTGAATAATGTTAGGAGCAGATGTTTCCTCTCCAGGCGTACTTAATATTGACGACCTCAGGGCTAGAGCTAAAAATCGTCTACCGGCAATGGTTTTTAACTATATAGATAGTGGTGCAGATAGAGAACAAACACTTTCACAAAATTGCAACGCATATAATCAAATTTTATTTAGACCTAGATGTGCAGTCTCTGTTCCATCTTGTGATCTTGGAATATCTGTTTTAGATCAGAAATTTCAACTTCCTTTCTTGTTGGGACCAGTAGGGAGTAGCAGAATGTTTTATCCCCAGGGAGAAGTGGTTGCAGCTAGAGAGGCAGGAAAAGCTGGAACTGGATATACTCTTTCGACTCTTTCAGGTTGTTTATTAGAAGATGTTAAAGCGGCTACAAATGGACCAGCTTGGTATCAGCTTTATTTACTAGGTGGAAAAGAAGTCGCGTTAAAAACAATTGCTAGAGCTAAAGCAGCAGGATTCTCAGCAATAGTTGTCACTATTGATACGCCCGTATCTGGTTTAAGGGAAAGAGATATGCGATCAGGAACCCAACAGCTTTTGTCGATGAATCCTTTGGAAATGCTTCCTTATATTCCTCAAATATTAGTTAAACCATGCTGGATGACTCAATGGTTAAGTGACGGAGGCTTAATGAGTTTTCCAAATGTTCAACTTGATGATGGCCCTATGGGATACACGGCAATTGGCCCTGCTTTAGAGCAATCAGTTGTTACTTGGGAGGATCTTCAATGGATACGCGAAGCATGGGGGGGGAAAATTATTGTTAAGGGTATACATATTGGCGATGACGCAAAAAAAGCGGCAGAACTAGGAGCTGATGCGATTGTTATTTCTAATCATGGAGCTAGGCAACTTGATAGCGTTGCTCCCACGATCCGTGTTTTGCCAGAAATTTTAGCTGCAGTTGATGGTAAAATAGATGTTTTGCTAGATGGAGGTATTCGTAGGGGTAGTGACGTCGTTAAAGCATTATGTCTTGGTGCGAAAGGAGTATTGATAGGTAGAGCTTATGCGTATGGACTGGCTGCTGCAGGAGGGAAAGGCGTTGCCAGAGCTATAGAAATCCTTCAAACAGATATAGTGAGAACTATGAAACTATTGGGATGTGGGTCTGTTGCCAATTTAAATAAATCATATATTCAAGTTCCTAAAAGTTGGGAGAGATTTGAATAAATCGTTGAATAAACAATAGACCAATTTTTTATGAAAATCATTATTTTTGATGATGATCCAACTGGATCTCAAACTGTTTATGGATGCCCATTATTATTAAATTGGGATGAACAAACTCTAGAGAAAGCATTTACACAATCTTCCCCTTTAATATTTATACTTGCGAACACAAGATCTTTATCTTCTGCTTTGGCCGTAAAGAAAACCAGAGAAATATGCTCATCTATTAAGAAGTTTTTTTTAAGACAAGGATATTCCAAAGATGATTATTTTTATATTAGTAGAGGTGATTCAACATTACGTGGTCATGGTGTTTTGGAACCTGCAATTCTTGCGGAAGAATTAGGACCATTTGATGCAACATTTCACATTCCAGCTTTTTTGGAAGGTGGAAGAACAACTGAAAATGGAATTCATTATCTAAATGGGATACCTGTACATACTACTGATTTTGGTCGTGATAATACTTTTGGATTTTCTACTAGTGATTTAGCTAAATGGATTGAAGAAAAAAGCTTTGGAAAGATACATGCGGAAAATATCTTGCATGTTGAAATTAAACAATTAGAAATGGCTTTTACTAATGAAGATGGCTTTAAATCTCTTTTAAGCTTTTTGTCTAAATTAGAAAATAATATTTCAGTAGTTGTGGATGCTAAATTACCTTATCATTTAGAAACATTAGCTAGGGCTATTAAAGTAGTTTCTAAAGAAAAAAGATTTCTTTTCAGAACAGCAGCAAGCTTTATTAAATCTTTATCTGAATTACCATCTAATCCTAATGACACTTCTGATTTAGTATCTTTAAAATCGAAAAATAATGACCTTAAATATAAGCCAGGTTTGATAGTGGTTGGTTCCCATATGAAATTAGCGACAGATCAATTAGAGGTTTTATTGAAAGATAATTCTTGTGAAGGTTTAGAAATACCAGTTAGTAAATTAGCTGATATTTTTGCTTTAGAAGATTTTAAAGAGGAAATCTTAGAGCTTGAGGATATTTTATTATCGAAAATAGATGATATTTTGGATATAAAAAAAGTACCTGTTTTATATACTACTCGAGAAGAAATGAAGTTTTCTTCTTGCTCTAAAAGAATGAATTTTGGACTTGAACTTGCAGAGTTTATGGCAATTTTAGTTAGAAAAATAACTCATAAGTTTGGTTATATTATTAGTAAAGGAGGTATTACAACACAACTCTTGCTTCAAAAGGGGTTGAGTTTTAATCAAGTAGATTTAAAAGGACAAATCTTACCAGGATTGTCAATAGTTACAAGTAATTCTGATCAATATGATTTACCAGTAGTAACTTTTCCAGGTAATCTAGGCAATGAGAAAACACTTCTAGAATCTTTTAGATTGATGGAGTCAAATTCTTAATTCTTGTAAGACTCTAAACAATATTTAATTAAAATCTTTCAACAATTGATTTGGCGAAATCACTACAACTAAGAGCCGCTACGCGTGGTTCCATTAATCGTGCCAAATCGTAAGTAACTTGTTTATCTGAAATAGATTTGCTCAATCCATTTGTAATTAATTTTGCTGCTTCATTCCAACCTAAATATTCCAGCATCATTACTCCACTAAGTATTACTGAGCCTGGATTGATTCTGTCCAAGCCTGCGTGTTTAGGAGCTGTTCCATGCGTGGCTTCGAAAATAGCCGCCCTATCTCCAATGTTTGCTCCTGGAGCCATTCCCAATCCACCAACAATTGCTGCGGCCGCATCTGAGATGTAATCACCATTTAGATTGAGAGTTGCAAGAATGGAATACTCTTGAGGACGAGTTTGAATTTGTTGAAAAATACTATCTGCTATTCGGTCATCAACCATCACCATTTCCTTCCATTTTCCATTGCCATGACTACTTCCAATGTCTGTAAGAACTGAGCAAACTTCATCACAAATAGCTTTCTTTTTCTCTTCTGTTAAAGATGAATAACCTGGATCAATTAACTCAGCATTCTCCTCGTAGGAGATGCGAGGATTTTTTTCTAAGTTATCTAAAATCCAACTTTCTCTTTCGGTTACGCATTCATTTCTAAATTCTGTGGTTGCTAATTCGTATCCCCAATCTCTGAAAGCTCCTTCAGTAAATTTCATGATATTTCCCTTATGGACTAAGGTCACATGTCTTTTGCTCCCCTCAAGATTGAGTGCATGTTTAATCGCACGTCTGATATGTCTCTGACTACCACTTTTGCTAACTGGTTTAATTCCGATTCCTGCTCCGTTAGGAATTTTCCTGTTTTTTAGTTTTTGGCTGGCTGGAATTATTTCATTATTGAGTTGATGAATCAATTTGATGCATTCGGGATCATCAGATTCCCATTCAATGCCCATATAAATATCTTCAGTATTTTCTCGATAAACAATTACATCTAAATCTTGTGGCTTTTTATGAGGGCTTGGAGTCCCTTCGTAATATTTGCAAGGTCTAACACATGAATACAAATCAAAAATCTGTCTTAGAGATACGTTTAAAGATCTAATCCCTCCGCCTACAGGCGTTGTTAAAGGTCCTTTGATTGCTATCCCGTAAGTTCGAATCGCCTCAAGAGTGTCGTTTGGTAAGTATTGATAAGTTCCATATAAGTCGCAAGCTTCATCACCTGCATAGATTTTGAACCATTCAATGGATCTATTTTTTCCATAAGCTTTTTCAATAGCTTTATCGATTACTAATTGTGTAGCAGGCCAAATATCTATTCCTGTCCCATCACCTCTGATAAATGGAATAATTGGATGGTCTGGTACTACTGGGTTTCCATCAACAAAAGTAATTTTTTGGCCTTCTGATGGAGCAATGAGCTTTTCAAAATTTGCCATAATTTTTATTCAGCGATTAATAGATCTAATGTTGAGCTTATGTCTAAGTGGTAAGTTTTGATTAAATGATTTTGAACTCATGGCAGTAGCCTTGGCTAGGCAACTTCGTGAAGGGACAAAAAAGTCTCATACGATGGCTGAAAATACAGGTTTTATAAGTTGTTTTCTCAAGGGAGTAGTTGATAAGTCCTCATATAGAAATTTATTAGCTGATTTATATTTTGTTTATTCTGCGATGGAGGAAGAGATAGAAAAACTTTGTGAAAATTCTCATCCGATAATTTCTCCAATTGGATTTAAAGAGCTTTTTCGTAAGGAAAAATTAGAACAAGACCTTTCGTTTTTCTTTGGTAGTAATTGGTCTGAACTAGTAAAACCCTCTAAGCCAGCTGTTGAATATGTAGCAAGAATTCGAGAAATTGCTAAAGATAATCCTGAACTTTTAATTGGGCATCATTACAGCAGATATATAGGTGACTTATCTGGGGGACAGCTTTTGAAAACTATCACTAAAAAAGCCATGAATCTGCCTGGTGATCAGGGACTTAGCTTTTATATTTTTGAGGAAATTAGAGATGAAAAGGAATTTAAAATCAAGTATCGAAATACATTAGATAATCTTCCGATTGATCAAAAGATAGCAGATTCAATTATTGAAGAAGCTAATAGATCTTTTAAATACAATATGGATATTTTTAATGAATTGGAAGGAAATTTAATTGCTGCTATAGGAACAGTTTTATTTAGATTTTTTGCAAATAAAAAGCGAAAAGGTAGTACTGAATAATGAAATTAATATTTTCTCAAGACTATTCCTTTCTTTATATTAAGTATCTATTAAGATATCTATTAGACTTGTATAAAAGGTTTGTATTTATTCATTTTAACTGATTCAATCACTTTAATGAAGAGAAAATTATTAAATCCTCTAAGGAGATGACTGTATATGTTTGACGATCTTTTAAGTGAGCTAACTAAGAATATTCTTGAACATGACGGTAAGAAGTTGATTGTTCCAGATGAATTCTGTGAACGCGTTTCGACAAAAGGCAATTATAAACTGAATAGCTGGTTATGGGATGTTCCTGGATTTCGAAGATGGAGAGTGACGAGATTGGACGCAGGAGATCGTCTTCAAGTATTAAATTCAGTTGCGTATCCTAATGATCAAAATGATATGCCAATTATGGGTATTGATCTTTTGTGGTTTCAGAAAAAAGAAAAGCTAGTTGCTATACTTGATTTCCAGCCTCTTGTTCAAGATAAAGAATATTTTGATATATACTTTGATGGTTTAAAAAGCATAAAACAATGTTTTAATGAGTTTAATTTTGATATTAAAAGTAATATATATGATCCAAGCAAGTACTTTTCTCCATGGGCTCTATTTTGCAAAGGTGGTAATTTTGAAGCGGAACATATTTTACCAAAAGTTTTTAGCTCTTTTCTTAAATGTTATTGGGTAAATCTTGATTTATCTAAAGTTAATGAAAATTATATTAAATCTCAAGAGGTCAGCTTATTGCATTTAGATTATAATAAATACAGTGCTGAAAAAGATCCTGCTCATGGTTTATTTTCTGGTTTTTTTGGCAGAGAATGGTCAGAGAAATATATGAATGAGTTTTTATTTCCTTTAAGCTTATAAAAATTAATTCTTTATTTTATTTTTTCAATGAAAAATAACCGAAATAATAGTCTTGATCCTATTTCAATAAGTAATTGGCGTTGGTCTTATTTCTTAGATCAAACTATTAATAAGTTTTCTATTTTTCAACCTAGATCTTATCCGATCATGAATGATTTTCTTGCTAGAGAATCATTCTTTGGTTCAAGTTCTAATCCTAAAAAAGTTATTTTGGAAACATGGGCTTTAAAGACTAAAAAAATACGACAGGCTAGATGTGCTTGCCTGCAAGCTGGTGAAATCACGTCTGTCATGAATTTGGTTATCTCGCCTTTCAATAATTATGATTTACCTTTTTTTGGAGCCGATTTTGTAACACTTCCAAATGGACATCTTATTGCTTTAGATCTTCAACCGGCATTAAAAGATGATATAGTTCATACTCAATATTTTTTAGGAAAGTTAAAATTTATACACGCTAATTGGCAATCTAAACTTCCTTCTGGAGGAGATATACCATTGGAGGCTAGACAATATTTTTCTCCAGCTTTTCTTTGGTCTAGAATTCCCTTAGGTGCAGAAGGTGATAAAGTAATTAGTCAGATAATTAAACCCGCTTTTGATGATTATTTGAATTTTTTCTTTGATTTAGTTGCTAATGCAAAAAATATTTCTTCTGATAGATCTTTAACACTGCTAAATGGTCAGAAAAAATATATGCGATACCGAGCTGAAAAAGATCCTGCAAGAGGAATGTTACGAGGCTTCTTTGGTAATGCTTGGACTGAACGTTATATAAATAATATTCTTTTTGATTTACAATAAAATTGAGATTTGAAGATTATGGTAAAGAAAATTCTCTTTGTTTGTTTAGGAAACATTTGTCGTTCTCCTGCAGCTGAAGCCGTCTTTAAGCAAAAAATTAAAGATAGAGATTTAGAAAAACTTTTTGTGGTTGATTCTGCAGGAACTGGTGGTTGGCATGTTGGAAATCTTGCAGATCCACGTATGCGTGAAACAGCATTATCAAGAGGTTTGGAACTGACTAGTAGATCGAGAAAAATCGAAAAAAGTGATTTATATGAATTTGACCATATCTTAGTTATGGATAATGATAATCTTGATGCTGTTAAATCATTAATTAAAGATCATAAGAATCCTGTAAATTCTAAAATCAAACTTATTCTAAGTTACTCAAGGAACTCTCAATTAGAAGAAGTCCCAGACCCTTATTATGGTGGTCAAAATGGCTTCGATAAGGTTATAGATTTACTTGATGATGCTATGGATGGATTAATAGATAGTCTCATGGATTAGGAGTTGGCCAGACTTCTTCTGGAATTTTTGATCTGAAAATATAAATCAATTCTTTTAATACATCTTCAATATTCATTCCATCTGTTACTAGTTCTAGTGCATCTTGAGCTTTTTTTAAAGGAGCTATTTTTCTTTCACTATCTTTTTTATCTCTTTCTTTA
>QCIR01000028.1 GCA_003216575.1 Prochlorococcus sp. AG-402-M23
AAAAAAAATATTTGATAAAGTTATATTTTGTATTCTTTTAGGGTAGTTGATTTAACTTTGCTTACTCTAATTGCTAAGAAAATATCTAATGCTTTCTGCATAGCTGCTTTTTCAATAATATCTGAAGCAGCAAGATATTCATTTTCAGGTAGTTCTATATGCCGCCCTTCTTATACTTGCTTATCTTGAGCGTTAATCCATGCCTTAAGTTCGGAGGGAAGCCCAGCAACCATATCGCGCTTCAAATTATATGTTTTGAGGTAATGAACTCTCACGTTAAAGGCACTAAAGTGTTATTTACCTAAATGGGATTCTTTCTACTTTGTTTATATTGATTAATATTTTACTGCGTAGGAGTATTTGTAGGGGGAAATATCTTTTCTCTCTATAAGATTTGTTTAATCCCTTTCTCTGTGGTAGCTATCAACTACCCCCTATTCTCTGAGCTCTCCATTTGAGTAAGGTTTAGATGATTTTAGGTAGGTTCAAAATTGCTCAGGTCTAATGGTATGAATGAATAGAGCGGTTCTTTAAGATTTTGATATTCATACCATGTCAAATATATGTTGTGGTTAAGAATTTATCTCACTGCAAAGGATCATAGAAAATGTGTTTTTTTGGAAGATTATTCCTTGGTATCAGGAAAAATCTTTTAATCTATGTATATGGTAATTTTGGAAAATTTTTATTAAAATAAATCTAACTAGAATTTTTATTATTCAGGTGTTTCCCCCTAAGAACTATATTTTGAGAAATATTGGATAAGCATAAGAGACAATCAATCACGCTTGGAGGTTTCAATGACTTAATTAAAATGAGAGATGGTTGGATGGTTTATAACAAGAATGATAAATATATTGGGAAAAGCATCAAAGAGTATGGGGAATGGTCGCAAAGGGAAATAAACCTATGCAAACAGTTATTGACTTCAAATGATGTCGTAATCGAAGTTGGTTCAAACATTGGAAGTCATACTGTTGCACTTTCAAAAATTGTTAGTCAAGGTATTGTTTTTGCCTTTGAACCTCAAAATATAATTTTTCAAAATCTTTGTGCAAATATTTCTCTAAACTCAATTACAAATTGTGTTTGTTTTAACTCTGCATTATCAAGTCAAAAGGATGAAGAGTTTTATTATCCTAATTTTGATTTTACGAAGGAAAATAATTTTGCAGCAATGAGTCTTGCTAATGAAAGAAAGTTTAAGTATTCTGAAAAAGCAAGAATTGATACTTTAGATAATAGGTTTGCTAATCTTAAAAGATTAACACTTTTAAAGACAGACGCTGAAGGAATGGAAGTGAATGTCTTAAAAGGTGGTTTTGATTTAATAAAGAGAACAAAACCTTTTTTGTATGTAGAAAATGATGGAAGTTATATTAAAAAATCAAAAGAATTAATTGAATTAATATGGTCTTTAAATTATAGAATTTTCTGGCATATTATTCCTATTTATAATAAAAATAACTTTTTTAATAATGAAAATAATTTATTTGGAAATTTAATTTCATGTAATATGCTTGGAATAAGTAAAGATAGAAAAATAAATATAGATTTACCTGAAGTAAAAGATGCTGACTTTCATCCGATGAGGAAGTAAAAAAAAATAGTTAAGCATCTTAATCTTTTGTTGGCATTATTGAGGTGAATTGACAAGTTTTAAATTCTTCTCGATTCTTTAATTTTTGCTATTTTTTACATTTTCGAGAATATCCAGTGATATTAATAATAATTAATTCGCAAAATGTATCCATCCAGTGATTATATATTTTGATCCCGACTTTAGTATATTCCCTCTGTGAGCGTGAGTCCATTCTGCAGGCCAAATTAAAGTTAGACCTTTTTTTGGTTGTATTTCAAGATCATAATGTTTGAAATATGTTGAACCACCTTGATCAACATTATTTAAGTAAGTCATAAAAGCAAAAACACGGTGAGATGTTTCTACACTCAGTCGTTCAGAATGTATTTGTTTAAAATGCTGACCAGGTTTATATTTTTGAAGATTAAATGAACCTATTTCTAATCCTTGCGCCAAATCTTTTAAGAAAGGCCATTCTTCTATGTAGTGTTTGTAGCATTCGAAAAGTTTTTCGAAATATAGTTTAAATATTTCATTGCCAGGAATAAGAATTTCTTTAGGAGCAATCCTGATGTCAATACTATCTTTAAAATTAAGATTGACTCCATCAGTGGTTTTACCTGTTGTTTGTTTTGATGAATTGACTTCAAAGTAGTTGATAATTTCATCACAAATTGATAATGGTTCTAGTTGCCAGCAACCAATAAAATGAGGGTTTAAATTATTTTTTGTGATGATAATATTCTTCATTTAATTAATAATAATTTTAGGATTTTTATAATTAAATATAATTGATCCATATGTTTCTTTTAGTTTTATTATACCATCTCGCAAATTACCAGTCTTTAGTAATATCAAACCCATACCCCCTCTGGCTTCATCAAGGCTTTCATCAATTTTAAGCGCCAGTTCATAACTTAAAAGAGCTTCTTTTAAGTTTCCAAGATCTTTCAATATCGCTCCAAGATTAGAATGAGCTAATGCGTAATTAGGATTTAGTTCAATTGCTTTGCGTGTAGAAATTTCTGCTTCTTTTAAGCTTCCAAGATCTTTCAATATCGCTCCAAGATTAGAATGAGCAATGGCGTAATTAGGCTTAAATTCAATTGCCTTACGTGTAGAAATTTCTGCTTCTTTTAAATTACCGATATCTCTGAATATATTTCCCAGGTTATAATGAGCTTCAGCTAAATCAGGCTTGAGTTTAATTGCTCTGCGGTATGAAAATTGTGCTTCTTCGAGTTTTTCTTGTCTAATCAGAATGTTTCCTAAAAGGAAGTGAGAATTATAAAGATTGGGGTTAAGTTCAATGGTTTTACGAAGAGGATGCTCCGCTTCTTGAAGTCTCTTTTGTTGAATTAGGATGGAGGAAAGAAGGAAATGATAATTAATAAGATTTGGATTCAGCTTTATTGCTTTTAAACAGGCATTTTCAGCTTCATCTTCATTCCCTAATTGAATATAACTAGCGGCAAGATTTCCCCAAGCAGAAGCTAATAGAGGGTCAGATTGAGTCGCTTTGAGTAGTAAAGATAATGCTTGCTGATTATTCCCTTTTTTTATTTCAATCACTCCAAGGTTTGTTAATGCTGGAGCATAAGAATTCTTAATCTCTAGTGATTGTTGGAAATAGTGTTTAGCAGTATCAATTTCACCAATTGATAGATAGATATTACCTAGATCTTTCATTGATTCATAATCGTCAGGATCAATTTTTATTGCTTTATTAAAATATAAAAGAGCATTTTCTATTTTTCTCGATGCTAAAAAGGATTTTGCAATTAATTTTGTGGCATCTATTGACTTAATATTATTAGCTAATATTTGATTACAAGTATCAATGCATTCTAGATATTTATTTTGATTAAAGAGCGATTTAGCTATTTCGATATTTGCTGTCAAGTCTCAAAACCTTCATTTGTAGTTAATATATCAGGCTTTTATTTGATTTTTGGCGTTTCATTGCAAATAGAATAATTTTGTTAATCAAATACTTCATTGTGGCTATCCGATTTAGTTATTTCTTTTGATTCATATTCAAAGATGGGAGAACTGCTTAGTAAAAAATCTTTAAATTCGAACAAATTTCCCTCTTTATTCTTTTTGTTTAGACTAAGAGAACGAATGGCTCTTAATTAATATTTTTTTAAGAGTGATTTAATGTGAGGATATCGGTCTTTCTCGGTTGATTATTGCTACTAATTTCGTTACAGCCCTTTATTTTTTTCTAACTAATGGACTGCCTATTCATTTTATTTGGTTTCATATAGACTATGACGAGTTCAAATCGCTAGAATTTAAAGACATTTATTAATAAGGAGGTTCAAAAGAATTCATCCTTATTTATACTTGTATTGTGATTGGTAAAATCACTTTTATTCCAAAAAACTGGCTCTAATCATTTATATAACGTTTACATATGAATTCCTCATTTATTCATTATAAGCAAATCATGAAAAGTTTAGAGTCTATTTATTATTAGTTTATTTGATTATCTTAAAAAATTGATCTCTATATCTATTTTCAATACCTGAAAAGAAGCTAGGAACTATTAGATGTCTCTGTCCTCATTATTCGTCGTGGATTCTAATTATATCCCTGACGATCATACTTTAATGTAATGGACACAAAATCGACCTTTGAATTTTTAAGAATTCATGAGAATACTTGGCATTCTTATAAATGCGATGGAGAAATAAATTGATTGACATTTGTAATGAATGTAAGCATTAAAATGATAAAGGAAGTTGATAAAATTCAAAATAGCATATAGGTTAGAGAAAATATAAACAGGTTATCTTATCTTTTAAAATCTATTTCTTCAAAATTATTAATGAAATATATATGAAATTAAAATGAAAAATTGAGCCAACCAGTAATGATATATTTAGAACCTTTTTTTAAGATATTTCCTTTATGGGCATGCGTCCATTCTGCAGGCCAAATTAAAGTTAGACCTTGTTGAGGTTGTATTTCAAGATCATAATGTTTGAAATATGTTGATCCACCTTCCTCGACATTATTCAAGTAAGTCATAAAAGCAAAAATGCGGTGTAGAGAATCAATCCCTGATCGTTCAGTATGTATTTTTTTAAAATGTTGACCTGGTTTATATCTTTGTAGATTAAATGATCCTATTTCAAATTTTTTAGAAATTTCGTTTATAAAGGGCCATTGTTTTACATAATCTAATTGACACAAAAAAAGCTCGTTAAAATATTTTTTAAAAATCTCGTTGCCAGGGAGTAAGATTTCTTTTGGTTTAATTGTTATGTCAATAGAGTCTTTTGTTTCAGTATTTATCCCACCTGAACAGATTCCTTTTCGTTGTTTATCTTCTTTTGATTCAAAATAATCTATTAGTTCATCACATATAGAAGTTGGTTTTATAAGCCAAGATCCAATGAAATTAGGATTTAAATTTGAATTTGCTTTGTTGACTCTTTCCATCAATACGAAATTTCCATAATTGGTATACTATTATTAAATATTATAGAACCTTCATATTTTTTGATTTGTTTAAGCCCATCTATATATTCTCCCTTTTTCAAATAAATATATCCTAAACTTATTTTTGATGGCTCATGATTTTTGTCTAATTTAAGAGCTCTTTTTAAAGAAAAGATAGCATCATCTAATTGACCAATATTACTTAATATATTCCCTAGACTATAATAGGCATCTTCGAACTTAGGATTAAGTTCAATAGCTTTGCGAATAGATAATTCTGCTTCTTTAAATTTGCCAAGATCTATTAGTATGTTACCTAGATGATAATGAGCGTTTGCAAAATTCGGATTAAGTTCAATAGCTTTGCGAATGGATAATTCTGCTTCTTTTATTTTGCCTAGATCTCTTAGTATAATCCCCAAATTAGAATGTGCGTTAGTTAAATCAGGATTTAGTTCAATAGCTTTGCGAGTAGATATCTCTGCTTCCTTTAATTTGAAGAGATCTTTTAATAAATTGCCCAGATTGGAATAAGAATCTGCAAAATAAGGATTAATTTCAATCGCTTTTCTATAAGATTTTTCTGCTTCTTTAAATTTGCCAAGACTTTTTAAAAGGACGCCATAATTACAAAAAACTCTGTGATCATTAAAATCATTATTGATACAATATTCATAATATTTTGATGCTTCTGCGATTTTCCCTTGTGAATGCAAGCTAAAAGCCTGATTAATTACCTCTGTCTTATCAGGATGAGATTTTGGGCCGTCTTCAAAACCTTTCATATTTATACTTTTGATACATCCATACTTTTAGCAGGTCCAGGCGGCCTAGTAAACTTTTATCAAATTTTTTATTTATTTAAATAATCCTATTCAACAAATAAATCTTAATTAGTTAGTTTCTATTAAGAAATAATTTTACTTGATGATGTTATTTTCTTGTAAATTAATTAATTCGAAGAATTTACTTTCGAGATCCCTTGTGTATAATTCTGAATTGAAAAGTGTTGAAGTATTTTTCAATTTAGCTACCTTAGACTTTAGATCTATTAATTTATTTTGATTACGAGCTATATGTAGAGCTTTTTCTTCATATTCTTTTTCATTATAAGTAATTAGTTCAGGAATTCCTAATGAATTTAGTAAACTAGCAGATACTCTTGATGCAAAGCTATTTCCTGCTTTTGTTAGAACAGGTAATCCTGACCATAAAGCATCTGAAGTAGTTGTATGGCCATTACAGTTAAATGTATCAAGTCCAAGATCTGCGAGGAAATATCTTGCTAAATGTTCATCTAAAGGAAGTTTACTTGCAAAGACTAATCTATTTGAATTAATATTTCTTTTTTCTGCTTCCTTACATAAATTTTTAACTGCCCAAGTATTAGATTTATATAACCATAGTACACTTCCTTTTATTTCTTTTAGCAATCTCATCCAAATATCAAATTCTTTTTCAGATATTTTTCTATTAGCATTAAAACAAGTAAAAATAAATCCATTATTAGGCAGATTGAAATCCTTGCGGAAAATTTGCTTTCTTGAAATTTCTTTTTTGTTATCATTACATTGGTAGCAATATGGCATTCGTATTATTTTTTCAGAGTAATATTTTTCATTTTCCTTAGGTATTATAATATTATCAGCTATTATATAATCAATAGTTTCCGCTCCTAGAGAACCTGGATATCCAAGATAATTAATTTGAATAGGAGCAACTCGATTTGAAAAGATATTCATTCGGTTATTATCAGTATAGCCTTTTAGATCAATTGCAATGTCTAGTTTATCTTTTCTCGCTAATTTAACAGATTCTTTATCACTTAATTTTTTTATATCTCTAAAAATACATCCACAATTCTTCGCTCTTTCAGTATATTCATCTTCTGTGGATGTAAAAGAGTATAAATATATCTCGAATTTTGATTTGTCATGCAATTCAAGAATAGATGAAATAAGATGCATCGTTGCATGTTTTTTAAAATCTGCCGAGAAATAACCAATATGAATCTTTTTATTTTTAAAGTTAGATATTGGAATGATTTTACGACTATATCTCTCTTTATAAATTTTTTTGGATCTCTTTAGATGATTTATAGGGTTATCTTCTAAATATAAGAAACCCCATGGTAAAACAGATTTACCTTTTATTCCAAGACTTTCTATCTGTATGGTTTCATTTTTTTCATTATTCCAATTGCATATCTCTCTTTTGGATAAAATTAGTAAAGCTATGGCAGATGATGAAAAACTATTTAATTTTATAGCTTTTTTATAGTAAAATATAGCATCATTATATTTTCCCATTTCTTTTAATATACTTCCAAGATTACAATGAGCTATGGCTAAATCCGGTTTTAGTTCAATAGCTTTTTTCGCAGAAGCTTCTGCTTCTTTTAAGTTACCACTTTTTAGTAATATACCTCCAAGGTTGGCATGAGCTACGGCTAAATTAGGTTGATGTTTTATAGCTTTCCTAATAAATATTTCTGCTTCTTTTATACTTCCGAGATCTAATAATATTCCTCCAAGATTGGCATAACCTTCGGCTAAATTAGGTTCTAATTTAATGGCTGTCCGAGTAGAAATTTCTGCTTCTTCTAGCTGACCAAGATCATTTAAAAGTTTCCCTAAATTCAAATGAGCAGTTGCAAAATTATATTTTATATCAATAGCTTTTCTAATAGATATTTCTGCTTCTTTTAAGCTACCAGAATCAATTAATATTGTTCCTAAATTAGAATATGCCTGCGCAAAATCAGGCTTTATTTTAATGGCTTTACGAGTAAAGAATTCTGCTTCTTTTGATTTCCCCAGTGCTTGTAGGATCAAGCCATAATTTGAGAAAACTTGGTGATCATTAAACCCCTCCTTTATGAAATATTGATAATACTTTACTGCTTCTGAAATATTTTGTTGTTTATGAAATGTAAATGCCTGATTAATGATTTGATCCCTAGAAAGATTGGCAGTATTTCTAGTCTTAATATTATTATTTTTTCTTACTTCCAAAATATTCATTGGGACTTGGAATATTTCCCCTTCCGAATCTGCTTTATTGTTTTTATCGTTATTCATAAATTATTTTATTTTTTTTTGCTAAGCTTTTCCCCTGACATTTTACTATTGAAAAAAATATTTAAAAATATTACTAATTCTACTAAAATTTTAAAAATATTAAAGGATCCGTAATTAAATCTTATAATAAGAAAAAATTCTTTGATTAAATCCAGGAATAAAACTAGTAATTTTTCTCAATTAGTTAATGATTATGAGAAAAGGAAGAATGTTTTGGTGAAAAATGATCATATTATTCTAGAAAATAAAGCAGTAGAATTGATTAATCTTGGCAAGGTAAAAGAAGCTGAAGAACTATACAGAAAGCTGATTAATGCAGGATCTAAAAATCATGTCGTTTATGGAAATCTTGCTGCATTATGTGCTTTGAGTGGTAAGCAGAAGGAGATGATATACCTTCTAAGAATTGCACTTAAAATTAATCCTTCTTATTCAGATGCTCATACTAACTTGGGTATGGCCTTTAAGGATCAAGGTGACTTTAAGGCTGCAGCTCAATCTTTTAGGCAAGCAATAAAATTTAATCAAAGTAATTCAAATGCTTATTTTAATTTAGGTACTTTGCTTGACGAACAAGGTGATACCAAAGAAGCAATTCAACTATACAGAAAATCAATACAAGTAAATCCTAGAAATGCCTCACCATATAATAATCTAGGTTCTATTTTTAAAAATCAAGGGAACTTAGAAGATGCAGTTACTTATTTTCAGAAAGCAATAAATATTAATTCTAGTTTTGGAAAGGCTTATTACAATTTAGGAACTACTTATAATTGTCAAGAAAAGTATGATGAAGCAATTAATATTTTTAAGAAATCTATTAATTTAAATCCCAATTTTTATCAAACTTATAATAATCTTGGAATCGCTTTTCTGTCTTCTGGAAATTTAGAAGCGGCAATTGATGCTTTCAAAAAAGCTCTAAAACTTAATGAAGCCTTTCTTGATGCTCTTAATAATATTGGGACTGCATATCAACAGATAGGCGATCTTGAAAATGCTATATGTTCTTTCCAGCAAGCAATAAAGTTAGACGCTAATTACGCTTCACCACATTGGAATTTATCTTTAACTGAACTACTTAATGGGAATTACAGTAAGGGATGGATTGAATATGAGTGGAGATGGAAAACAATTGATTCTTCACCTCCTCATGCACAACCTCAGATTCCAAAATGGACAGGGCAAGTAAAAAACAAAGATGAAAAGTTATTAGTCGTCAGTGAACAAGGTTTGGGAGATACGATTCAATTTATGAGATATATACCCTATATACGAAGTAAAGGGATAGAGGTTTCTTTTTGTGCTCAAGAAAAATTACATGATTTAATTAGGATCTCAGGTATTGATCCTAATCCATTGACAAAAGATCAAGCTAATGAAATTAAAGAAGGTCAATGGATTCCATTGTTATCATTACCTGGATATTTAGGAGTAACACCAAAAAATCCTATAGTAACCAAACCATATGTTAGATCAAGTAATGATCTGATTCTTAAATGGAAAAGCATTTTATCTAAAGAGAAAAGACCAATTATTGGTATAAATTGGCAAGGAAATCAAAAAGTTGAGAAGGTTCATCACAAAGGAAGGTCCCTGGCATTAGAACAATTTTCATGTATTGGAAATAATACTAAAATGAATTTCTTATCTCTTCAAAAAGGATTTGGTTCTGAACAATTAGATAAATGTTCTTTTAGAAATAACTTTGTTAATTGTCAAAAACAAATTGATAGTGTTTTGAATTTCGCAGAAATAGCTGCAATTATGATAAATTGTGATCTTATAATTACCAGTGATACAGTAGTGTGCCATCTCGCCGGGGGGTTAAATAAAAAAACATATCTCCTACTTAAGGAGGTACCAGAATGGAGATGGGGTATGAGAAATAGTTCTACTTTTTGGTACCCATCTATGAAATTATTTCGTCAAAAAGGAAGAGATAATTGGAACGAGTTGATGGAACGAGTTGATCAAGAAATAAAAAAAGAATTTATCAACTTATGAATAACTCAGATAAAAATACTACAGCCATTCTAATACCTGTTTCTATAGGGGAACTTATGGATAAAATTTCAATATTAGAAATAAAAATGGATCATATGAAGGCTCAAAAGCGTAAGAATGTAGAAAAAGAATTAAACTATTTAAGAAAAGTTGTTGAAGACAACTTATTAGAAATAGATATTAAATTGATCAATGATCTTAAAAATGTTAATAAAACTCTTTGGGATATAGAGGATAAGATAAGGTTAAAAGAAAGCAAAGAAAAGTTTGATAGTGATTTTATTCAATTAGCACGCTCTGTATATATTGAAAATGATAAAAGATCAAATATAAAAAAAGAGATAAATCGTATTTATAAATCAGAACTTACTGAAGAAAAATCATATTATGATTCATAATTTAGTTTTCAATTTTAAAATTCAAAACTAAAATCTTAGGGATATTTATAGTCGTAAATCTTTATATTTATATTTTTTTATAGTTGTTACTATAAAATTGAAATCTTAATTATTTGCCAATAATATACTTTACTTCTGATGGAAAAAATCAAACTAAATCTTGGATGTGGTGAAAAAAGATATGAAGGCTATATCAATGTAGATAAATATGGTACACCTGATCTGAAATTTGATTTAGAAACATTCCCTTGGCCTTGGGAAAATGATTCAGTATCTGAAATAAAAATGATTCATGTTTTAGAGCATTTAGGTAAAGATGTAGAAGTTTATTTTGGCATTTTTAAAGAAATATATAGGATCTGTCATCATGGTGCAAAAGTAATTATTATCGTGCCACATTTTAGGCATCAGTTTTTTTATGATGATCCTACTCATGTAAGAGCTGTTACTCCCTTAGGTTTGGCTTTGTTTTCGAAAAAAAATAATCAAAGATGGATCTCTGAAGGGGCTGCGAATTCCCCGCTAGGTATATATTTAGATATTGATTTTGAGCTTAAGAAAACAATAATGAGACCCAGTTTAGATTGGTTTAAACTCTATCCAGATAAGAAAGTTGATGTAAAATTATTGAACGAAAAGTCAGCAATATATAATAATCTTATAGAGCAATATGATATGGAACTTGAAGTGATAAAGGATAATTAACCTTATTTTTTCTAGGAAATATAGTTTCTATTGATATATTCTCATTAAAAAATTAATTCATTAATTTACTTTGGCCAAATTCAAGAAAAAATCGATTTCATCCTCTAAGGCTTCAAAAGGGTTTGGAAAGATGAGTGTAATCTCAATAGATAAGGATTCAAAGAAAATTGAAATAGCATGGTCTTTAGTTCTTAAAGGAGATATCAAACAGGCTGAAGACATATATAGGCAACTTGTTTCGGCAAAAACTTCTAATCATCTTGCTTATGGGAATCTTGCTGCATTAGTTGGTATGAAAGGCAATCGGACGGAAATGATCGAATTACTTAAAAGGGCTATAGAAATAGAACCTAACTATGCTGAGGCTCATAGTAATTTAGGTATTACCTACTTTGAAAAAGGAGATTTAAATGCAGCGATCTCTTCTTATCAAAAAGCTTTAAGACTGAAACCTAAATTTCCAGATGCTTTAAATAATTTAGGTATGGCTTTGCAAGAAAAAGGTGATTTTAGTTTGGCTAGCTCATTATATGAAAAAGCCTTAAAAATTAGACCAAGCTATCAAGAAGCACGCTGGAACCTTTCACATGTTCAGTTGATGACATTAGATTATATCTCTGGCTGGCAGAACTATGAATCTAGATGGAGAAAGAATGATACTCCAAGACTTGATGCACAACCTCAGATTCCAAAATGGACAGGGCAAGTAAAAAACAAAGATGAAAAGTTATTAGTCGTCAGTGAACAAGGTTTGGGAGATACGATTCAATTTATGAGATATATACCCTATATACGAAGTAAAGGGATAGAGGTTTCTTTTTGTGCTCAAGAAAAATTACATGATTTAATTAGGATCTCAGGTATTGATCCTAATCCATTGACAAAAGATCAAGCTAATGAAATTAAAGAAGGTCAATGGATTCCATTGTTATCATTACCTGGATATTTAGGAGTAACACCAAAAAATCCTATAGTAACCAAACCATATGTTAGATCAAGTAATGATCTGATTCTTAAATGGAAAAGCATTTTATCTAAAGAGAAAAGACCAATTATTGGTATAAATTGGCAAGGAAATCAAAAAGTTGAGAAGGTTCATCACAAAGGAAGGTCCCTGGCATTAGAACAATTTTCATGTATTGGAAATAATACTAAAATGAATTTCTTATCACTTCAAAAAGGATTTGGTTCTGAACAATTAGATAAATGTTCTTTTAGAAATAACTTTGTTAATTGTCAACATGAAATAAATAAAATTTGGAATTTCAATGAAATTTCTGCAATTATTGCTAATTGTGATTTAATTATTACTTGTGATACTTCAATTGCTCATTTAGCAGGAGGAATGGGTAGGAATGTTTGGCTACTTTTAAGAGATGTTCCTTTTTGGACATGGGGCATAAATAGTAGTAGAACTTTTTGGTATCCATCTATGAAATTATTTCGTCAAAAAATCAGGGATGATTGGGATGAACTCTTAGCAAGAGTTCAATATGAAATAAAAAAAGAATTTGGGACTTAGAGAATATAATCCTTAATTTTTTTGAAATAATTAAAATAATTCTCCCTTAATGAAAGTAATTTTAGAGTATTGTTTATATATTGCTCCCCAAAGATAAAAATATGAGTATGAAATCAATTAATGAAGAAAGTCAATCATCTAATAATAATAGTCATTCTTTCCTAGAATCTAAGGATAATTATTTCTCCAGGCAAGTATTAATAGCTTCAAAATTAATCAAGAAAAATAATTTTAAAGAGGCAGAGGGGATATATAGAGAAATTATTTTATCAGGTTATCATGACCCATATGTTTATCATAACTTAGCCTTGTTATGTTCGATGAAGGGACAAAAAAGTGAAAGTATAAAACTTCTTAATGAAGCTATTAAGTTAAAACCTGATTTTGTTAAAGCCCATGTTAAACTTGCTAATTTACTTAAGGATGATGGTGATTTGAAAGCTGCTATTGAATCTTATAAGATAGCCATAAATTATAATAAATATTGTTATGAAGCTCATATAAATATAGCAAATATTTACTATAATAATTGCGATTTTAACTCTGCTATTAAATATTATAATATTGCTTTAAGGATCAAGCCAGGTTGTCTTGTTTCCTTATTACACCTTGGCAATATAAATAAAAATAAAGGTGATCTAGATAGGGCCATAAGATATTATGAGCAAGCTATATCTTATAAGAAAGATTATTTTGAGGCATATAATAATCTAGGTAATGTATATAAGGATAAAGGTGATTTTGATTCGGCTATTAGATCTTATAATCAAGCAATATCTATAAATGGATTAGATCCATTTTTATGGAATAATTTAGGAAAGGCTTTTAATGATATTGGGAAATTTAAAGAAGCGGAGATATATCTTCGAAAGGCAATTGAACTTAAACCTAATTTAGCTGAAGCATATAACAATTTAGCTAATACATTTAGTGCTTTTGGAAAATACAATGAGGCGGAAAAATATCTTTATAAGGCCATTCAAATTAATAAAGATTATGCTGATGCTTATTTTAACTT
>QCIR01000029.1 GCA_003216575.1 Prochlorococcus sp. AG-402-M23
ACTTGATTGGTTTGTTTTTTATCAACTATTGATTAACATTTTGTAGATAGGTTTATTTATGGGAAGTAGTTTCGGAAAACTTTTTACTATCAGCACCTTTGGTGAATCTCATGGAGGAGGCGTTGGTGTAATTATTGATGGCTGTCCACCAAGGTTGGAGCTCGATATCAATCAAATACAAAATGATCTAAATCGAAGAAGGCCAGGACAAAGTAAAATCACTACTCCTAGAAACGAAACTGATGAAGTTGAAATTCTTAGTGGTCTTTTAGGCAATAAAACTTTAGGTACACCAATTGCTATGGTCGTAAGAAATAAAGATCATCGACCTCAAGATTATTCTGAAATTAAAAAAACTTTTAGACCATCTCATGCTGATGCTACTTATCAAAAAAAATATGGAATTCAGGCTTCAAGTGGCGGAGGGCGAGCATCAGCAAGAGAGACAATAGGTAGAGTTGCCGCCGGTTCTGTGGCAAAACAACTCCTCGCTAAGTCTTCGAAGACAGAAATACTCGCTTGGGTAAAGAGAATTCATAATATTGAAGCTGAGATTTGTCCTGATGCAGTTACATTTGATGACATTGAGAAAAATATTGTTCGATGTCCAAATCAATCAGTTGCAGATTTAATGATTAAGAGAGTGGAGGCTTTTGGTAAAGAAGGAGATTCTTGTGGTGGAGTAATAGAATGTGTTGTTAGAAATTCGCCAGTAGGCCTTGGTATGCCTGTTTTTGATAAGTTAGAAGCTGATTTAGCAAAGGCATTAATGTCTTTGCCTGCCACTAAAGGTTTTGAGGTGGGCTCTGGCTTTGGAGGTACTTTTTTGAAAGGCAGCGAACATAATGATGCTTTTTTACCATCGGATTCTGATCAATTGAAAACTGCGACTAATAATTCAGGGGGAATCCAAGGAGGTATAAGTAATGGTGAGGATATAGTTCTGAGGGTTGCCTTTAAACCAACAGCAACTATTAGGAAAAGTCAAAAGACAATTGATGAGGATGGTAATGCAATAACTCTCAAGGCAACAGGAAGACATGATCCTTGTGTGTTGCCAAGGGCAGTCCCGATGGTTGAAGCTATGGTTGCATTAGTTTTGGCTGATCATTTACTTCGGCAAAATGGCCAATGTGCTGACTATCGCTCAGATGATTAAATATTGGCTTTTATAACTTATTTCAATAATCTTTTAGCCATATCTCTAGATCTTTATCAGGTATTTGATTTCGTAATTCTCTTCCAATAATTAATGTATCATATCCACTTTTTAGTAATTCTTTTAGATTTTTACTTTTAATTCCACCTGCACCAATAAAAAAAATATCCTTTTTTTTTAAGTCTTTTAACTCGTTTAAAAATTTGATTCCTAATTTTGATGCGGGAAAGATTTTGATTATTTTATATCCTAGATTAATGGCTTCTTTGAAATTTTCAATATTGGATATTCCTGGAATAACTAATTGATTATATTTTATTGCTTTGAGATGAATCTCTTTGCTAAAGAATGGACTCATGGAATAATTTAGATCTAATGAGAGTATTGAGTCTAAAGATTGTCTTGAAGTGATTGATGCGACACCAATATTAATTGACTTGAATTTATTTTTTATTTCTAATATTAAATTTACCCATTCTGGATTTGAATCCCATCCTATTTCAATATTTTTTATACCATAATCAGAGAGTTTCTTGATTTTTAAAAGTAAATTATCTTTTTTGCAGGAATTATTAAAAAAATGATTGTCGAGCCTAATTAAAACTATAAGAGGTTGAATTCTGAGTGATTTTATTAAATTATCTTGCTTAAAATCCAAAAATTATATTTTTAGACTAAGCGTACTCAGCAACTTTAACTTGATGACGAATTAACAAATCCTGGAATTCTAAAGAATCAACAGTCTCAGTTTCCATAAGCATTGCTGTTAACTCTTCAAGTACTTGACGGTTGTCATTTAGAGCCTTTTTGGCTCTTTTATATGCAATTTCAACAAGAATTGATACTTCTGAATCAATAGTTGCAGCTGTATCTTCAGAAAAATCTCTTTCTGCAGAAATGTCTCTACCAAGGAACATTCCACCTTGTGACCTTCCTAGAGCAACAGGCCCTAACTTGTCACTCATGCCAAACTTAGTAATCATTTGCCTAGCAACTGAAGCAACTTGCTTTAGATCATTTGATGCTCCAGTGGTTACTTCATCTTCTCCGTAAATGATTTCCTCTGCAACTCTTCCTCCAAGAGCAACAGCCATTTGATTTTGTAGATAAGACCTGGAATAAAGACCAGATTCCATTCTTTCCTCACTGGGCGTGAAAAAAGTTAAGCCTCCAGCTTGTCCTCTTGGAATGATTGAGATTTTTTGTACAGGGTCATAATCAGGCATTACAGCACCAACTACGGCATGGCCGGCTTCATGATAGGCAACTAGCCTTTTACGCTTTTCACTAATGACTGTGTCTTTCTTCTCTGGGCCGACCATTATTCTTTCAATTGCAGCTCCTATCTCATCATTACTTACCTCTGTTAACTCTCTTCTAGCAGCTAATATCGCAGCTTCATTTAATAGATTTGCTAAATCTGCTCCAGTAAAACCAGGAGTCCTTCTGGCTACCTGATCAAGGTCAACTCCTTTTGAAAGAGTTTTACTTCTTGCATGAACTTTGAGTATTTGTAATCTCCCAGAGTAATCAGGTCTATCTACAGTTACTTGTCTGTCAAATCTTCCTGGTCTCATTAGTGCTGAGTCGAGCACGTCGGGTCTGTTAGTTGCGGCAACAATAATTATTCCTGAATTTCCTTCAAACCCATCCATTTCTGTTAAAAGCTGGTTGAGTGTTTGTTCTCTTTCATCATTACCTCCTCCTAGGCCAGCTCCACGCTGACGACCTACAGCATCTATTTCATCAATAAAAACTATACATGGAGCATTCTTTTTGGCTTGTTCAAAAAGATCTCTAACTCTGCTAGCACCAACTCCAACAAACATTTCTACAAACTCAGAACCAGATATGGAAAAGAATGGAACTGAAGCTTCGCCTGCTACGGCCTTGGCAAGTAAAGTTTTACCTGTTCCAGGTGGGCCAACCAATAAAACTCCCTTAGGAATTTTTGCCCCCACAGCTGTAAAGCGATCAGGATTTTTTAAGAAATCAACTACTTCTGTAAGTTCAAGCTTTGCACCTTCAATACCAGCAACGTCTCCAAAAGTAATCTTAGTTTCTGGCTCCATTTGAAGTCTTGCTTTGCTCTTCCCAAAACTCATTGCTGGATTTCCACCACCACCAGAACCAGCTCTTCTGAATAGAAAGAATAGACCCCCTAATAAAAGTATTGGGAAAATTAGGCTACTAGCAGCTTGTTGAAGGGGATTAGCTTGAGTAGTTGGTTGTACAGCAATATCAACATCATTATCAGTTAATAGTTGGAGTAATTCTTGATCAGGAGCTAAATTAACTAAAGCTCTGTTCCCATCACTTTCAACAATTTGAGCTGTACCTTTGTCTGGCGATATAAGTACTCTGCTTACCTGCCTTTCTTGAACAGCTTCTATGAAGTCGCTATATCTAAGTGTCCTAGCAGCTTTTGTTGGACTTGGCTTATCGAAAAAAGCACTGCCAACAAAAATAACAACTACAACAATTAGGACATAAAGACCAATGTTTCTCCAGCGTTTGTTCAATGTTCTTCTCTATTTTCTATGAGTTTAATAGGATCAGGTCCAACTATGCGGCTCTTAGTACATCAACTACGCTTTTAAATGCAAACCATTCAGGAATTTCTTCTCCACTTCTTAGCATTTTCCTGAATTGAGTGCCGCTCAATTTTTTTATATGTAATCCTTTATCTTTAGCATAATCAGCGGTTACATAGCCTTCCTCCTCTGTAAAGACAAGGTTTAAAGATGGAACTGTTTGCATTTCTAATTCTTGGCAGCATTCGTTTGCAAAATCCTGAGCATCATATGGACCATAAAAATCTTCTCCACTGAGAGAGGACTTACAACCGGCCATATCTCTTCCAATAATAAAATGAGTGCATCCATAATTTCTTCTTATAATCATGTGTTGAAGAGCCTCTCTTGGCCCAGCCATATGCATTGAATAAGGAAGATAAGACCATCTGATTTTTGGATTTTTTACTTCAGAAGCAAGTTTTTCATATGTTTGAAATCTTACCGATCCAGGGATGTCATCTTCTTGTGTTGGTCCACAAGTTGGATGAACAAGCACGACTGCATTTTTGCTGACATTCTTTGCTTTTAAGGCTCTTGTGAAAAGCTCATAATGGGCCCTATGAATTGGATTTCTGCATTGGAATGCAACTACATCTTCACCATATGGAAGGGCTTTTCTTACTTGAGCAGGCGTTTGGCAGGTAAAAACTCTTTTAGGTAATTCCAATCCTTTTATTGATCCTCCCAAATAATACTTTTTTCTCTCCATAGAAATCATTCTTACTGCAGGGTGCTCTAAAGATGTTGTTCCATAGCAAGACTTGGCCTCAATCATCTTGTCAGGTTCCCATTTCTCTTGAATTTCTAAAATCGCTAAATCTTGATTCTTATATTTAAGTAAAGCTTTATCTCCAGGGCTTATGTCCTCTCTATCTGTATCCATGACAATAGGTAGGCCAAAAAGTAACCCTGATTCGATTCGATTTTCTTTGACAACTGAGTTGTAATTTGCTTCGTTCATGAATCCATTTAAAGGAGAAAAAGCCCCTATCATTAGAAGTTCAATATCACAAGCATTTCTATCTGAACAATTAAGTGTTTTAAAAGAATCTTTTTTTAAAACCTCTATTTTTTCATCTGGTGCCATTAGATTTATAAGTTCTCCACCATATGGCTTTATTAAACCTTCAGAATTTTTATTAGAACTTTGCTTGATAATCATTTTCTCTTGAAGTAACCCGGCAAATTCTCCCAGACAAAGGGCCCATCTTTGGAAAATTGTTTTCTTTAAATTCAGCAAAAAAAAGGGGGGGGGTATTACCCCCCCCCTTTTTTTTTTGGGAAGATGAATATTTTTTAGTTAGGCTTTGCGACCATAAAAGATACCTTTGATTTGGATATCAACAGGATCTTTTGAACCAAGATCGTTATCTGAAGGTTGGATAGCAACAAATTGGCCACCAAATTCATCAGTGTCAGCGTCAACAGCATCGACAGAAAGTGTTATTACACCTTTACCGCCAAGATCATCTTTAACATTTTCTCTTGCAAGATCCTCATCATCACCGCCAAGAGCAATGAGAGCTTGAGCATATTCAACACCAGTTGATTTGGCGCGGCTCTTTGGATCTAGAAAATCTGCAGATCTGTAGCTTGGAGTAGTTGTTGGACCTGAGAATTCAGCTCCTGGTTCAATAGATTTTCCTTTTTTGGATTCAGCTACCATCTCTTTAACAGAGAAGGCAAAAGGAAATTCTTCTCCATTTGGAGCTAGAACTGTAATAAGAGAGAAGTCAATTCCACCTTTTTCAGTGAATTTCCCTCCGGAAAGATCACCATAAACTTCGTCAAGGCTTGTATTGAAGCGTGGACTGATGATTTTTGCTATTGCAAAATCAGTTTTATTTCTCTTATTACCTGGAAGTTTTACTGAAACTTCCGTTGGCTGAAGGCATAAGCTTTTGAATTGGCCATCAGCATTAATGGAACCCGATGAGCCAGCTGGCAAAACAGTGCAAGCGTCTGCTTGGCCAGTATTAACAACGTTGCCGAATCGAGCATTACCTTGTTCGCGCCCTTTTAAAGCTGCAGATGCGCTTGATGGGAGAGTTGTAAAGGTGAGACAAAAAGCCAGCATCAAAGCCAGCAGAGGACGAAATCGCATGAGAGGGCTAGATGACTGCGGTCGAAACCGCCCAATTAATTCAGTTGGGATATTACAGGTGTCAAATACTTCTTATGACAAGCATTTTGCAGCTCTATACAACCCGTAGCTTTTGCGTTGTTAAATATACGGCTTTGAATTCCTTCAAAATCGTTCTCTGCCAATGCTTTATGGTGATTTGGCTCTAATTTATGAAAAAAAACTAATGAGAAAAATATTTAAAATTTACAATTTAAAATTTCGAATTTCATCTAAAATTTGATGGGATATCGAAAGTTTTGTTGATAAAGATAAGTTTTTGATCATTCTTTGAGGGCCTAATAGAAAACCACTATTGAAGTTTGTATCAAATCCTTGGCCATCTCTATCAATTGGATTGGCCATGAGAAGGTCACAGCCTTTTAAAATTCTTTTTTTCTCTCCCTTTTCCTTTACTTCTTCATCGCTTCCTGTTTCAGCAGCAAAACCTAGGAAAATCTGATTTGCTAATTTCCTTTTGGTTTGATTTTTAATTAAATCTGGTGTCATTTCAATATCATTAAAAATCGAGTTTATAAAAAGTTCCTTAGAAATTTTATTGTCACTTGGATGCTTTCTTTTGAAATCTGAGACTGCTGCAGCCATAACAATTACCTCTGCAGAGGGTTGCAAAGCTTCAAGCTGGACCCCCATTTCAGTTGAGCTTCTAACTTTAAAAGTATTTATTCCTTCAAGAAGTTCTTTTTGAACAGTGATTGGCCCATGGACTAAATCAACTTGTGCTCCTCTTAACTTCGCAGCTTGCGCTATCAAGACTCCCATTAGCCCACTACTTCGATTTGTTAATTGTCTTGCTGCATCAAGATCTTCGATAGTTGGCCCAGCTGATACGAGAAATCTTATGTTTTTAAAGTCTTGAGTTAGAAATTTATTTTGTGCACGGAAAATCAATGCGCTTTCAGATGCTAATTCAATTACATCTAAATTGATCATTTTCCCATCACCAATTCTATCGCAAGCTAATAATCCCTCGCTTGGTTCTAAGCTAATAACTTCGTCTCTAGTTTTTATATCTTTCCAATTCTTTTTTACTGATTGATTTGACCACATTGAAGTATTCATTGCAGCAGCAATGATTATTTGTGATTGAGCGGCCAAGAGAATGCTCGCTAAAAGTCCATCTGCATTTCCATGGGTAAATTTAGATAATGATGTTGCGCTCATTGGTGCAACTATAATTAGCTCAGCCCATTCAGCTAAAGCAATATGTAAAGGCTTTGTTTGATGGTCCTCCCATTGATCTTTGTCTTGAAAGCATTTATTCCTGCTTAAAGTTGACAAAGACAAGGGGCTAACTAATTTAGCGGCACTTTGAGTAATTACACACTTGATTTCTGCTCCAGCCTTAATCAGTCGACTAATTAAAATAGGTGCTTTTACAGCTGCAATACTTCCCGTAACAGCAACTAATATTTTCTTCCCAGCTAAAGAAGTAGGATTATTCATGACATACAGATCTTATATCAAATAGAACTTTAGAAAGATATTTTTCAAATTTTAAAAAATATTGAGGTTTCATCTTTTACTGGGATTTGATTTTTTGTTTATTTTATATTTTATTTAAAAAAGCTTCTTTGCTTTATATGATCTTTCATCTATTATTCATAAATGAGACGTTTGAATAAAACTAAAGTAATTTTTTTTAATCTTTTTCTCCAATGTCTCAAAGAATGCAGAAAACAATTTTATATAAATCATTTGCAAAGATCATTGAAAGATTAGCTAATTGGGCTGCTAATCCTTGGAGAAGGTATTCATTATTAGTAATAATTTTTTTGATTGGTTTTCTAATAGGTAGTTCTCTAGGTATGATTAATGGTGTACTTGCTTTGATGGATCCAATTGGGGCATTTATTACATTAATATTTTTGGAGACACTTATTAAAGCGAGATTTTTTTTCTTAAAGTCTAAAAAACCAATAATACTTATTAGAGTTTTTGATATGTTTAGGATTGGAATAGCTTATGGTCTCTTTTCAGAAGGATTGAAGCTCTTGTAGAGATATATTATTCATTTTTTTTTAAACCTAGCAAATATAACAAAGCCATTCTTGTAGGAATACCATTCTCAACTTGATTACTTATAAGATTAATTGAATCATCGTCTACTAATTGACTACTAATTTCGATTCCTCTATTTACTGGTCCAGGATGTAAAACGGGAACTTTCTTTTCGCACCACTTCAAGCTTTGATGAGTAATTCCATATTGTTTATGATAGGTATCTAAATCAGTTAGCATATTTTGTTTCATTCTTTCTTTCTGTAATCGAAGAGTCATAACAGCATCAGTATTTTGTAACGCATCTTTTAGTGACCTTTCTATATAAACTGAACCTCGTTTTTTAATTGGGTCAATTTTTTGTCCTGGAGGAGGACTTAATACAAAGCCTTGGAATTCATCTGGAAGTAAGCTAGAAGGACCACAAAGTGTGACATCAGCACCACATGCAGTAAGAGCCCAAAGATTAGATCTGGCAACTCTAGAATGAAGTATATCTCCAACTATTGTTATTTGTTTATTTAAAAGACTATTAGTAGATGGTGCATTTGGATTAAAGTAATTGGCTAGTGTAAATAAATCTAATAGGCCTTGACTTGGATGACTGTGATATCCATCTCCTGCATTAAGTATAGATATATTTATATTTTTTTTGTCTACATAATTAGCTAAATCTGCAGGTACATTAGTTGACTCATGTCTAATTACTAAAATATCAGCTCCCATTGAAATATAAGTGAGAATTGTATCTAAGGGTGTTTCCCCTTTGCTTAACGAACTTGCTGAGACAGAAAAATTTTGAACATCTGCAGATAATCTTTTTGCTGCAAGTTCAAAGCTACTGCGTGTTCTTGTACTTGGCTCGAAAAATAAGTTTGTAATTAAGCGTCCTTGCAGTGCTGGAAGCTTTCTAGAACTTGATTTATGAACATCTTTAAAGCGTGTTGTTAGTTCTAAAACTGTTTTGTAATCATCTAAAGAAAACGTAGATAGATCAAGAATGTGATTATGTTTCCAATTATTCATAATCCCTCGAATGAGGATGGGGTCCAACATTTGTTTATTGGAGGATTTTTATCTCCTTTAACCCTTTTACTTACACTTCTACTCCTTTCTAGATACCAACGCCAAGGAATATCTTTGGCTTGAGATATGCCAATTCTTGTTGTTTGAACAATGGCTTCCATTTTATTGCAATGATCTCCTTCAGCCAACCAAAAATTATTCTTAGGTGATAAGCGTAAATTGTCATGACTTTTATTTAATCCAAATCTTTTCGCTAATAAACCTGGCCCAGCTGCAATTCGCTCATCTTCACCCTTAATTGCAATTGATCTGAGCAGAACACCATTAGCCCAATTTTTCTTCCCAGTTACAATATTTACGCAATGATAAATGCCATAAGAAAGGTATATGTATAAATGACCAGGATCACCAAATAAAGTTTCGTTTCTTTTAGTTCTACCTGAATAACCATGACATGAAGCTTCTTCTTGAGAATATGCTTCTGTTTCTACAATTACACCAGAAACAAATTTATTTTTTGAAAGACGCTTAATTAAAAAGCACCCTATCAAATTAGGTGCTACTAGATAAGATGGCCTAGAGAAGAATTCTTTTTTAAGAAGTGAGATTGCCTTAGTCTTTGACTACAACTTATATTACTTACAAGTCAAAGACTCTTCCTAGCAATTCTGTTCAAATGTTTAATTCGAAAATCATCTTCAATCATCATGACTAAAATTTCTTTAACTGATGTTCGAAAGGTCGCAAATTTAGCTCGTCTAGAACTACCAGAAGATCAGATTGAAACCTATACTTCGCAACTCGAAGAGATACTCTCTTACGTTGATCAATTGCAAGCAATTGATACTACTAATGTTCCACCCACTACTAGAGCTGTAGAAGTGGTTAATGCAATGAGGGAAGATTTAGTTGAAATTAATTGTTCAAGAGAAGATATTCTTAATCAAGCGCCCAAAAGAGAAGGTGATTTTTTTAGAGTTCCTAAGATTCTTTAAATCTAAGTAGTAATTATTTTTTACTTTCTGTTTGAATAGCTGTTTTTTTAATTAATTTTATATATTCTTTTCTCCAATTTTTCTTAGGTAATATTTTTGCTATTGATCTCATTTTGCTCCTTCTTTTTTTATGACTTCTAATACCGAGTATCACATCATAAAGAAAATTAAGACTATCTTTTTTGGTTTCAAAAATACCCATTCTTTGTGGAGAGCCTTTTTGATCTAAAAGTGGTTTTGTTGATTCATAAGCTGATTTATATTCAAACCATGGAATAGAGGGCCATAAATGATGAACTAAGTGATAATTTTGCCCCATTATTAATAAGTTCATTAATTTGCTTGGATAAACTCTTGCATTTTTCCATCTATTTCTAGATTGAAAGGGTCTATGTGGTAAGTAATCAAAAAATATTCCTAAAGTTACTCCTACCATTAATGCTGGCCCGAACCATAAATTATAAATAACATTCATAAAATTATATTTGATTCCTGCAATTACAATGCATATAAATATTCCCCTCTCAATGCCCCACTGCATTAGTTCAAATTTTCTCCAAAGTTTCCTCTCAAAGAAAAAATATTCATGATAAAAAAATCTTGGAGCAATTAACCAAACAGGACCAAAGGTACTAACTATGTGATCTGGATCATTTTTGGGGTCGTTAACATATTTATGATGCTCTAGATGAACTCTTGTGAAAACAGGGAAACTAAAACCTAGCAATATTGCGGCTCCATGCCCCATAAATTGATTAATCCATTTATTTGGATGAGCTGCATTGTGGCAGGCATCATGAATAACAGTTCCTTCCAGATGAAGAGCCAGGAAAGATAATGCAACTAAGATTGGTAATGGCCAATTACCTTGATACCACTGCCATAAGCTGATTAGCGCAAGTAAATATCCACCTAAGAAAAGGCCTAAAGTGACATTTATAGGCTTGGGTGGGTCAAGATATTCCTGGATCTCATTTTGCCAGTCGCGTAATGACTTCAGCTTTTTCGTTGCCTTGTTTTTGTCAGACCTCGATAAGCACTGGGTCATTGCTTGATGTGATTGAGATTAGGATTGAACCTGTACAGCTTAATTAAAAAATGCCCACCGGGAGACTTGAACTCCCACGACCGAAGTCACTGGTACCTAAAACCAGCGCGTCTACCAATTCCGCCAGGTGGGCCAAAGGTTTTCACCGATTGTGTATTGATTCTAGCAGCTCATTGATGGCTATTTAAAGACTATTTTTGATTCGTGATCGTAAAAAGATTAATGTAATTTCTAGTTTAATAAAAAGAAATATAGAAAATTCTTTTTATGGCTTATGATTTTTATTTGTTTTAAAAGCCTCAATTTCTTTAATTATGAAAAAGTAAACTGAATAAAGATAAAAAATGCTTATTTCTATTTTTGGATACTTTTTTCTGTTTGTAGGATTGTTGATATTGGCGTTACCTTTAATGCTTGTCGAATTAAGTAGACCAAGAGACTGGTTAATGGGAGGACTGTTTTTATTTTTAGGATTATTTCTTTTAGTAGAGAATGATCTTTTGAGAGGTTCGAGTAATTTTCTTGTTTTTTCTATGGCAATTTTATATGTGAAAATGATGTCAGAGATCTTTCAAAATAGATGGAATCAGCTAAGTCTTGAAGAAAAAAAGCTTATTGGATCTTTTGCTAGATGGTTTGAGTCTTTAAAACAGCTTGGCCAAATTTTTACTCAAATTCTAAATAGCTTGTTAAATTTTTTTAAAAATTTTACCAGCCAATCTGAACCTCCCAAAAAAGAGAAGAAATGGGTTCATCCTGAATTGAAAGAAGAAATTCAGCTAAAAGCATTTGATAGATCTGATTCAACCGATCCAAATAAAATCATAATCAAAGAATTCACTGAAAATGAAGAGACTTCTTGATAAGGTTAAAGGGCCTTAGGCGCTCATGATGATTACTGAATATTTCTCCAAGTGAATAAGGTGAATAAAGGTTCTCAAAAGGCTGAAAAAAAGATAGATTTTGACTTAGGTCTAACAAATTCTGGGGAAACTTTTACTTTGCATGATGGCCCTCCATATGCAAACGGAACTCTTCATATGGGTCATGCACTCAACAAAGTATTGAAGGACATAATAAATAAATTTCAAATAATGCAAGGGAAAAAAGTTTCTTACATCCCTGGATGGGATTGTCATGGATTGCCAATTGAATTGAAAGTTCTTCAATCTTTAGATAAATCTCAACGAGCTGATCTGACTCCTATAAAGTTAAGAAAAAAAGCTGCTGCTTACGCAAAAAAGCAAGTTTCCAATCAAATGGCTGGCTTCAAAAGATGGGGCATTTGGGGAGACTGGGATAAACCTTATTTAACCTTAGACAAACAGTTTGAAGCTTCTCAGATTGAATTGTTTGGCGAAATGGTCTTCAAAGGATATATCTATCGTGGTTTAAAACCAGTTCATTGGAGTCCAAGTTCTCAAACCGCATTGGCAGAGGCGGAATTGGAATATCCATCAGGCCATGTTAGTCAAAGTATTTATGTAGGATTTACAATTGATAAAATCCCAAATACATTAACCCAAGAAGTTTATAACCAGGCTCCAGATTTATTTGATTCGAAAGGTATTTTAAAAGAAGTTAAGCTTATAATCTGGACTACTACTCCATGGACAATTCCTGCAAATCAGGCCATATCTGTTAATGAGAAATTAGACTATGTTATTGCTCAGGGACCTGATAAATCATTTATAATTACTGCAAATAACCTTTTGGATAAATTATCAGATAGTGTAGGAATAAATTTCGAAAAAAGAGTTTTAATTAAAGGGTCTTTGTTGGATGGAACTATATATAAACATCCTTTATATGATAGAAATAGTCCTGTGGTTTTAGGAGGTGATTACATTACAACTGATTCAGGAACTGGATTGGTTCATACTGCTCCTGGTCATGGTGTTGATGATTTTAATACTGGCAAGAAATATAATCTTCCTATCTCTTGCCCCGTTGATGCTAAAGGTTTTTTAACTAATGAAGCTGGAAAGTTTCAGGGCTTAAATGTATTAAAAGATGCTAATAATATAATAATTGATGATCTCATAAATACTGGAGCTCTTCTAAAAGAAGTTCCATATGAGCATAAATATCCTTATGACTGGAGAACTAAGAAACCTACAATTTTTAGGGCGACTGAGCAGTGGTTTGCTTCTGTTGAAGGTTTTAGGGAAAAAGCACTATCTGCAATAGAAGATGTTATTTGGCTCCCCGAATCCGGTAAAAATAGAATTGATTCTATGGTTAGAGAAAGAGGTGATTGGTGTATTTCTCGTCAAAGGACATGGGGTGTACCAATACCAGTATTTTATGAAAAAAATGGTAAAGCAATCTTGCTAAATAAAGAAACTATTTCTCATATTGCTAATTTATTTGCTACTCATGGAGCTGATGTTTGGTGGGAATATGAAGTGTCTAATCTATTACCTCCTTCTTATTTGAATGAGGCAGATAGATGGCAAAAAAGTACTGATACTATGGATGTTTGGTTCGATTCTGGATCTAGTTGGTCTTCAGTTATTTGTAAAAGAGATAATTTAAATTTTCCTGCAGACTTATACTTAGAGGGCTCCGATCAGCATCGTGGTTGGTTTCAGTCTTCTTTATTAACTTCTGTTGCAGTAAATAAAAATGCACCTTTTAAAAAGGTACTTACTCATGGTTTTGCTCTAGATGAAAATGGTAGAAAAATGAGTAAATCCCTAGGAAATATTATTGATCCTTCAGTGATTATTAATGGTGGTAAAAATAAGAAGTTAGATCCTGCTTATGGAGCTGATGTTTTAAGGCTTTGGGTGAGTTCTGTAGATTATTC
>QCIR01000030.1 GCA_003216575.1 Prochlorococcus sp. AG-402-M23
TTAATACGGTTCCGTAATCACCGTCATAGTCAAAGCGATTAGTCAGTCTTGGGTCACGGCTGGTGACATCAGTATTGGTTCCCCATACAATTCCTTGATGAAGATCAGTGATTCTGATCAGGTCATTTTTGTTGTAGTAAAGAAAGAGCAATTGATCAAGCGTTTTTGTCATGTGATAAACGCTTCCAGGGCTCGCTGGATGAAGGATTTCTTCCTCAAAACGACTGCCATCTGGCTGGGGGACTTCAACCTTTAAGTAACCTTCAGGAATGGTCGCACCTCTATGGGAACCATAGCCATAAACACCCATTGTCCCAAGATGAACAATGTGAATATCTAATTGAGATTCAACAATTGCTGCAAGGAGATTATGAGTACCATTGACATTGTTATCAACTGTATATCTCTTGGTTGCGCTGCTTTTCATTGAATATGGAGCAGCACGCTGTTCAGCAAAATGAATAATTGAATCTGGCTTTTCCTCGATCAATAGATCTAAAAGCTTTTGATATTCTGAAGCAAGGTCTAAATGAATAAATTGAATAGGTCTTCCACCTATCTCAGACCAGGCTTTAATCCTTTCACCAATACTTGTAATTGGAGTTAAGGATTCAACTTCCAGGTCTATATCGATTTTTCGACGACTGAGATTGTCCACGATGAATACATCATGACCCTTGTCAGCAAGATTTACTGCACAAGGCCATCCGCAGAAGCCGTCACCACCAAGAACGAAAACTTTCACTCTAAACTCCAAAAGAAAGAGCAAATGCTCATGCTATTCAAGCTACTACAAGGGTTTCACTTGATTGTTAAAGAATATGCGATAAGCCCAACTACAAGGATAACTCCAGTAAGGGTAAAAAGCCAAGAACCTTTGTTGCCACTGCTTTCTTTTGTAAGTATTTCAATTTTTGGTTCATCTGCAAAAACGTTAAGCCTGCCTTGACTTTCTCTAGTGATCGCCATGATTTTTTGTTTATTAGGATATAACGTTACTAATTTTTAACGAATTACTCTAATTATTTGAAATAACTCCATCTAATGGAGAGCTTGGATTGGCAAGTAAGTTCTCTTGCAGCCTTCCAGATAGATAAGCATCTCTGCCAGCTTCAGTTGCTTTAGAGAAAGCTTGAGCCATTAAAATTGGGTTTTTAGCTAAAGCGATAGCACTATTTATTAGAACCCCATCAGCTCCCATTTCTAATGCTTGGGCTGCTTCACTTGGAACACCAATACCTGCATCAATAATTATTGGAATTCGAGATTCTTCTATAATCATGGCAATGTTTGCTGCATTTCTTATGCCTTGAGCAGAACCAATGGGGGAACCAAGAGGCATAACAGTTGCACATCCAATTTCTTCAAGTTGTTTTGCTATTAATGGATCAGAATTTATATATGGAAGAACAGTAAATCCTTCTTTAACTAATTGTTCTGCAGCTTTTAAAGTTCCAATTGGGTCGGGTAATAAATATTTTTTGTCAGGAATAACCTCTAATTTGACAAAATTATTATTATCTTGACCTGCTAACTTTGCTAATTCTCTGCCCAGTCGTGCTACTCGAATAGCTTCTTCCGCATTGGAACACCCTGCAGTGTTTGGAAGCATCCATATATTCTTCCAGTCTATTGATTCCATTAATCCTTTATGTCCATGCTCTAGCCCTTGAATTCTTCTAACTGCAACAGTAACTATTTCACATTTTGTATTTAATAGGCTTTTTTGCATGACCTCTGAGGATGAGTATTTACCGGTGCCAACAAGAAGACGACTTTTGAATTCTTTATTTCCTATTTTCAGAAATTGATTTGTTTTTTGCATGGTTTAAAATATTATGAATTAAGATTTATTTAGAAACCTTTTTTATTTAATAATTGATCTTTATCTTTTCCGATTATACGTTCAAGTCTCTTAATTTGAGAGACCGCAGTTTTGTTATTAGGATCTAGCTTTAGAACTTCTTGATAATTTTTATAAGCTTCATCTTCTTTAAGTAAACGTTGATAAGCAAAACCAAGATTATTTAGTGCAACTGGATAATCAGATTTTGCTATTAATGCTTTTTTGTAATGAATTACTGCAGATTTAAAGTCATTTTGAGCAGCAAGTGCAAAACCTAATGCATTTTCTATAAGTGCTTTTGCTTCTTGAGGCTCGCCATCTAATTTATTTAAGGCTTGTTTTAGAGTTGATGTGGCTTGAGGATATAATCTTTTTTTTAATTGAACAGATGCTAATTCATACATTTTAGCTGAATCTTCTTTTGTATTTGAATCTTCTTTTTCTAATTTTATTAGTTTCATTTCATCTTTTCTTACTTTATAAAATTGTCTTCCTACTAAAATAGCAATAATTACTAAAAGCAAACAAAGTCCTATTAAATAAGTTTGAGGAAGATTAACTATCATCGTCTAAAACTCTAGTACTAATTTCTTGAGCTTATAATAATTATTTATTATTAGCATATTGTTTATTTTTGGAATTTCTTCTGTATTCTTTTAATTTATTTAATCATTCATACTTAACTTTAATGAAGAAAAACACTAAGCAAGCATATTTAACCTTTTGAAGTAACTGCAATACTTGTGAATGTTTTAGGATCTGTAACTGCTAATTGAGCCAACATTTTTCTATTGATTCTTATATCTTCTTTCTTTAAGCTACCCATAAACTTGCTATAGCTTAATCCATTTAATCTTGCTGCTGCATTGATTCTTGCAATCCAAAGTCTTCTGAAATCACGCTTTCTTCTTCTTCTGTCTCTATAAGCATTACAAAGAGCCTTCATTACTCTTTGATTTGCAGTTCGAAAAAGACTTCCATTGCCTCCTCTAAATCCTCTGGCTAGACGAAGGATTTTGTTTCTACGTTTTCTTGCAACATTACCTCTTTTAACGCGTGCCATAATTAATAATCAGAAATCAAGAAATTGAACTAATAAAAGTTCTTAAGAAGTCTTAAGCATAGGGAAGCATAAGGCTTACGTTTTCCGCATCACGTTCGTCTACGACTGCTTTTGTTTTAAGGTGCCTTTTTAATTTAGGACTCTTATGGTCGAGTAAGTGATTGTGAAATGCACGACGTCTCATGAACTTGCCAGTGCCTGTTGCTTTGAACCGCTTTGCAGCAGCTTTGCGGGTCTTGAGCTTTGGCATTGATAAAGCATAGTTAGTCTATAAGAATACGTCCTTGAGCTCACTTAAGCCAACCCAAATTATTAATTTTTTGCTGGAAGGAGATTTTTGTTGTGATTAAAAGCTATTTGCAGACTCGAAAGTGTTTTTTTGCTTTTGGTTTGTTTCTCTTGATTGGTGCGCATTTTTCAAATCAAGTTTATCTTGCGAATTCTCGCAAAGTTAAGTTTTTTGCAACTCATCAGAAACCTCCTGAAACTCCTTTAATTAGCTTAGAAAAAAATGTGTTGCTTGTTGGGATAAAGCCATACTTAGGAAAGGAAATCATGAATGATCAGAATGCACCATCTTTGAGGCTTATTAGTAATGGCAGAAATTTGATTCTTACAGATGCTCTTGGAGTAATTCGAAAGGCTAAAGAAATTAATATTGGTTGGCGAGCAAAAGAATTATTAAATCCAACAGTATTTGTTCGAAAAACAATTGGTCCCTTCGCAAGTTTCGAGTCTGCTGAAAGATTGTCAAATGACTTAAATGATAAAGGTATTGAATCAACTATTGCGCATCCGTTTGATTGGGAGGTTTGGGTTTCAGGCGATATCGAGATTCCACAATCAATAAAGTCGACATATCAAAAAATTAAAGTTTCAAAGACTGTTTCTCCTTATTTAGATGGGAACAATCAAAAAATCGCTCTCAAAGGGCCTATTTCTATAGAGGCCCCTGATGGATTGCGTTGGAAGAAGGGAATATACTTTGGCCCGTTTTCGATCCAGTCAGATGCATATGGAAGTTGGACTTTAGTTGAGCATGTTCCTATTGAGAGATATTTAAATGGAGTAGTTCCTTACGAAATTGGCGCCAACTCTCCTGAAGCAGCACTGGCTGCGCAAGCTGTATTGGCTCGAACATGGGCTTTGGCTAATAGTCATAGATTTCAAGTTGATGGATACAATATTTGCAGTGATACGCAATGTCAGGTTTACAAGGATCCATCTAAAGCTAATCAAAAAATTAAAAAAGCTATAAAGAAAACTGCTGGCAGAATTCTGACTTGGAATAAAAAGCCAATAAATACTGTTTATCACGCCACAAATGGTGGAGTAATGGCCTCGGTTAATGAAGCGTGGTCAATGCATCAAGTACCTTATTTACAAATGCGCTTGGACGGACCAAAAGAGTGGACTCGAACGGTTGATTTACCTTTATCAAATGAAAAACATTTGAAATCTTTTTTATTTTCTAAGTCTGAGGCTTTTGGTTCTAATCATCCACTTTTTAGATGGGAAAGAATGCTAGATGCTTCTAAGATATCTAAACAGCTCAATCAGGCTCAAAAAGTTAGTAGCTCTTTTTATCCAAATAAAATCAAGGTTCAAACAAGAGGAAGTAGTGGGAGAGTCACTTCGTTGAAAATCATAGGAAAAACGGGCTCAGCAATTTTCCTTAAACTTGATGACATTCGAAGTGTCCTTAGACAATTACCAAGCACATTATTTGTTGTTAAAGAAATTAAAGAAGGTAAATGGCTTTTTTCTGGTGGAGGTTTTGGCCATGGAGCAGGAATGTCTCAGTCTGGGGCTATAGAGTTAGCAAAAAATGGATGGACTACCAAACAAATTCTTTCTCATTATTATCCAAAAACTAAATATGGATTTTTGCCTTAGTGATGAAAGCCTCTTAGAGTCACTAATTGATAAAAGGACTACTCCATGGCTTTAGCCAAAATCAGTGGAGAAAACCGACGCATTAAATCAATATTGTTTTTGATTTGCTGCGTTTTGGCAGGAATTTCTCCTCATTTGATGGAGCCTACCAAGAATTTATTTCCTTCAATTACTTTGGCTGTTTTACTTGGAGGGTATGGGTTAAGAGTTGTTTTAAGAGATCGTAGAGAAAATTATCAATTACAAAAAGAGCATCTAATTAATGATGAAAAATTTTATGAAACTCTGCCCAAAGTTGATGTTTTGGTGGCAGCTCGTGATGAAGAAAATGTAATAGAGAGACTGGTTTCAAGACTTTTATCAATTGAATATCCAGAGGAGAAGCTTTCTCTATGGATAATTGATGATGGGAGTCAAGATCGAACACCTGACTTATTAGAAAAATTACGTATAAGCTTCCCTAAAATTAATGTTTTAAGCCGTCCATTGATGAGTGGTGGTGGTAAATCAGGCGCTCTTAATTCTGTATTGAACAAAACTGATGGCGAATGGTTATTTATTCTTGATGCTGATGCACAATTACAGAGCAATGTATTACTTAGAGCTATAACTCTTGCTTTGCACGGTGGATGGTCTGGTGTGCAGTTAAGAAAATCAGTTGTCAATTTTGAGTTGAATAAAATTGCTGCTTATCAAGCAATGGAGATGGCAATGGATGCTGTTATTCAAAGAGGTAGACTTGCTATTGGTGGTGTTTCAGAGTTAAGAGGTAATGGCCAATTAATTAATAGAAAAGTTCTTGAATCTTGTGGAGGATTTAATGAACAAACTATCACTGATGATTTGGATTTAAGTTTTCGGTTTTTATTAACCCGATCACCAATCGTAATAATGTGGGATCCTCCAATTCAAGAGGAAGCCGTTGAATCATTACCAGCTTTAATTCGACAAAGAAAAAGATGGGCTGAAGGAGGCTTGCAAAGATTTTTTGATTATTGGCCCTTGTTGATTTCAAAGCGACTATCAAATTTAAAGAAATTAGATTTATCTTGCTTTTTCTTATTGCAATATGTCTTACCAGTTGTGTCATTTATAGATTTAATTGTATCAGTGATTTTATTTGAAATGCCATTATATTGGCCTTTATCAATAGTCGCATTTGGTATTTCTAGTTTAGCTTATTTGAAAGGATGTTCTCAAAAAAGTGAAGGGCCTAAATTACCATCGCCTAGTTTTATTAATATACTTGGAGCAACTATTTACCTTGCTCATTGGTTCATTGTTATTCCCTTTATAGCCATTAAAATGTCATTATTTAGTAAGACTCTAATATGGGAGAAAACTAATCATATAGGTTCTGAAATAAGTTAATTTATTCATTCATTCAAGATTTACAATTTCTCCATTAAAGAAATCTGCGAATTGCTTGGCTTTGTGATCGATAGAGTTAGTATTTGAATCATTTTTGGGTTCTATTTTGTTTGTTTCAATAAATGTATCTGCATCTTGATCAATTTTAAGTTTACTTTTTTGTTCTATTTGGTTGGAGATCTTTGTATTTATTGTGTTATTGGATAAGTTGTCTTTTTGTTTTATTAAAATAACTTTAATTGAGGATCCTTTGACTTTATAAAAAGCTTCTTCGATAAGATTTTTTCGACTTTGAATCATATTTATCCATTTTTCTGAAATTGCGATCTCAGCAGTATCTGTATTTAAATTTATTAATTTAGCTTGTTGTGAAAGTAGCATTTTTGTAGATGGTAGCTCCAGCATAGCAATCACTTTTTTCCAAATATCATCAATATCTATATTTTCTTTTTGTTTAGATTCTTCTTTAACAGATATTTCACTTGTGAGTTCTTTTTTAGTATTTAAATCTATCTTTTGTGAAGTAAGGTTTGTATTGTTAGGATCGGAATTAATTAATATGCTTTTTCTAGCAAATGATTGATTAGTGCTCCTATATGCATCTGAATCTTTCTCTGAAAGCATTCCAAGCAATAGAATTTCTAACCATAATTTTGGCTGATTACTATTTCTAATGAAGTTCTCTGATCCTTTTAATTTAGCTTGAAGGCCTAGTATTTCATTAAGATTGGTTGAATTGGCCAACTCTTCTAAACTTTCACTATGTTCCTGGGAAATATTACATAACTCATTTGGATTGTTTGTAACTTTTATGATAACTAAATCCCTTAATATAGATGCTATACCTTGTAAAATTGCAATTGGCTCTTTCCCTTCGTTAATAAGGTTATTACAAATATTTAGAATAGAATTTGCATTCTTATTTGTTAATGATTCAGCTAATTCAATTAACTCTTCTTCTGCTACAGCACCTATTAGGTTAATGATATTTGATTGAGTTATTGGTGAGGGCAGCAAGCTGACTTGATCAAGTAAGCTTTCCGCATCTCGTAACCCTCCTTGGGAGTGCTTCGCAATTAAAGATATTGCATCTGCATTAATTATAATTTCTTCTTGTTTAGCAATATTGTTTAAATGACCTTCTAAATCATGCAGACCTATTCTTCTAAAATCAAAGCGCATACATCTACTTAGAATTGTGGGTAAAACACGTTGAGGATCAGTTGTAGCAAGAATAAAGACAACTTGTCTTGGTGGTTCTTCTAATGTTTTTAGAAGGGCATTAAAAGCTGCAGTGGAAAGCATATGGCATTCATCTATTACATAAACTTTCCAGCGAGCTTGTGCAGGAGCAAATCTAGATCTTTCTATTAATTCACGAATATTTTCAACACCTGTATTAGAAGCAGCATCAATTTCAATGACATCTAAGGCATTGCCAGAGTTAATTCCTCTGCAGAGTTCACATTCATCGCATGGCAATGTTGTTGCCTTTTCACTTTTTAGGCAATTTAACGATTTTGCAAAAATTCTTGCACTTGAGGTTTTACCTGTTCCTCTAGGTCCGGAAAATATATATGCAGGTGCAATACGATTAGTGATTAAAGCCTGCTTTAGTGTAGATGTAATAGGATTTTGACCTATAAGCTCATCAAAGTTCTTGGGTCGATATTTATGGTGTAATGGCTCATAAGTCTTTATCATTTTCAATTCAAATTATTTTTGAAGTTAATCTTGATTTATTTGATCATATTCTAGGTTGATAATCATTGATTAAAAACTTGACTAATTTTATTTTTGAAAATTTTGTATTTTTCTCGTTAAAATTCAAAAAGATATTAAAAAGTTAATTTTTATCTAAGCAGATTCTTTTACGATTCTTGTTTCATTTGATATTAAAGGAACAACTTTTCCCCCTGTGATTTCATCGACCATTACTTTCGTGACATTAAAGCTTTTAATTTTAGTTTGAGATGGAAGGCTATACATTAGATCTAACATAATTTCCTCAACGATTCCACGTAAAGCTCTAGCTCCAGTTTTTCTTTTATAGGCTTCTTGAGCAATTGCTTCAACAGCATCCTCGTCAAATGAAAGTTCAACATTATCCATGCTTAATAAGGTTTTAAATTGCTTCACCAATGCATCTCTTGGTTCGGTGAGAATAGATTCTAGTGCTTTGGAATTTAACGGTTCTAATATTGCACTGACAGGCATTCTTCCAATAAATTCGGGAATTAAACCATATTTCACTAAATCATCAGGTTCTAAATCATTAATTAAGTCTGCGCTACTACGGTCTCGATTAGATTTTGGCCTTACTCGATTTTCATTTGGTAAGAAGCCAATTGAATTTTTCCCGAGCCTTTTTTGCACTACATCATCTAAACCAACAAATGCTCCCCCACATATAAAGAGTATTTGGCTCGTATCAATTTGTATGGAGTCGTGATAAGGATGCTTTCTGCCTCCTTGAGGAGGAACGTTGGCGACAGTGCCTTCGAGCATTTTCAATAAAGCTTGCTGCACGCCTTCTCCTGAAACATCTCTGGTAATAGATGGGTTTTCACTTTTTCTTGCAATTTTGTCAATTTCGTCGATGTAAATAATTCCTCTTTGTGCTAAATCCACATCCATATCTGCTTTTTGCAGTAGTCGTAAGAGAATATTTTCTACATCCTCTCCAACATATCCAGCTTCAGTAAGAGTTGTTGCATCAGCGACGGCAAATGGAACATCAAGCATTTCAGCTAATGTTTGAGCTAGTAAGGTTTTTCCACATCCAGTTGGTCCGATTAGTAAAATATTCGATTTTTGTAATTTAGTTGCTGTTAAATCAGTCTCACCAGAACCGTCTCCTTTCCAAGCAAGTCTCTTGTAGTGGTTATAGACAGCTACTGATAAGATTTTTTTTGCTGGTTCTTGACCAACTACTTGATCGTCTAGAAACTTTTTAATTTCGATAGGCTTGGGTATGGAAGCCAAAGTTGGCGCAGGTTTCGGTGTATTTGTTGATGCAGTTTTTGCTTTACGGCTTTGCTCCTGCCCACTTCTTTGATGATTGGGATTATCTATTAGTTCTTCATCTAAAATTTCATTGCATAAGTCGATACATTCATCGCATATGTAAACTCCTGGACCAGCAATGAGTTTCCTCACCTGATCTTGGGCTTTGCCACAAAAGGAGCATTTAAGATGGGCCTCAAATTTTGCCATCGAGCTCTAGAAAACAACAGTTTTGATAGACCGATAATTCATTTTATTCAGTCTCCATTTATAGGATCATTGAGGATTGATGCCTTGTCAGCTTTCCTTAATGATTCATATGGAGTTGAGATTTGAAACTACTTTATCGATCAGGCCATATTCAACCGCTTCTTCGGGAGAAAGAAAGTGGTCACGATCAGTGTCTTCTGAAATCTTGTCAATATTTTGCCCAGTATGCTCAGCCAATAGTGAATTAAGCGTCTCTTTTAAATAGAGTATTTCTTTGGCTTGAATTTCAATTTCTACAGCTTGGCCTTGAGCTCCACCAAGAGGTTGGTGGATCATTATTCTCGAATTTGGCAACGCAAGTCTTTTACCTTTTGTCCCTCCAGAAAGAAGGAAAGCCCCCATGCTTGCTGCAAGGCCATAGCAAATTGTTATGACATCAGGACTGACTTGTTGCATGGTGTCATATATAGCTAACCCCGCAGTCACAGATCCACCGGGTGAGTTGATGTACAACTGAATATCTTTATCTGGATCATCAGCTTCTAAAAAAAGCATTTGAGCTACCAATGCATCTGCAACTTGGTCATTGACATCGGTCCCTAAAAAGATGATTCTTTCACGAAGCAATCGTGAATAAATATCAAATGCTCGATCACCTTGTCCAGATTGTTCAATTACAGTCGGCAATACTCCTGGTCCAGAACAAAGACAGGAGTTAGTCCAAAAACTATTTATTGGATGATTTTGTCTGGCTTCAATCAACTGAAAACTTTAAATCGCTAACACTTTTAATCTATTCGGGGAAACTAGGATTTGGGTGTTTTAGAACTTTTCTTTTCTTTATTTGTTTTGGTTGTTTTCTTTTTAGAACTTTTTTCTTTATCCTTATCCTTACTTTTTACTGGAGTTTTTTCTTTAACAGTATTATTTTCTTCAAGCCAAACAAATAATTTTTCTTGCAACAAATCATCAGTAATGGCTTCTTTTAGCCGATCACTGTCGATATTCTTTTCTTTTGCAAGTTTTAGATCAGCTTCAACTTCTTGAAGCTTGGATTTGACTTCATTGGCTGTTACTTCAATTTTTTCCGATTTAGCTAAAGCTTGTAAAGCAAGTTTTTGACGAAGGTTTTTTTCCGCTTCGCTTTTAGATGATTCCATCAGGGACTTTACCAGTTCAGCTGTAAACATTGATTTCACATCTATTCCTTGTTGAGCAAAATTCTGAGCTGTTTGTTCAACAATTATGCGAACTTCTTGATCAATAAGACTCTTAGGTAGTTCAACTTCAAGTTCTTTGACCAAAGCATTAAGAAGGGAGTCCTGACGATTCTTCTTTTGCTTTTTATCATTATCTTCTTTTAATCTCTTTTCAAGATCTGCGCGAAGATCGGCCATATTTTCTTTTTCACTTGCTTGTTTTGCAAACTCATCATTAAGTTCAGGTAATTCTTTGATTTTTAAATCTTCCAGTTTGACATTGAAGTTAGCTTTTCTGCCTTTGGCATCTTCTTGATGATAATCCTTTGGGAATTCGCACTTTAAAATTTTTTCATCATTGATCTTCATTCCAATCATTCCTTCTATAAATCCAGGAATCATTCGCCCCTCTTCTAGTTCTATTTCTATTGAATCTGCGCTTCCACCTTCAATTTCACTCCCATCATCTGAAAAACTCCCCTTAAAACTTACTAAAGCAAAATCTCCTTTTTCTGCGGGACGATCACTAACTGGAATCTTTGTTGCAAGTTGACTTCGTGATTGTTCAATAAGCTCATCTACTTTTTTGGGATCAAAGATCAAAGTTTCTACTTCTGCAGTTAAGCCTGCAGACTTTTTTAAAGTTGGAATAGGAGCAATATCAGTTTCAAGCTTTAATGTAAGAATTTGGTCCGGATTGAAATTTGCCAAAATAGTTTCGAAGCCATCTTTCAACTCTGGTTCACATAAAGGTTTTATACCTTCTTGATCTAAGGTTTCTGTCCACACTTCTTGCAGGAGTGATTCGATTGCGGAGGCTTGAATTCTTTTGAAGCCAAGTTGTTGAATTACGACTGCTTTTGGGACTTTCCCTTTTCGAAAACCAGGGATTGAGATAGATCTGCTTAGTTTGTTTAAAGCTTCGTTGTAACTATTTTTACATCGATCGGCTGGCACCTCAACCTCTACAGCAATTCTGCTATTCGGAATTGAACTGGTTTTTACTTTTAATTTTGCAGCACTCATTGAAGCGGAATTCTCAAATTTGGTTAGCGTAAGAAAGCGTTGGGACACTTCCAAAGCTATTGTGGCCTAAAAACCATCGAAAAATTTGTTATTTGTTGATTTTTCCAATAAGAAAAAATTTTTTGCTAAACCCTTTTAATTCTCTTAATTAAGTTTGAACCCTCAATTTCTACTACCAGATAGACCTCTTACAGTTGCGATACTTGGATCGAGTGGAGCTGTAGGTAGAGAATTATTGGCTTTGCTAGAGGAGAGATCTTTTCCTATTGACAAATTAATATTACTTGCCTCTCACCGTTCAGCTGGAGAGATACAAAGTTTTAATGGAACTGAATTATTAGTGCAAGAAACAACTCAAGAGAGTTTCAAAAATGTAGATTTAATTTTAGCTTCGGCAGGTAGTTCAGTTTCTTGCAAGTGGAAAGAGGTAATTCAAAGTTCTGGAGCTTTGATGATTGATAATTCAAGTGCATTTCGAATGGATGATGATGTTCCTTTGATTGTTCCTGAGGTCAATCCTGACCATATAAGCAGACATAAAGGTTTAATTGCTAATCCAAATTGCACGACTATTTTATTATCTTTGGTGCTTGCTCCATTAACTAAACATATTCCCATCAAGCGAATTGTTGTTTCAACGTATCAATCCGCAAGTGGTGCAGGTGCGACGGCAATGGAGGAATTAAAGAAATTAAGTCAGGATGTTTTAGATGGACTAATTCCTAAAAGTAACGTTCTTCCTCATTCATTGGCCTTTAATCTGTTTTTGCATAATTCACCTTTGCAGTCCAATAATTACTGCGAGGAAGAAATGAAAATGGTTAATGAAACGAGAAAAATTCTTGGAGATCCTGAGCTTTTGTTGACAGCAACATGTGTAAGAGTCCCCGTCTTAAGAGCGCATTCTGAAGCGGTCAATATTGAATTTGCAAAGCCTTTTCCAGTAAAAGAAGCGTATGAGATTTTAGAATCCGCATCAGGAGTTGAGATACTTGAAGATTTACCAAAAAATCGTTTTCCGATGCCTTTAGATGTAACTGGCAGGGATCCAATCTCTGTTGGTCGAATAAGACAGGATATAAGTAATCCCAATGCATTGGAACTATGGTTATGTGGAGATCAAATCCGTAAAGGTGCAGCACTCAATGCCGTGCAAATAGCTGAACTTCTTTTGCCCAAAAATTAATGAGTCAGTCAGCTTTATTATCTCCAGCTCCTTTTGGAAGGGTTTTAACCGCAATGGTTACACCGTTTAATGAAAACGGACAAGTAGATTATGTTTTGGCTGCTGATTTAGCCAATTATCTAGTTGATGAAGGATCAGATGGAATTGTTGTGTGTGGAACTACAGGAGAGTCTCCGACTTTGACATGGCAAGAACAACAAAAGATGCTGGAAACAGTACTAAATGCCATAGGTTCTAGAGCTAAGGTCTTGGCT
>QCIR01000031.1 GCA_003216575.1 Prochlorococcus sp. AG-402-M23
TAAATTCTGAAGAAGAGTTAATTAGCTGGCGATCAGGAAGAAAGATACATTTTCAAAATAATATTCAAAATTTAAAATTAGAAAGAAAAAATAAAATTGAAGAAGCTATGGCTCTTAATAAAAATATATTAGTATTTGATCAAAAGAATAATATTATAGGTATAGCAGAATTAGATGAAGTTTTAATAATTAAGCCTAAAGTTGTTTTTAATGCAATTGGATAAATGATTATCCCGCTTCAAGAAGAAGAAAGTAACAATTTAAAGGATTTATAATGTTTTCTAATAAGACCTTATTTGTATTCCAGTATAATAATGATTTAAAATTTTTCTAAAACTGTATCCTTTTTCTGCCATCGACTTAGCTCCCCATTGACTCATACCAACTCCATGCCCAGCACCATAACCTTTCACCACTAAAAAATAATCTTTTGGAATTACAGGAAGAGGCTGAGGGGCTAAATCATAGGCTATTTTATAAGTAAAATCCAATTTCTTATTATCATCAAGATTAAACTTATCATTATGATCAAACTTCAAACCAAGCTCAAATTTAGTACTAAGTAATTTTAATTTCTTTCTAAAACTTTTACCAGAGATATACTTACTACCATTAGATCCATTAAGTCTCATTTTCAAGACTCTACCACTATTACTTTTCTTCGTAATTTGAATACTATTTAACCCCTTCAAATCAGGAAAGATCTTATCTAATTCTAAAGAAGAAAATTTATTTGACCATTTATAATTTTTACTCTGTTGATCATAATCAACAACGCTTCTTAGATAAGGTAATTGATACCTCCAAACTTCACCACTATTTTCAGTTCTACCTCCAGAACTGCTATGAAAAACTGCCTCTATAAGCTTATTCTGATAAAACAAAGCAAGTGAATTTGTACTTCTAACAGCCTTATTTATCTTTGGAGTTTCAGCTTCAAGTCCCAAATAAACTTGACTGGCTTGTGTTGAATGAACATCAAACAATTTGTTTCGACCTAACAGTTTCAATGCATAAGTCCTTGCTGCAATAGCTTGTGCCTGAAGTGCTGCTAGGGGGAATTCTTTAGGCATTTCACTACCAACAACACTTTTTAAATATTTCTCTAATTTTAAATAATTTATTATTTTTAATTTTTCTTCATTTAGTGAGACTCTTAATTCTCCAGCATATCTTCTATTCTTAAACCAAACCCCTCTTTTATCAGCATTTTTGATCACTAAATTAAAATCTTTTGGCAATTCATGCCACAAATTTGTTTTATTATTAATTGAATATGTAACCTTACTATTACTATAAATTATATTTAAAGATTTAATTTTTCTAGGCTGAGAGGAAACACCTTTAACAATAATAGATTTAAGACCATCTGCTCTAAATTTTGCCTTATCTTCATCACCTATCAAAACTCGAATTACTGGCTCTTTTGCAACAATTGCCTTTAATGGAGAGATGGAAGATATAGCTATTAAGACTATGGCCCATCCCGATTTCCTTATAGGTGATGCGCTCACAATAATGATTGAATTTAGGTACTAATTCTGCCTATAAGAAAGAAGATCCACCAGTGGTCAAAGCTATGAATGGCACCATGACTTAAAAAGGGGGGAAATTTGCAAGTCACTTTCCTAGGTACAAGCTCAGGGGTTCCAACTCTGACAAGGAACGTATCAGCAATGGTACTTAAGCCTCCACAAAGGTCAGAACTGTGGTTATTTGATTGTGGAGAAGGTACTCAACATCAGTTCATTAGAAGTAATCTTAAAGTATCTCAAATAAAAAAAATTTTTATAACTCATATGCATGGAGATCATATTTATGGTCTACCAGGTCTTCTAGCAAGTATTGGATTGAGTGGAAATAGCTCTGGGATTGAACTTTATGGCCCGGCGCCTCTAAAAAATTTTATTGATGCTTGCTTATATAACAGTTCAAGCAGATTAGCTTACTCTTTAAAATTCCACAGGGTTGAGGATGCTGCCATTCAAAAAGAAATTTTGTTTGAAGATACCGATTTAGAAGTCAAATCTGTTCCCCTAAAGCACCGAATCCCCTCTTTTGCTTACAGAGTAAATCAAAAACCTAGGCCAGGGAAATTCAACATAGAGAAAGCAAGATCAATGGGGATACCCCCTAGCCCCTTATACGCCGCCTTACAAAGGGGAGAAGAAGTACGTTTAGATGATGGTCGAACTTTTTCTGGCAAAGAATTTAGTGGGCGGCCTAGGCCAGGTTTAAGCATGGTTTATTGCACAGATACTGTATTTACAGAATCAGCAATTGAAATTTCGAAAGGCGCAGATCTACTTATCCATGAAGCCACCTATGCATCTGAAGAAACTGAGATGGCTTATCAACGCGGACATTCAACTGCCACTATGGCCGCTCAGATTGCAGCAAAAGCAAATGTTCATCAACTAGTTTTGACTCATTTCAGTCCGAGATATACCCCAGGGAATCAAACATCTCCAAATGATTTGCTTAATGAAGCAAAAGCAATTTTCCCAAATACCCAGTTAGCAAGAGACTTTCTGCAAATTGATGTAAAAAAACGCTGCAACAGTTCGTGATCCCTTTGCCTATGAAATGCCTCTACATGAAACAATGGTCGAGTTTGGTGCTTCCGTCAATCGCTGGCGTTATTAATGGATTCTCTTATTTCTTCCCTTAAACGGTCCCTTACAAGACTCTTTGTCTTGATACCTGTGCTTGTAAGCCTCAGCATTAGTCCTCTTTCTGTAAGTGCCCTGTATCCCAGCGACCCTTCTTCAGTAGAGGCCTTAGATACAAGCTTGGCTGGTCAGGACTTACAAAATACAGAGTATGTAAAATACGACTTATCAGGAAAAGATCTTGGTGGGGCTAATTTTACTGGGGCTTATTTCAGTGTCTCAAGCTTGAAGGGCTCTGATCTTTCAGGTGCGAACATGACCAATGTTATTGCCTATGCAACAAGGTTTGATAATGCAAACCTTACTAATGTCAACCTAACTGGTGCAGAATTACTAAAGAGTGTTTTTGATGGTGCAACCATTGATGGTGCTGACTTTACTGATGCTGTATTAGATAGAAGTCAACAAAAAAATCTCTGCAAAGTAGCCACAGGGAACACAGCCGATAGTCTTGGTTGTAGCACTACAGCTGCTGGATATGTACCTGCAACCAAAGGTCAAGGTTTCAATCCTGGTACATAAATTTATCTAAAATTTATCAACCAATAAAAAAAAGGGGTCAATGGCCCCTTTTTTTTATTGGTTGAAAACTACCTTTCTCACTTTGTAATAAGAAAAAAAGCAGCTGCCGCTCCTCCGACTGCAAACATTGGCAGCCCAACAAGCAAATGTGAGGTACCAAAGCCAAAGCCTTTTTGGCGCAATATAAAATAGCCAACTCCAGCAGCTCCAGCAGCCAACGGAATAGCAGCAGTAGCAGCAGAAGCAACAGCGTGATAGTCGAAGTTCATCCCTGTGTTGAAATTTAATTACTTATAATTATCCTTCAAATTTGAAAAATGGTATGAACTTATGCGTGAAATGCTTCATATCTTCATCACTTTAAATCCAAAAAGAATTTTCAATTCTTCTAAATTCATTCCACTTGAGGCTCAATATTTGAACTATCTCTCGAACGAGGATGTTTGCTATACCACCATTCCTGAATATTTGAATCTAAACGACTAGAAAACAAGGTCAAAATTGTTTTTGTTGGTTTCACTCCTGGTTGGATAATCTCAACAGAATATGATGGACATTTTTGTGCCGCAATATCAGCAACCAGTCTTTTCCCAATTCTTTTCCAGCTAGGCTCCTTACTTCGCCATGAAAGCCTGCAACAAGGCCAAGGTAATTCCTCACGGTCATAGAGACGGCAACATGGGCCTAAAACCCTAAAACTAAATTGCCCTCCAATACTTGAGTGAATAGAGCCATGATCTAAAAGACCTTGAACTTTATCGATTGGCAAAACTTCTGAAATCAATTAATCGACAAATAATTTTATTTGCGCCCATGAGCGCATAAATAAGAGGTTGGCGAGAAAGGAGATCTTTGGCAAGCAAAACGATGAAAATCTGGCGAAAAAATTAATATCAATACAATTCATCTTCAACATGGGTTCTTATTGTGCAATCAGAGACTGGATATGCCTTGCAAGTCAAAATATATCCTTTTTCTATTTGATCATCTTCCAAAGAACTTTGATCCTGTTGATCAACCTTACCTTTTTCTAATTTAGCTACACAAGTCGAACAAGTTCCTTCTCTACATGAAGCAGGAAGCTCAATATTCTGTTCAGAGGCAGCGTCAAGAATATATTTATCATCTGGGATATCAATAATTTCTTTAAGACCATTTATATCATTAATAAAAGTAATCTTAAAAGATGTCATGAAGGTTTTTTAATCTAAAAGTGTAGAGTTTCTTTAATCAAGACAAATCTAGAGTCAAAACAATTAAGGCCCATTGATCCTTTGACTTTATGTCAAGAACTTGCCAACCAAGCTTTAAAAAGAATTCTTGAATTTCTTTGATTTGCTCAAGTAATAAACCAGACAAAATAAGTTTGCCTTTATGTCCAATAATTTTTTCGAAATCTGGACCCAACAACTTTATGACAGGTGCAAGAATATTGCAGAGAATTAAATCAATTTTTCTTTCCGGCATATTCGCCTCGAGTTCCTCAATAGAACCAAGAAAAACATTTAAGAGGTTTTCAGAGAAACTATTTAAAGCAGAATTAATTTTAGTTGCTGATATTGCTAAAGAGTCGGTATCAACAGAAAAAGTACACTTTGCTCCTAATTTCAATGCAGCCAAAGAAAGTATTCCACTCCCACAACCCAAATCAGCAATTGTTTGACCCACGGGAGGATCATTATCCAAGGCTTCAAGACATAATCGAGTGGAAGGGTGGCTTCCAGTTCCAAATGCACTTCCTGGATCTAAACGGATAATTTTTCGTTCTGAAAGTTTTTCTGGAACATCTAACCATGCAGGTAAAATTAAAATTGATTTTCCTACTGGATCAGGTTTCCAGCTTTTTTTCCAGCTTAAGCTCCAATCTTCATCTTTCACTTGAATCCATTTACCAGCCGGCAAAGTTACCTGAAAAGGTTTTGCCAGAGAAATTAAGGATTCGACTAAATTGATCCGATCCCTCAATGACCACTCTGCCAAGGGGAGCCAGATGAATAATGTTTGAGTGAAGTTATTACTTGGATCATGCTCAAAAGAGAATCTATGGATTTCTAAATTTCTCAAAAGCCAGTAAAAAGAATCTTCTAACTCAAAGGGAATTTCCTGCTGAAATCGCAACCAAGCAATATTAGAGTTCTGCAAATCTATAATTTTTTAACTATCAAATTATAGAGTTACAGAATGAGCTTCATTAATGCCCTGCATTGAGAGAATAGATCCTAATAACTCTGATGGAATAGGGTCATCAATACTTAAAACCATAACGGCCTCTCCTCTAACAATCCTTCTTCCAACCTGCATAGACGCAATATTAACATTGTGTTTACCAAGTAGAGATCCTATCTGACCAATAATTCCAGGCATATCTCGATGCCTCGTAAAAAGCATATGTCTACTTGGTACAAAATTTATTGGATACTCATCAATACTTGTAATACCAAGATCACCATCGCCAAAAACAGTTCCAGAAACGCTGTGTCCACCTTTATCGCTAAAACTATCTAATTGCAGGGAACCTCTAGCAAACTCAGGACTCAATTCATCTTTGATTTCGACAACATCTATACCACGACCTTTTGCCTCCAAAGATGCATTTACATAATTAATTTTGTCTCCAAGTGCACTAGTAAGCAAACCCTTCAAAGTAGCAATAACCAAAGGCTGAGAAGGATGTTGAGCGAATTCTCCTTGCAAACGAACTTCTAATTTTTGAATCTGGCCACCTGAAATTTGACTAACTAATAATCCTAATGTCTCGGCAAGTTTTAAATGTGGTTTAAGGCTATCCATTATCTCGGCACTCAAGCCTGGAATATTTACTGCGCTCCGCGCTGGTAAACCCAAAAGGACATCTCTAATTTGTTCTGCAACATCTATAGCTACATTTTGTTGCGCCTCAACGGTTGAAGCACCTAGGTGAGGAGTAAGTACAAGGCCTTTTTTTACTAAACGCAAAGGAGAGGTATCATCCAATGGTTCTTTGGCAAAAACATCAATTGCAGCTCCTTTAATAACATTTTCTTCTAATGCTTTAGCTAAATCATTTTCATTAATAATTCCTCCCCTCGCACAATTAACCAATCTTGCAGTGGGTTTCATTTTTCTTAAAAGATCCATATTTACTAAATTTTCTGTTTCAGTAGTTCTTGGCAGATGAAGGGTTACATAATCAGATTCTTTGAACAACTGCTCAATATCACTTAATCGAACCTGCATTTGCTGGGCTCTTTCACTGGAAACAAAAGGATCAAAACCAACAACTTCCATTCCCATTGCATTTGCAACCTTTGCGACATGAGAACCAATCTTGCCAAGTCCAACTACTCCTAAAGTTTTCTTATAAAGCTCATTTCCAACATATTTCTTTCGATCCCAACCTCCAGAGAACATACTTCCATGCGCTTGAGGGATATTTCTTGATAGTGCAATAATCATTCCAAGTGCATGTTCTGCTGCAGCAATAGTGTTCCCCCCTGGGGAATTCACGACCAATACACCCTTTCTAGTAGCGGTCTGCACATCAACATTATCAACACCAACTCCAGCTCTACCAATGATTCTTAAATTCTTTGCCTCAGAAATCACATCTGCAGTAACTTGTGTTCCTGATCGGATCATTAACCCCTCATAGTTTCCAATAATATTTTTCAATTCTTCTATTGAAAGACCTACTTTTTGGTCAACCTGAGCAACCTGAGTAAGAATATCAATACCTGCTTGATCAATGGGATCAGAAACAAGAACTTTCGTCATTAAGGGCGATAAACGTGCCGTTCTGAACTTTAGTGATCTATTTGCCGCTGGCCAGATTTATGTTGAGCAGGATTGAAAATCCAAACATTTCGAGGAGCTAATTCGTGTCCACATTAGTAATTGTCTTCAAAGGGAAGCAACCAGCTAAAGATTTATTACTCAAGATAAGAGAGGCCCAAACACCTATCCTCAATTGCGATCTGATAGAACCATTGAATAATCAATTTACCGATGAAGATACAAATCTGGAGAGACCTGAGAAAGCATTTATAAATCAAATGAATTTTAATACTGTCAAACTTTTGAATCCAAATCTTGCTCGAAAAGATCGTCAAAAAACTTTAGCGACATGGTTAATGCCCTTTGGTTTTATTGCAGGCTTGAGCTTTTCACAAATGACCGATCTGCAAACATTTCAAGACCTCGGGTTCCCAAATCAATTCGAAAAACTTTTAGGAGGACTTTTGGGAATGATTTCAGGATGGTTAGGAAGTTTTTTTTCGGCTGGAGGCATCAACCAAGAAACAGATGATGATTTAAGAGCTCTTCGTAAAAAAAGTGAGCAAGGTTCTTGGCTGCTAATTCTTGAATTACCAATAGAAGTAGAACCACCTTGGGCAATTTTAAAAGAAGGAAATAACTTTGAGATTATAACAATAGGTAAGTAATTGCAGTAATATAAATAATATTTAAGAAAGGAGAAGGCAAACATAAATAATAATACAATCAACCAATGATTTAATATTTTAATTCTTAAATAGAGTAGATCTAGAAAAAAGGCTTAGACTAATTCAATATTTAAAAAGAAACTTTTATTTATTTCATGTTTCTTCCAAAAGAAAAGATTCTATTTAATAGTCGTTTTCGCAACGAATTAGAGCTTTTACTTACCTACGCAGAAAAAGCAATAGTCAAAAGGGAGGCTGTATGGTCTCCTTTCATTTCAGCACAATTAATAGAAGAAGTTAAAACTAAATTCAAGAATTTAAATGACATTAGTTGTAGATTCGAGGGAGGATTCCCTAGCGCCGAACGTAAAAGAATATGTTTTCTTAGGTCTGAAGAAGATATCAACTCTTCCTATACAGATGTTCCTATGAAAGGTATTTATCTAAAAGGAAATTTCCTTTTTGATAGAGCCAAGCAAAATGATTTTAGGAATGTCTTACATCGTCTTAACGCGAAAGCAAATGAAATTGGAGATATTTGGTTAATTAGAGATAGAGGGGCTCAAGCTATTTGCTCACAAAATTGTGCGGATTTTCTGCATCAAAAGACTGGAAATATAAGAGAAGTTGAAGTATCCATCGAAGCAATAGCGATAAGCGAGATGGAAATCCCTTTCACAAGACGAGAAAAAATAATCAATACCGTCGAAGCCTCTATTAGAATTGACGCAATAGCCTCGGCAGGTTTTGGATTATCAAGATCAAAAATAACAACTCAAATCAAACAAGGATGTTTGAGACTTAACTGGGTATTGAATTATCAGCCCAGTAAAACAATAAAGATAGGAGACCTTATTCATTTGGAAAAAAAAGGTTCGATTAAAATTTTAAATATTGACAAGACAAAAAAAGAGCGTTGGAGAATCAAATTACTAAGGCAATGATTATTAGGTCCTATTGCCTGCTAATTTCATTTAGGACGTCATAAATCTGTTCGATTTGATTTGCGAGGGCGATTAGCTCAGAGGTAGAGCACTACCTTGACACGGTAGGAGTCACTGGTTCGATTCCAGTATCGCCCATTCTCAAATTTTATGGTCATTCAAAGATCTTCTAATCATTAGTAATTGAAAAAATCTTAAAAATTTTCACTTATCAAACATTTGATGAAGTTTAACCCATCTAATCTCACTCTCACTCTGATCAGCTAAATCAATAAAAGAAAAATCACCTTTGCTTGATTCCTTGATTTCTTTTTGTTCTAACATTTCTCTACCCTCGATGTTTACAGCCATTAAACAGAAGCAAATACGAATACATCAAAACAACTATCAAAATGCAAAGCCAGAAGTATTAATATTTTTTTAATCTCGTTTAATTTAAGTTACAAAATTGCTTGTTTGATTTGCTTGACTTTAAGTCAGTAATATAAAAATAAGATACTATTGAATTAAATATCTTTGTTTAAAAATAAATAAATACTAATATAAAAATATTTTATATTAGATAAAAATAAAGTCTCATCAAATCAAATGTAGCTTATCGGAATTACAATTTATAAACGACTTACAAGCTACTTTCATCCAAATCTAAATCAAATTGTCAAAACAAAAACCAACAAATCCAATATATATCGTACTTGGACTTGGTTCTTCTGGAATCAATGCAGCAAAACTACTTAAATCAGAAGGTAAGAACGTTTTAGTATTAGAAAATAATTCAAATGAAGATCTTTTACATTTATCGAAGAAACTAAAATCAGAAGGTATTGAAGTGAGTTTACTAGGCGAGCCACTTAATATTAATCATTTCACCCCCTTTATACAAAGAATTTCTTCAATAATTGTCAGTCCAGGAATAGACTGGGAACACAAAGTACTGAAAAAATTAAGAAGTAAAAATATTAACATGCAGGGAGAAATTGAATTGGCTTGGGAAAGATTAAATAAGATTCCCTCTATTGGTATTACAGGAACTAATGGTAAAACAACTGTTACGAATATGCTTAATCATATTCTTGAATTTAATAATTTAAGAACTGAAATGGGGGGGAATATTGGAAAAGCACTATCAGAAATCGCATTAGGAACCAAGCAAAAAGATTATAAGAAAGTAAACTGGCTAGTTTTAGAATTAAGTAGTTATCAAATCGAAGGGTCTTTAAAGTTAAAACCAACTATAGGTATATGGACAACACTTACTCCTGATCATTTAGAAAGACATAAAAATATGGAAACTTATTTTAAAATCAAAAGGAGATTACTAGAGAAATCTTCAATTAGAATTTACAACTCTGATGATAAATATTTATCAAAGAGAAGAAAAGACTTACCTCAAGGTATCTGGGTTGGAGCAAATCAACAGTCCTCCTATTCTCATTATCCAAAGTTTTGGATCGATCAAAAAGGTTATGTTTTTGAAGACCAAACACAACTATTTCACACTTCAAAACTTAAGATACCTGGCAAACATAACTTGCAAAACCTCCTGCTTGTAACCGCAGCTGCAAGAGAAATAGGTATTGATCATTTATCCATAGCGAAATCACTTAATACATTTGAGCCTTTACCACACCGTTTGGAGTATTTAGGGAAAATAGGCAAATTAAGTTTTTACAATGACAGCAAAGCGACTAATTTTGACTCTTCAATTACTGCTTTAAAATCTGTTCCTACTCCAATAGTCTTAATAGCTGGAGGCATACAAAAAAAAGGTGACTGCCAAAATTGGGTAGAACAAATAAAAAAATCAACAAATAGTATAGTTTTATATGGATCTAGTGCAATTGACTTGAAGAAAGTCATATTAAGATCTTCTTATGAAGCTGAAATAATTGTAAAACAAGGTTTAGAGGAAGCCACAAAAGCTTCTATTGACATTGCGAGAAAAACAAACTCAAAAAGTGTCCTACTTTCTCCCGCTTGTGCAAGTTTCGATCAATATCAAAACTATGAGCAAAGAGGTGATCACTTCAAAAAATTAGTTAAAGAATATGGAGTTATTAAATAATTTATTTGCGAATAAGGTGATAAACTAGGACGGGGATCCACCCTTGGCCTATTAAAAAAATTATGATATTTTATTTTTAAATTTAAATATAAAATGAATAACAATCAATTTTCATTGAATGCTATAAGTCATAAGGAATTAAATAACTTCTTGAACAAAGCAAAAAAAGAAAATCTATCGAAAGACAATCCTGAAAATCATAAGATCAATTCAAATCAGGAGTTCAATTTCTTAATTCAGAACTGGGCAGAAACAAGTCAAAAGATATTGCTAATCTTAAATAAAAAAGAGGAATTGTTTCCAAAAGATAAAAATGCAAAATCTTTAATAGCTTATGGTGCTATGTGCGCACATATAAACATGGCATTACAAGCCCTTAAAGCAACAGAATCTGATTAGTGAAGGTTAAATAGTAATAAATTTATTACATAAGAAATGAAATTAACTAAATGTAGTTTCTAAAAAATATAATTAGATATTAAATCCTTTAACAAGGTTTATACCATTAATATTATTTTGACCGAACAAAACCAAAATCCTCTTGATCTCGTTCCAGAGTCAACAGCTAAATTAATGAAGTCTATGAGTGGCGGAAGTAAAGGATCGATTGATGATTTAATTTATTGCCATCTATATGGTGTCGTAGGGGATTGGTATCTTTCGGAGATATCAGAAGATAGAAAAATGGCATTTGGGTTTCAAATAATAAATTCTGAACCTGATTGGGAAATGGAAGAATGGCTAGTTAATTCCTGCTCATGGGGAGACATCTCCATCAAAATTCTTCAAGAACTTGTCAATGAAAAATTCTTAAAAGAGAAAGATATTCGCTTTTTAATTACAAGAGATTTATTTTGGGAACCTGTCAAATTTTCAGAAATTAATACTGATGAGAATACTCTATTCTATCCAGGAACAACTGATAGAAGTTATTCTTAAATAAATCAATTTAATCTCTCAATTTCAAATTAAAATGAAAGAAATAGATCTAAACAATGATCCTCTTTATATATTAACTAAAGCTGTTGAGGAAGGAGACCCTGAAGCTAATAAAAAAATCAAGGATCTATTGAATAAATCAGACAATCCCTCAGAGATGAGATATCTAGAAGGACTACTTATTCTATTAGGTGAACAACCTGGTGAACTTGAAGATCCACCTGACTTCGAAGATGATCCAGATGAATATTGGCAAGAGAATGATTACTTTGAAGTCTAAATCAAAGCAATAGTAACTCCAATAAAAGATAAAAATGAATAAATTATTGTCAATTTATTTATTTTATCTCCTTCTCTCTTTGAAATAAAAAGTGCACAAATAGGGGAAAGACTTAAAAAAGTCCAAGCAATTCCAATAGGTAAAGACTTAAAAACCATCTGTTGAAATAATATTCCACAATTAGTACCCAGGAAAGTTGAAAGAAATAAATTTAAATGACTTTTTCTAGATATTGATCTATTAGTACAAAGATAAAAACAGTCCTTTTTAAAAAATAAAAACAGAAATATTGATGCTGATATAATTCTGATTTCAGTTGTTTGCAGGGGAGTTAATGTAGAGCTAATTAAAATCACCCTTGACAATAAAGCTGCAAATACAGCACAGAGAACAGATCCTAATGCGCAACAAATTCCAAGAATATTTATTTGTTTATTATGCTCTTTTTGAAATGTATTTTGATGGACAATCATAAACAAAGAGAAAGAAACAATAAAAGAACCAATCCAAACTTTTTGAGGATAGATTTCATTTATGCTGAAGGTGCCTATAGTTGTTGCAATTATTGGTGTTAAAGCCTCAAACGAGAGTGTTTTTCTAGTCCCTATTATCTTTAATGAATTTATATATAAATTATCGCCTATAGCAATACCAACTATTCCACTAATCACTAAAACAAATATTGAATTCAGATCAGACAACCAATTTATCGAAAAAAGTACTGGAAAAAAAAAGATAGATGCAAGAATATTTTTATAAATATTGATTTGTCTAGGTAATAAACAAGCTGATTCTTTACGCCAAATAAAGCATGCAAAGGTCCAAACCAATACTGCTGAAATTGCGGAGAAAAATCCAATCATATTTCAAATAATTTGATAAATAGATTTATAAAAGAATTTATATCTTCATCAAAAAAACATACAAATTATGAACTGACATGAATTATTTTTAATCCTAGAAAACTATTTGCTCTTTTTGCATTCGGGACTGTTCTTTTGATTCTTTAAGTTCAATTTTTCATCAGCCCAAACTTCTAATACATCAGGGAAGTGCTTCTCCATACATACATCACAAATTCCATGACTAAAACGAATATCTGTAATTTTGGATAGATATTTTTCTAAATGCTGCCACTGACCATCAGCATCCCTTACCTCTTTGCAATAT
>QCIR01000032.1 GCA_003216575.1 Prochlorococcus sp. AG-402-M23
TAAACGCTGGAAACAGCACCAACGAGAGATAGGGAGACTGTTCTATCGGAAGCCAGTCTTCCTCTTCTCGATAAGTAGTTACTGTGATCTAGAACAATGAGTCACCACAATGCCACCCTTAATTTTTCCCATGCACCATTTAAGAACAAGTCGTCTTTAAGTAAATTAGATCGAGATATAGAAATGGGAGAACTAAGACTGAGATATATACAACTAATGAGAGATGCTCATAAAACTCTTGGAAAGGAAGATGCTATGGACTTGATTAAAGAATCAGAGGGTATCTGGGAAAAACTTACTTCCTGACTAGGTCTTAGTTTCCAGTGAAATATATGAGTTTATTTTTAGCCTCTACATAGCTACCTATAATTGTCATTCTCCGTCCTTCTATTCCAAATTCAATTTCTGTGAGCTCCTTCGATTTTCCACCCATGTCTAACTTTCGTAATATCTTTCGCAGACTGCAATGCTATGCCCCACAAGCTTAGCGACGTCTTAAATATCCTCGCCTTGCACAATTAAATTGCAAGTGTAAGTACTTCTTAGTCCCTGGAATTAGTTCACGATATAAGAAGACATCAGAAGCTCTTGCGAAAGACAGGACAAAGCACTTTACCTTCGAAAACTTTTTATTTCTATGCAATATTCGGCATGAAAAAACTCTTGCCGTACTTAAATCAGTGTAGCAAGAGTTTGACTGAGCTTAAGAAAAACCAGTAATAGACTAGTCCTAAACTTTTCTTGAGTAATACTCAACAACTAACAATTCATTAATTTCTATAGCAACCCATTCCCTATCTGTCTTTGCAGATATCTTGGCCGAGAGTTTGGTTTTATCAAGCTCAAGGTGTGGAGGAACATTCGCAAGACCAGGGAATTCTAAGTTGGCTTGAGCCAATTGCTTACTAGCTTTATTATCTCGAATAGCAATAACATCTCCAGCCTTGCATTGGTAACTTGCAATGTCAGTGATCCTGCCATTAACAGTTACATGCCCATGGTTTACTAGCTGTCTTGCACCTGGGATAGTAGGTCCAAATCCAAGTCTAAAACAAACATTATCAAGTCTATTTTCCAGAAGCTTTAAGAGATTTGTTCCTGTGGAACCCTCCTGAGCACGAGCTTTCTTTACATAGCGAACAAGCTGGCGTTCAGAAATACCATAGTTGAATCGAAGTTTTTGCTTTTCTTCGAGTCGGATCGCGTATTCAGAGCGCTTGCGACGGGCTTGGCCGTGCTGACCTGGTGGATGAGACCTTTTTGCGGCCTTCCGGGTGAGACCAGGTAGGTCTCCCAAGCGTCGCGTGATCCTCAAACGAGGTCCGCGGTATCTAGACATAGGGATTTAAATTAGAAAATGTTTACTGGTAAGGGTAAGCTGGAAGTAAATCCATTGGCCCCTTATTCACCAGTCCATTATTCTACCTAGAGATGCTTACAAAGATCAATAAAGCCATTGCACTTGTTTTTGTTAGTTTGATTTCTTTTTATCAGAAGTGGATTTCACCATTGTTTGGACCGAGTTGTCGATTCATCCCTAGTTGCAGTGCTTATGGGATAGAAGCCGTTAATAAACATGGCCCTTGGAGAGGTGGTTGGCTTACTTTGAAAAGGTTAAGCAAATGTCATCCTTTTACTCCTTGTGGGTGTGACCCAGTTCCAGAAAAATGAACTCAGAGGTATTGATATTATATTCACGTAAAGGGTGCTGTTTGTGTCAAACACTTGAAAAAAAATTGTCTAAGATATGTCTAGAAAATTTAAAACCTTCAATTGTACTTTCCATTGTCGACATAGATAGCGAAAACGTGTCTTTAGATATACAAATGAAGTATACAAATGATGTTCCAGTAATAGTTCTTGAATCAACTAGATTATTAAAAAAGATTGAATTACCTCGGGTCTCTCCTCGTTTAAAGGAAGAGATGCTTTTATCTTGGATACAAAAGAATTTGAATATTTTGTACGAAACAACTTAAGAAAATAACCAATTCCTATTTTTTAAAAATTACTTTATTGGCTCCAAAGACAAAACAGAATTTATTTTTTAATAACTAACATTCAGTAATTAAAAAGATTGAATTTCTTTTTAATTGCTGAATCGTAAGTAGATTTATTTTATGGTGAAAATCATGCAGATCTTTTTATACTTGAAATGATCCTTCATTGATTTTTATCATCAGAGGTTTGTTTTGTCGCGTTATCTGCACGCTTTATTGAAAGCAATTGATCTTCAAGTCCCTTCAGGGTTAGCAAATCCGGAAATAAAAAATCTTTCATGTGATTCTAGAGAAGTCGAAAAAGGTGATTTGTTCTTGGGTTTAGACGGTGAAAAAGTTGATGGAGGGACCTACTGGGCGCAAGCAATTGAGAGAGGTGCTTGTGCGGCCATTATTAGTAAAAAGGCTTCTCTTTTAATTCCGCCAACTAATAAAGATCCAGTAGTTATTATCCCGGACCCTGTATCACTATTTATGGGTAAATTAGCTGCAGATTTTTGGGGTAAACCATCTAGTGAGATTTGTTTGATAGGTATTACTGGTACTAATGGTAAAACGACTACATCATTTTTAATTGAATTTTTGACCTCTACGCTTGGCTATCCATCCGCTTTGTTTGGAACATTAATTAATCGATGGCCTAATCATCAGGAAACTTCAAAATATACAACTACTTTTGCGGTCCCTTTGCAGGCACAACTTAGTAAAGCCGTTCAAGCAGGAGTTGAATATGCAGCTATGGAAGTAAGTTCACATGCTTTGTCTCAGAATAGAGTTGCTGGCTGTGATTTTAGTGGGGCAATATTTACAAATCTTTCAAGAGACCATTTAGATTATCACGATTCAATGGAATCTTATTTTGAGGCCAAGGCTAGTTTGTTCCGATCACATCTCATGGAAGATGATGGCCCTAGATCAGTAATTAATATAGACGATAAATGGGGTGCAATATTAGCAAAAGAGCTAAACAAAAAATGTTGGACATGCTCATTAAAAGAGAACTCTCAAAGCAGAGAGAAACCAGATTTATATATTAGTAATCTTCAAATTATGCAAGATGGATACAAGGGAAAATTGCATACGCCCTTTGGGGTGCAAAATTTTTTTTCACCACTAATAGGTGATTTTAATTTAATGAATATTTTGCAAGCAGTAGGAATTTTAGTTCAAAGGGGACTCCCATTAAATGATCTTTTGGCAGCTTTGAACAAATTCCCTGGAGTGCCAGGGAGAATGCAACAGATAAATATGGATGGATTTAAAGTCAAAGACGGCTATCCACTAGTGATAGTAGATTATGCGCATACACCGAATGGTTTGGAAAATGCATTAATCGCATCGAGATCATTGACGAAAAAAAAATTAATTTGTGTTTTTGGTTGTGGTGGTAATAGAGATAAAGGTAAAAGATCTAAGATGGGGGAAGTTGCTGCTAAGTTTGCAGATTATGTAGTTGTGACATCTGATAATCCTCGGCAAGAAGATCCAAGGGAAATTATTAAAGATATTGAAAAAGGTATAACTTTTGATTCTGAAATTTCTGTTGAACCAGAAAGATCCCTAGCAATTCAACTGGCCATAGCAAAAGCCAAGAAAAACGATGTTGTTTTAATCGCAGGTAAAGGTCATGAGGATTATCAAATTCTAAAAGATCAGACAATTTATTTTGACGATCGGGAACAAGCTAGAAAAGCACTATCATTAAAAACAAATCTTATTTAGACTACTTAGCTGAAATGAAATTTTTTAGACCAATAACAAGATTATTTATCTCGTTTAAATCTGTAGTGATATGAACGCAAGCACGAAGCCATTTTGGATCTTCGAGAACTCTTATCCATAAATTCTTTTTGCCTAGATAGTTGACAACCTCTTCAGGAGAATTGATTCCATTAATAGTAAAACTTATAATTCCTGAAGGTGGAGGACTATTTAAAATAAGTTCAATGTTTTTGATTTGGTTTAGTTTCTCCCACAGGATAGAGCTGAGGCTTTTAATCTTGCAAAATCGCTCAGTCTCATGACCTTCATTTTTAAGCATTATTAGAGAGCTCCTGAGGCCAGCTAAAAGAGGTATACAAGAAGTCGCTATCTCAAAACGTCTGCCATCAGAATGAAAAGGAGTTTTACTGTTGATATATATTCCTTCTTCAGTTTTTAAGCTTTTCCAGCCTATTAATGTTGGGCTTGACTCTTCTAGAACTCTTGTTGAAAGAGCAACAGCTCCTAGTCCCTCAGGCCCGTAAGCCCATTTATGCCCAGTAAACGCATAGATGTCCGCATTTTCACAAGCACCTTTCATTGGGATGTGACAAAAACTTTGAGCAGCATCGACTAATAAATAAGGTTTGCTGGGATGCTCTTTAAGTCTGTTGGAAATAAGTTCAATTGGCATAATTTGCCCTGTATTCCAAAGGAGATGTGAGAGAACAACGAGCTTCGTATTTTTTTGTAAATATTCATCTATCAATCTAAGTACTGTTTGATACGTCTCATCTTTCTTGTCGTTCCCATTACATAATTTTGATACGGGTAGTATCGTGATTGTTAGATTCTTTTTACGAGCTAGTTCTTTACATGCTGCGACTATCCCCGGATGCTCGCAATCACTAAGTAATAAGTTATCACCATCAAAAAATGGTAGTCCTAGTAAAGGTAAGACACACCCGGAGGTGACGTTTTCAGTAAAGGCAATTCTTTTTGGATGAATAGCGCAAATCTCCGCTATAAGATTTTTAGTAGTTATGACTTCTTTCGTAATGTATGGCCAAACATTATTTGTGAATGGACCTAAGTTTTGAATTGTTTGCCAACTCGAAGTTATTGCATTTAATGATTGAGTTGGGAGTGGACCTTGACCTCCATAGTTAAAATAGTCTTTATTTTGTAGAGCTGGCATATTGTCTTTGAATAATATTGGTGACATATCTTCTGTCTTTACGTTGTGGTAATTAAGAATATCTTTTTTTTGCCAACTTACCAATTTGTTTATGTCTTCTTTTTATGTCAACCTTAATGCCTACCAAAATTTAAACATTATGGAGCTATTTTAAATCAAAAAACATGTATCTAAAGTATAATGGTTTTCATTCTTCATTGGTTTATGAATATCAAAAAAGAACAAAAAATCAAAGCTCAAGAGTGGGTAGTTATGTTTGATGGTCAAATTAAAAAAAGTGAGAAAGAGATTGATGCTTATGAGCATCATTTAGAAGTTAACAATCAAAAGAGTGAATAGGGATTAGATTTTGTTTTTATCGGGGAAATCAGTGAAAATGATATTTCTGTTGATTTTTTGAATTAATTTCTATTTAAGCTTGTTCACTTTTTGTAGGTTTTTATATTAAGATGCAGACTTTAATTAAGTCTCAAGATGAAAATCGATTTTGGTCCTGTAACTTTTAGCAGGATTGCTAGCATCCTTTTAATATTAGGTTTTTTTGGGCTTTTAGCTTATAATTCAACTCTCTAATAATATATTAATAATTAATTTTAGTAATTATATTAATTCATTTATATTTAGATATTAAATAATTTTCTACCAATTATTGTTCTAAAGCATTTATTATTTGAAAATCATTTATTTTAGATAGCTTTTTACTTTTTGATTAATGAAATTGAAGATTCTTATAGGCCAATTGAAGTAGTTTCCATTTGTTGCTCTCGTTGTCAGTATCCATGCAGTAGAATCTCGTGAACTAGTGAATACGAATGGAAACCTCAACTACTGATCCAACCTTGTTGATGCTAATAGGAGGAATTGTTGTTCTACTTGCAGGCTCAGTAGCCTATGGCGTTTACTCAACATTCGGATCAGGCTCTAAAGAACTCAGAGATACTATTGATGAACATGCAAAAATGCATGAATTAGGAATTGCTCATGGACATGGTGGAAGTTCAGAAGCCTATGAAATGTCTGGAAAACTTCAAAAGGATCAAATTTCCTAAATCTTTCACATGTTGTGAATTCGATTTTTGAGAAATTTAAAACTACTTTTTATTAGCTACTAATTAAAATTAATCTTTTATTTAAGTCTTGAGATGTAATATTGATAAATTGATGTGAACAAAATTGATTAATTTAAATAAAGGGCAAATCACTTTTAAAAAAATCCAATCAAATTCTTATGCTTGATAGCGTTTGGACGGGTTTAGGACTCGGGGCCCTTCATGTCATTACAGGACCTGATCATATGGTGGCAATGGCTCCATCAGCGTTAGCAAAACCTAGAGTTGCTCTAAAAGATGGTCTTGCTTGGGGCGTAGGTCATTCGGCTGGTGTATTCATACTTTCTTTGCTTGGCATTCTTGCTAAAGGTTTGTTCGACGTTGGACAAGTTTCCGATATTGCAGAAATTCTTGTTGGATTAACTCTTTTGGTTATTGGAGGCTTGGCTATTAGAACTTCTTTTCGAGTCAATATTCATGAGCATAAACATGAGCATTTAGATGGAATGCCCCATCAACATTTTCACTTTCATTCCTTTGGAAATAGTCTTCTTAGAAGTCATACCCATACAGCAACTGGAATAGGAATTCTTCATGGTTTCGCTGGTACAAGCCATCTTTTGGCAGTTATACCCGCTTTTGCCCTTTCATTGACTGGTGCATTGATTTATCTTTTTTCATATTTGATAGGTTCAGTATTCGCAATGGGATGTGTTGTTTTAGGGATCTCATTTGCTGCCAAAAAAGCTAATAAAAGTTTTTATCCCTTCTTGATGCGATTCGTTGGAGGATTAGCAGTGGGGCTAGGATTTTATTGGCTTCAACAAACTTTGGTTTTTAGTTTTTAAAAAGTTTTTTATGAATTTAACAGTTAGTTTAATAGCCTTGGGAGGGTTTTTTTTATGGGTTGTTATTGCGACACTGATTTGGGCAAGAAGAATGAGAAAACTTAAAAAAGAATATTCTCTAAATAAATCAAAATTCAAAAATTGATTGATACATCATTTTTTATCTTTAGATACATATCACTTTATGAAATCGATTGGAAATTCTGTATGATTACTCAAATTTGAATAAGAGTTGATGAAAGGTATTTTGTTCTTCTTAGGTTCTATCTTTAGATGGCCTGTACTAAATAGTAAAGAGTTTTTGATTCTGCATGTTTATCTTTTAGGTATATATGGCATAACTTTTCTGCTAAGAAACATAGGTTTAGAATTATCTAACTTTATTTTTACAATTGGTCTAATAGCTCCAATTAGTTATCTCATTTATAACGGACTCCCTTTAGATTGTCTTAATTATAAGTCTGCAATTGAAAGGGAATTAAGTTCTCCAAATTAAATAACAAAGATTAATTTAGAAAGTTGATTTATAAAACTTGTATTACTTCGCTAACCTCTGGAATCATTTCTCTTAGCTTTCTTTCAATGCCCATTTTTAGAGTCATTGTGCTACTGGGGCAACTTCCGCAAGCCCCCTGAAGTCTAACTTTGACGATTGGTCCATCAATTTCAGCTATCTCCACATTTCCTCCATCAGCCATGAGAAATGGTCTTAATTCATCGAGAACCTTTTCAACGTTTTCTGTCGTTAGTGCAAGAGTTTCGTCGCTCATTTCGGTTTACTTAATTTAATTTTGCTTAGCTTAGTTAATTGCAGGATAGTCTATATGTAATCTTGATAAAGATTTTGTTTAATACCGGTGCCTCAGAGTCAGAAAATACTTATGACGCAATATTAGTAGGAGCAGGAATCATGAGCTCCACTCTTGCAGTACTTCTGCATGAGCTTGAGCCAGATTTACGATTGCTGATTGTTGAAAGATTATCTTCTGCTGGACTGGAAAGTAGTTGCGCCAATAATAATGCTGGAACAGGACATGCAGCTAACTGTGAGCTTAATTACACTCCTATAAAAGAGGATGGATCTCTTAGTACCACTAAAGCTTTTGAAATAAATAAATCCTTTGAGCAAAGTTTAGAGTTTTGGGCATCGTTGGCAGAAAAAGGGAAATTAATTCCAAAATTTTTTTTAAATAAGTTGCCACACATTAGCCTTGTCTTTGGAGATAAAGATATTTATTTGCTTAAAAAAAGGTTTTCTGAACTTAGTTCTCATGCCGCTTTTGCTCAAATGGAATTCACCAAGGATCATGGTGAATTAAAAGATTGGATCCCATTGATTATGGATGGTAGGAAACAGAGTGAAAAGATTGCTGCGACAAGAATTCAAAGAGGAACTGACATTGATTTTGGTAATTTAACTCGCTCATATATCAATCAAATTGAAGGGTCAAAATCTATTGAGATTAACTACTCTACTAATGTTGAGAATCTTGAACAACATAGAGAGGGAGATTGGTATCTATCTTTAAAAGGAGCAAAAAAAAATAGAATCGTTAGATCAAAGTTTGTTTTCCTTGGAGCAGGAGGAGGAGCTTTATCCCTTTTGCAAAAATCGGGAATTCCAGAAGGATTGTCATACGCTGGGTTTCCTGTCAGCGGCAAATGGTTGATTTGTGATGAGGAGAAATCAACAAAAACACATAATGCAAAGGTTTATGGAAACGCAGCAGTTGGAGCACCACCAATGTCTGTCCCACACTTAGACACAAGATGGATAGATGGAAAAAGATCTCTTTTGTTTGGTCCTTTTGCAGGTTTTAGTTCAAATTTTTTAAAATATGGATCAAAATTGGATTTGTTTAGATCCATCAAAACAACTAATATTTTCTCTATGTTGCAAGCAGGATTAGACAATATAGATCTAGGGAAGTACTTATTAAATCAATTAATACAAACAAATGAGGATCGATTAAAAACGTTAAAAAGATTTCTTCCCAAGGTTTCACCTAATGATTGGAAGCTTTCAATTGCAGGGCAGCGGGTTCAAATAATTAAAGAAACATCTAAAGGTGGTTTTTTGAAAATGGGAACAGAAGTTGTTACTTCATCAGATGGATCTTTAGCTGCTTTGCTTGGAGCTTCCCCTGGCGCAAGCACAGCAGTAACAATCATGATTGAAGTTTTAAACCGGTGCTGGCATGAAAAGATGAAATCAAGTAAATGGAGAAATAAAATGTTAGAGCTTTTTCCCAGTATTGGAACAGATATTAATTCAAATCAAGAAGCACTTTTGGCAATTCGCAAAAGAAACGATTTCTTACTTAAATTAATTTAAAACTTTAGTAGTGGTGAGCTATATTTAATCTTTATTGAGAGTTGAATTGATAAATGAAGATCTTGCTCCTTTGATTGCTTTCGTATGACTAATGTGCCCATTTCTCGTCTGAGGAACTTCTGCATAATTGCTCATATTGACCATGGTAAATCAACCTTGGCAGACAGGCTTCTTCAGGACACTGGCACTGTCTCCTCTAGAGACATGCAAGAACAATTCTTGGACAATATGGACCTTGAGAGAGAGAGAGGAATAACTATAAAATTACAGGCTGCGAGAATGAATTATAAAGCGGATGATGGAGAGGAATATGTTCTGAATTTGATTGATACTCCTGGTCATGTTGACTTTTCTTACGAGGTGAGTAGATCATTGCAGGCTTGTGAAGGGGCTTTGCTGGTTGTTGACGCTAGTCAAGGAGTTGAAGCTCAAACTTTGGCAAATGTTTATCTAGCCTTGGAAAATGATTTAGAAATTATTCCTGTTCTCAATAAAGTTGATTTGCCTGGTGCTGATCCTGAGAAAATTAAAAATGAGATTGAATCAATTATTGGTTTAGATACGTCTAAGGCGATTTCCTGTTCTGCTAAAACAGGGGTTGGTATTCTAGAAATACTGCAAGCAGTAGTAGATAGAATACCTTCTCCTAAAGATAATGCTGATCAAGCTACAAAAGCACTTATCTTTGATTCTTATTACGACCCTTACAGAGGGGTGATTGTCTATTTCAGAATAATGAGTGGTGGCATAAGTAAGAAAGACAAGGTTTTACTTATGGCTAGTAAAAAAAGTTATGAGTTAGATGAAATAGGTGTTATGGCGCCTGATCAAGTAAAAGTAAATTCTCTTCATGCTGGTGAAGTTGGATATTTAGCTGCATCTATCAAAGCAGTTGCTGATGCGAGAGTAGGGGATACGATTACGTTGCAGGATAGACCTGCTGATGAAGCTTTGCCAGGTTATACCGAAGCCAAGCCAATGGTTTTTTGCGGGTTGTTCCCAACTGATGCGGATCAATATCCTGATTTAAGAGAGGCTCTAGATAAATTACAGCTATCCGATGCTGCATTGAAATATGAACCTGAAACAAGTAGTGCAATGGGCTTTGGCTTTCGTTGTGGATTTTTAGGGTTATTACATATGGAAATTGTTCAAGAGCGTTTAGAACGTGAATATGATTTGGATTTAATTGTTACTGCACCCTCAGTTATTTATAAAGTGAAAATGACTGATGGGGAAGTTTTGATGATCGATAATCCCGCTACACTTCCAGACCCTCAAAAACGTGAAACCATAGAAGAACCCTACGTCCGAATGGAAATTTATGCTCCTAATGATTACAACGGAACTTTGATGGGACTTTGTCAGGACAGAAGAGGAGACTTTATTGATATGAAGTACATAACGACTGATCGAGTCACTCTTATTTATGAAATACCTTTAGCAGAAGTTGTCACCGACTTCTTTGATCAGATGAAAAGTAGAACTAAGGGATATGCTTCTATGGAATATCACTTGATTGGTTATAGAGAAAATGATTTAGTCAGACTGGACGTTTTAATTAATTCAGAGCGAGCAGATCCTTTGACGACAATTGTTCATAAAGATAATGCTTATGGTGTCGGAAAAGGTCTTGTTGAGAAATTAAAAGAACTTATTCCAAAACAGCAATTTAAGATTCCTTTACAGGCTTCAATTGGGAGTCGAATTATTGCAAGTGAAGGTATTAGTGCCTTACGAAAAGATGTTTTGTCCAAATGTTACGGAGGCGATATCTCTAGAAAAAAGAAATTATTGAAGAAACAGGCAAAAGGAAAAAAACGAATGAAGTCTATGGGGAAAGTAGATGTTCCTCAAGAGGCTTTTATGGCTGTATTGAAATTAAATAATGATTCATAGATGTTTTTATGATCTATGCTTTTTTTGTATAGCTTAGCTCACTTGAATTGTTTATAAACATTGAGACTTCCGGACTCCCTTTCTCTTTGGTTAGGTTTGTCCATATAAAACCTATAATTATTAATGCTGCAATGGTTATTGAGAGCTCACCTACAGTGAGACCATCATTTTTTAAATGCATCTTAAATTGTATGTATTAATTTATTTAAGCAATTTTTTTTTTAATTTCTACCTTTTACAGCTAAATTTAATTAGGTCTTATTATTTGACTATTGAAGCTGAGAGGTTTTTTAAAACGAAAGAATTTGTCGACACGGTTATTGTTAGCTGGGCTGATAATTCTATCGGTATATATAGGTATCTCTATTTTTATGCCATTATTAATCTCTTTAAAGATTATATCTAATGGTGAATTTGGGTTGGGGAATCCGATTTTTTCAGCTCCATCAATAGATCACTGGTGTGGAACAGATCGACTAGGAAGAGATGTTTGCATAAGAACTTTGGCTGCGAGTGGAGTTGCATTACAGGTTGTTTTTGTTGCCGTATCTCTTGCAGTTCTTGTAGGAATACCTTTGGGACTTTTGAGTGGCTATATTGGTGGCCTTTTGGATAGGATTTTAGTTCTTTTCATGGATACTCTTTATACCATTCCTGTCCTCCTCCTTTCTGTGGTGATGGCATTTTTATTGGGGAGAGGCATATTGAATGCTTCAATAGCATTATGTGTCGTTTATATTCCTCAATATTTTCGACTTGTTAGAAACCAGACTTCACAGGTTAAATCAGAACTTTATGTAGAGGCCGCAATATCAATGGGTGCTTCCCCTCTTTGGATAATAAGAAAGTACCTTCTTAAAAATGTCCTTACTTCTGTTCCTGTGGTCTTAACACTTAATGCTGCAGATGCTGTATTGGTTCTTGGGGGATTGGGATTTCTTGGATTAGGTCTTCCTGAGAATATTCCAGAATGGGGAAGTGATTTAAATATGGCATTAGTTGCATTACCTACGGGTATCTGGTGGACAGCGATCTATCCTGGCATGGCTATGTTCGTTTTAGTGTTGGGTCTGTCTTTTATTGGAGAAGGCTTAGAGAAATTTATCAGTGAAACTAGTCTGCAGGATTGAATCATACTTGAGTTTTGGAATTTAATACCTCATTTTTTTTGTTCTTGGTAGATCATCTATAATTTCACCTTTTTCATTGATTTTTGGATATTCTCTACCTTCGCTTTTACACCATTCGGCAACTTCTGGGTAAGCCCACTCAAAGATCTTTTTTTTGTATGTTTCATCGCTCATGCCTTCTCCAGATTCAGGAATTATATTTGCTACTTGCCGTTGTCTTAGCGCTTCAAATAATAATGCTGATGCTGCAACTGAAACATTCAACGATTCAACCATTCCTCTCATTGGAATATGAATATGCTCATTCATCAAACTCGCGGCTTCTTCGCTAATCCCCCATTTTTCTGCTCCTAGGACAAATGCTGTTGGTCCTGTGAAGTTGCATTCTCTATAGTCAATTGATTTTGCATTTAAGTTGGTTCCATACAATTTAAATCCCTTATTTTTTAGAACTTTTATTGCCTCGCTTGTTTCTTTGTATTGGTTCACTTGAACCCACTTCTGACTGCCTTGTGCCGTGCTATTAAATGTCAAAAATTTTTCCTTGTTGAAGATTGCATATGCTTCTAGAACACCAACAGCATCACAGCTTCTTATTATCGCAGACAGATTATGAGGTTTTTCAACATTTTCAAGTAAGACAGTGAGATCTGAAATTCTTTTATTTAAAACTGATTTAAGTCGTTCAAAACGCCTAGGTAGCAGAGGCATATCTAATAATTTTATAAAATAGTTAATTCTCACTACTGAAGATAGTGTTTTTGATTGTTTATGAAAAAAACTAAATTGACTAACTTAGTTCAGTTGAAAAACAATTGATT
>QCIR01000033.1 GCA_003216575.1 Prochlorococcus sp. AG-402-M23
ATATTGATGAAAAATTCCATAGTATTTTTATTGCAAACAAGACAAGTTCGATCCAAAAAATAAATAACATAAATGACTTAAAAACACTAAAAGGCAAGCGTTTTACTTTTGGCTCTGAAAGTTCAACATCAGGAAGATTGATGCCACAATATTATTTAAACCAAGCAGGTATTCAACTTAAAGATTTCAAAGGTGCAAGCCCAGGCTTTAGTGGTAGCCACGATGCAACATTAATGCTTGTGCAAAGTGGTTCATATGAGGCAGGTGCTCTTAGCGAAGAAGTATGGAAGAGAAATCTTTTGAGAGGACGCGTGGACCCCTCAAAAGTCTTTGTGATTTGGAAGACTCCTTCTTATCATAATTATCATTGGCTTGCTCAAGGAAACCTAGATAAAAAGTTCAGAAAAGGTTTTACGAAAGAGCTTACAAATGTATTTTTACGTTTCAATGAAAAGTCAAAAGAACAAAAACAAATTCTCGAATTATTTAGCGCAAAGAAATTTATAATATCAAAAAACAAGAATTATAATAAAATAGAAAAGGTAGGCAGAAAAATTGGAAAGATTAAGTGACTAAGTTACTAGAATTAAAGAATATAAGCCATAGTAGTAAAAAAAGTATTAGAGTAAAAGATATTAATTTAACAATAAATCAAGGTGAGAAGATAGCGCTTATTGGCAAGAGTGGCTCTGGCAAAAGCACATTAATCTCAATCGCGAATGGATCACTAATCCCAAACGAAGGGGATGTAATATGGAAAGGTTCTCACATTAACAATATTTCAAATATTGAGTCGTCAAAAATAGGAACTATATGGCAGGATTTATCTTTGATAGAAGAGCTAAATGTCGCTCAGAATATAAACTGCGGTGCACTAGGTAAACACAATTTCATATGGGCTTTAAAAAATCTCCTCGGAGTCTTAGATAAAGGTTTATGCCAAGAATGCCTAGCAGCAGTATCTCTGCCTAAAAAAACTATTTATTCCTATATAAATAAGCTTTCTGGTGGGCAAAAAAAAAGAATAGCAATTGCACGTCTTTTAAGACAAGAACCAGAGATTCTTCTTGGAGACGAACCTTTCTCAAATTTAGACCCTTTATTATCAAAAAATATCTTAAATTTATTTATTAATCAAAAAAATTATCTTAGAATTAAAATCCCTGAGACCATACTTATAAGTCTTCACCAAATTAATTTAATAAATAATTTCAATAGAGTTGTTGGCTTAAAAGATGGAGAGATTGTAATAGATAGAGAAATTCATAATATTAATCAATCAGAATTTGATTGGCTATTTTAATTCAAATGATATCAATAAAACCTGTATCAACTTTATTAACCTTAATCCCTTCAATAGCCTACATTCCCATTCTAATAGAAATTATCAAAGGACTTCATATTGGGGGTCTAAATATCATATTTCTATTCATAAGCTCAGCAATAAAACCATCGTTCAATCAAGAAGTAGTTAAAAGCGCATGGGAAGGACTTGAAATAACAATTGCTACTGCTTTAACTAGCTGGGTTATAAGTATGTTTATTGGAATTCTTTTAGGGGTACTATCTACAGATTTATTATGGAAAAGTATTCCTAGATTTTCTTATTTAGGTAAATTCATAAAATACTCATTAGCAATTCCAAGATCAGTACATGAAGTAGTCTGGGGCCTGCTATTTATACAAATGTTAGGTTTGAATATTTGGGTCGCAATTATATCTATAGTCATTCCCTATTCAGCCTTAACAGCAAGAGTAATTTCAGAGCAACTAGATAGTTTTGACATACAACCTCTAATAGCAATTAAGAAAACTGGATCTAATGTTATGAGCTCATTTATAACTATTCTACTACCAAAATTAATACCTATCGTATCTACATATGGAAGTTACAGATTTGAATGTGCAATTAGAGGTGTAACATTACTTGGAATATTTGGATTAGGAGGTATAGGAACAGAACTATATTTAACTTTAAAGTCCTTTGAGTTCAATGAAATGTGGACTTGTTTGTGGATGCTTTGGTTAGTTATGATTTTATTAGAGAAATTTATACGATATTTAAGAAGTTATTTATCTGACAATATTAGTTTGAAAAATTCATTCTTAATTTCAATCTCAATATTTTCACTATCTCTATCGTTAGGTATTAGTTGGCTTTATAATCTAAATTTTGAGATATTTACTCCATTAAGCTTTTCGTATTTAAATTTACCTTCATTCGTAGAGATAAGAAATGGATTTAATACCTTACCTCTTTTTAAACTAATCATTCAAACAATTTTAATAACTTTTTTCGCGTCTGGGATTGCAATAGGGACACCTCCACTTTTACTAGTATTATTCCCAGGCAAATTCCCTCTAAAAGTTCAAAATCTTATTTGGATCTTCTTTAGATTAATACCTCCTCCATTGACCACTATACTTATTCTTCTTTTTACTAATCCTAATATATCTGTAGCCGCATTATCACTAGGAATTACACATATGGGTGTCATGGGAAGATTACTTACAGATAACATACTAAATCAAGAAAAAAGTATTTATCGAGCAATTAAAAGCAATGGTTCAAGCAAGAAATCAGCAACACTTTATGGAATATTAGCCCCCCAAAGTAATAGTTACTTAGCTTATGGAGCATATAGAAGTGACGTAATCCTAAAGGAAACAGCAATTATAGGTGCAGTCGGAGGAGTAGGATTAGGGTGGCAATTACAGGAATCACTAAGCTCATTCGATTGGGCACAAGTCATGATAATAACTGCTACTTTCTCTTTATTAACAATTTCAGGAGAATTTTTATTTAACACTACTCAAAATTATTGGTTAAAGAATTCAACCAACAATTTCATTAGTTAATTATTTTATTCAACATATCGACTTATGAATAAATATCAGAAGAAATTAATCATAATTGGAGATAGTGGGGTTTACGGATGGGGAGATCTAGAGGGAGGGGGATGGTCTGAGAGATTAAGACAAAACTGGTTAAATTTAGATGGTGCACCTATCATTTATTCTCTTGGAGTAAGAGGAGATGGATTAGAGAAAGTTGCTATAAGATATAAGAATGAGTGGGCAACAAGGGGAGAGTTAAGGAGAAAAGTTCCTGAAGGTATTTTGCTATCAATTGGATTAAATGATACAGCTAGAATTGGAAGAAAAGATGGCAGGCCACAACTTTCCGAAGATGCTTTTAAATTTGGTTTAAAACAATTAGTAAACGAAATTAAGAATGAGGTACATATATTGGTTCTTGGATTAACACCTGTTAATGAAGACTCAATGCCTTTTGCAGAATGTCTTTGGTATTCAAACCAAGCTTGTGCTAAATATGAAAATAAAATTGAAGAAACTTGCTTAGAATTAAATGTCCCGTTTTTATCTATCCATGAGAAAATGATCAACCTTTTATCATTTAAAGAATTACTCTCATCAGATGGAATACATCTAAATACTAAGGGTCATAAATGGATTTATGACCAAATCAGCGAATGGCCAGCACTGAAGAATTGGGCTGATTTAAAATAAACATTTCAAACAAACTTCAAATATAAAAAGATAGAAATAATAGCAGCTATCGATGTCTGGATAGAATTAACTAATTCATTAGTCATCCAATCAATCTTATTTTGAACTACTGCTCCAATATAACTTTCCAAAAAAGTTGCTAAATAACCAGAGAATAAGACTATAAAAGCAACAGATAGTCCAGAAATGATCGATAGATTAAGCATAAAAACAGTCATGATAAAACTTCCTAACAAACCAGCCATTGAACCTTCGAGACTTATTGCCCCCTCTGTTCCTGGTGATACTGACTTTAAAGTCGTAATTAGGAAAGTTCTTTTACCAAATCTTTTGCCAATTTCACTTGAAAAAGTATCGGAAAGTTTTGCACTAAAACTAGAAGCAAAACCTACCATGAATAAATTTAAAAAATTTGGCCAAAGACAACTTGATAAGGCGAGTGAGCAACCTGTTGCTGCAGACCCCCATACATTTTCAGGGCCACGTTGACCACCTCTTGCTTCAGCAATCCCTCGGGAAGCCTTATTTTTGTAACCAATTTTTGTAACCAAAGTTCCCAACAAGAGATATACACAAACTGATATCCAACCATTCCAACCAATAGATCCTAATAAAAGTGTTCCAAGTATTCCAGCATGAATCCAACCTTTCTTAGTTAAAAATGGAAGCCTATGTCCTACAAATATCAACAAGAAATTTATCAAAAAAGCATTAATCCAAATACCGCTTATAGAAGAGAAGTTAGCCATCGTTCCTAGCCAGCATGCCTATTTCTAAACAATAGACGATTTTATGATCAAAAATATTCAATCTTAAAGGGATGACTTAAGTCTTCTCCATGAAGTCATTAACTGACAGGCACTTACGGCAGCTGTTGATGTCCTCAAAATAGTTTCTCCCATAGATACCCCAGACAAGCCAGAGTCAAAAGCTAATGCCTCTTCATCTTTATTCCAGCCTCCCTCTGGGCCAACTACCACCCAAACCTGATTGACTTTATGTGGTGTTTCTTTTAACCAATTCACACAATCTTGCAAGTTTTGAATGCGTGTTGTGGCAAATCCTATTTGAGCTTCGGAAGGTAAATCATTTATCCAATCAGAAAATGTCAATGCCTGCATTAATTCTGGACTCCATAGTCTTTCAGATTGCTCAACGGCTTCATAAATAATTTTTTTATATCTAATAAATTTTTCGTTATTGCATTCTTTAACTACTGATCGTTTTGAAATCAATGGTTGAATAATGTCAACTCCTATCTCACAACTCATTTGCAATATGTTTTCAAACCCCTTTTTAGGGATAACTACAGCAATGCATATTAATGGCCTCTCTCTTGAAGCTACTTGGATAGGTTTATCAAAACCATTAATAAGTTTTATAGTATTTCTCTCAAGAATTTTTGCATTCCAAAGACGACCTTTTCCATCTATAACTTCTAAAAGATCTTCCGATCTCATCCTCATAACTCTAGATAAATAATGTGATTCATTAGAGGTCAACAGCAATTCTCCATTCGAATCAATTTCATCGCTTAATCGATTTGGATTTATAAATAATCTTCTTTTCTCAGCCATAGAAAATTAATCTGTTGAAGAAAAAATTGCATCAGGATGTTCTTCTACTGGCCAATCTTGATTTACTCCTCCGATAATTAGTTCCTCTATTTTTACAACATCAACATCCATTTGTTTTAGTACATTTATCAAAACATCAATTGCGATGAGGTCAGAAGTACCTAAATCAACCCAGCATCTTGCCCAACACTCATTAAATTCAAATTCACCAAGATTATGCATTAATGATGGAAGACTAGAGGAGGTATCGTCATTTTCATAGCTCATCCAACTGACATCAGAACCCATTTCATGCGTTTGCAAATTTTCAGAATTAAACCCCCCAAGTCTGCCTAGCACATACCAAGAATCAAAAATACCATCAACATATTCTTTTTCTCCCTTACTTGGGACATCTGAATATCTAAGCCATATCCAACAATTGAAAGGATCAACTTCACGAAATCGAACTTCCATAAACAATAGATCTTAAAAAAGAAAAACTAAAAGATATCAACCATAATCTAATGTAAATTGATTAAAGAAAATTGAAAAATCTTTATTTAATTGATCAAAGCCTCAATAAAAAATAATGCTTAGTTTAAAAAATATTTATTACCATCCCTCAACAGCAGAGAAACCAATCCTTAAAGATTTGTGTTTAAAATCAAACTCTGGAAAAATTACAATAGTTAGAGGGCCAAGTGGAAGTGGAAAAACTACATTAGTAGAAATCATTAGCGGTCTATCTGGATATCAGAAAGGAGAGATAAAATGGTTCAACAAAACTCTAAATGCACGTCAGCGCAGGTGGTTATGTGGATTGGTTTTTCAATTTCCAGAAAGATATTTTCTTGGATTATCGGTGGCTCAAGAATTACGCATTGGACATAAGAGGTTAACGACTGAAGAACAAATTTCAGTTCTTACAAAAGTGGGGTTGATCAACTTAGATTTAAAGAAGCCACCCGAATCTCTTAGTGGAGGACAACAACGACGACTAGCTATTGCTGTTCAATTATTAAGGAGTCCAAAAGTACTTTTGTTGGATGAGCCAACAGCAGGTTTAGATTGGTCAGTAAGAAACGGAATTATAGAATTACTTGCAAAGCTTAAAGACAAGCAAACTATTCTAATAGTTACACATGAACCCGAACTATTTAAAGATTTGAATACCGACAATTATGAGTTGAACAATGGGCAACTTTTTCCTGAGTAATCAATTCAACTAATCAATGACAGATTTACTAGTTAGAGCTACTGCTGCGAAAGGAGGGATCAGGCTAGTCGCCGTATCAACAACAGAATCAACAAAAGAAGCAAAAGAAAGACATTCTCTTTCATATTTAACTTCTGCAATTGTAGGAAGGGCCATGAGTGCAAGCCTCTTGCTTGCAAGCTCAATGAAAGTAAATCATGGGAGAGTGACTTTGAGGGTAAGTTCAAATGGACCACTAAAAGGATTAACTATTGATGCAGGTAGAGATGGAAGTGTGAGAGGTTACGTTGGCGATCCAAGTCTTGAATTAGACCTAATTAAAAATAAAAGCAATCACTATACATTTGATTTTAAAAAAGCCACAGGTATTGGCTATCTTCACGTTATTAGAGACGATGGGAAAGGTGAGCCACACAACAGCACAGTTGAATTAATTAATGGAGGGATAGGTGAAGACATCGCTTCCTATTTATTACATTCTGAACAAACTCCATCAGCTGTATTTGTTGGAGAAAGAATTAATCAGGATGGAATAGTTTGTAGCGGAGGACTTTTAGCACAAATACTACCCAAAGCAGAACGAGACTATTCATTGATAGACCTTCTTGAAAATCGATGTAAAGAAATTAACTCTTTTAGTGAATTATTAAACAAAAATAGAACCAACCTTATTTCTCTAATTGAAGAAATTTTTCCTGATCTTGATCAATCACATTCAGATATTATTAGCGCATCTCAAGAAGTTCATTTTAAATGTAGATGCTCAAGAGAAAGAAGCCTATCTGCATTAAAGATATTGGGAAAAGAAGAGCTTCAGGAAATGATAAAGGAGGATGGAAAAGCAGAACTAACATGTCAATTCTGCAAAAATGTTTATCTTGTTAACGAGGACGAATTGAGATCTTTAATCGATTAAAGGATTAATCAAGGAAAATGACTCCTAACCAAAGTAAAAATACTGCTGGTATCGCCTCAAATTTGTCTGATGACAATGATCCAGCATTCTCAATAAATGATTGAGCACCACCCAAAAGTAATGCACCACATAAAAGTCCAATACTAAGAAGAAGAATGCACCAAAGGATAGAAGAAAAGAAAGGCCTACCTCTTCGAGACTGACTAATGAATAAGCCTATTGTTGAGAATGAAAGTATTAATTCAACACTTTCAGAAGGCACAATTAAAACAAGTAAAAAAGCCAATATTCCAAAAGAAACCCGTATATTTAGGTCTTGTCCAGAGGGCAACTCTAAGCTTGGTAAAAAATTAGATGCTGATGCCTCGTTTTTGGGAAGATTTAAATTTTTCAACCTAGTCAGAAGAGAACCAGCTCCCATTTCACTAACTTTCTTGGCTTCATTTTCTTTCTTTGAAGCATTTATAGCCTCATTACTTGCATTACCAAGTTGTCTTGACTTGAGACTTACCATTAACAACGAATCATAAGCAGCTTCTATCTTTGCTTTTGCGATTTGTTCATCTCCTGCCTCTATTAATTTTTTGTCCCTTGCTCCTTGAATAGCATCAAAACTTGCACCCTCACTTACTCCAAGTATCAAATAAGGATCTTGTGAGTTTGAATTTGGTTGCGAATTAGTACCAGGCTCCATAGATTTTTCAAAAAAGATTTATGATCTCTCTTTAATGAATAGATTTTAATCTACTTTAGAGGGAAACAGGATCAACACCACTGACAACAGGAGCAACTGAGTTTAATTCCATTTCAGGATGATCTTCTTTTAGCTGATTTAGATTCCATTCATTTTTAAAAAGAAGTACTGGCCTAAGCCAGGCGTCCTGTACCGTTTTGCAATTAAAAATTCGTCCAACCTCTTCTAAAGCCGGCCATCCCCCTTTTACCCATCTAGCGACTTGATAACCCATTGGTTCAAGTCTGGTTTCCACTCCATATTCACTGGCAAGTCGATGTTGTACCACCTCAAGCTGAAGCTGACCAACTGCGGCCAAAATTGGATCTCTTTTGCTTTGATCTTTGTCGTAAAGAATTTGAACGGCTCCCTCCTCTCTTAATTCATTGACCCCTTTCCTAAAGTTCTTAAAAGCTGAGGGATTTGGATTTCTTAACCAACTAAATATCTCGGGGCTAAAACATGGGATCCCCTCGAATTCAACTCTTGGTCCAATGAATAATGTATCTCCAATAGAAAACATCCCTGGATTATTCAATCCAATAACATCCCCAGGGTAAGCATCATCAACAACGGCTCTATCTTGACCAAAAATCTTTTGGGGACGTGAGAGTCTGATTTGTTTACCCGTCCTAGCGTGTTGAACTGTCATATCTTTTTTAAACCTCCCACTACATACCCGAACAAAGGCAACTCTATCTCTATGTTTTGGATCCATATTTGCTTGTAATTTAAATACAAATCCACTAAATGATTCTCTTGTAGGAACGATTGGTCCATCAAAACTATTTCGAGCAACGGGTCCCTGAGATAGCTCAAGAAAATTATCTAAAAATGGCCTAACCCCGAAGTTCGTCATTGCAGATCCAAAAAACACAGGAGTTAATTCACCAGATAATATTAATTCTTGATTTAAGTCACAACCGGCCTCATCAAGGATCTCAATTTCTTCAAGTGCTTTTCTCAATAGTTCTTCTTCTACTAAATTTTTAAGTTCGGGGTCATTAATTTTCAACCTTATTTCACTAGATTGCTTTCCTCTTTCCGCTCGAGAAAATAAAACAACTTCTTTGGTTGCACGCTCAACAACACCTCTAAAAAGCTCACCACTTCCTATTGGCCAATTAACTGCAAAAGTTGATAATCCTAATTCAGACTCAATCTCATCTAATAATTCCAGCGGCTCTTGACCTGGCCTATCCATCTTGTTAATGAATGTAAAAATTGGTATTTGACGCATTCTGCAAACTTCAAAAAGCTTCCTTGTTTGAGGTTCAAGACCTTTTGCTGCATCCTCAAGCATTACAGCATTATCAGCAGCAGCGAGCGTCCTATACGTATCTTCCGAAAAATCCTGGTGTCCAGGAGTATCTAATAAATTAATCTTCTTATCTTTATAGGCAAATTGTAAAACAGTTGATGTAATTGATATGCCTCTTTGTTTTTCAAGTTCCATCCAATCAGAAGTAACTTTTCTCTGTTCTCCTCTTGCTTTAACTGCTCCTGCTTGTTGAATAGCTCCTCCATAAAGTAAAAGTTTTTCCGTTAAAGTGGTTTTACCTGCATCAGGGTGGGAAATAATCGCAAAATTTCTTCTTTTACCAACCTCCGTACTTAAAGATACAGTTAATTCTTCTTCTAAATTTGGATCTAAATTAGTCTTGTCTTGGGGAGTAGATTTCATTATTATTTTTGGTTGTTCAATTGTTCAGGGAAAAGATTAAATACACCCAATAATCTCAAAATAAAGCTCATCAACTTGAAAAACCTCTAATTGAGATAGCCCTGCATCAACTAGCTGTTGAGTTACCTCCTCAACTGTAAATGATGCATTGAGAGATGCAAAAAAATCCTTTTTTAGAATTTCTGGAGAATTTGAAAGATGTTTTTCTTTTATCTCAAATGCTTTTCCTACAGAAGCAGGTCTTATTAAATCACGATGAATATGAATACACTTTGTTTTACCAAGTTTTTTTAACGCATTCCAAAAATTACATGGATAATGAAAATGATGCAAGGCACTATTGCTAACTAGGACATCAGCTTTAAAAGGAACATGTATTTCACTTGTGGCTATTGAATTAATTTCAATCAATTCGTAAGAGAGATTCCTCGTAAGGCTTTCGGAAAGTTTTTTTTCTGCTTCATTCAACATTTCGATTGAGCCATCTATTCCTACAACATTTACAAAGGGCCAATTCTTGGCAATTCTCTCTGCAATATTTCCTGGCCCACATGCCATATCAAGAACTAAATCATTTTGATTAAGAGTTCTTCCTACTTTTTTTAAATATTTTTCAAGCGAATTAACAACCATAGAATCACTCCTAGAGAAATCCGCATCCGCATAAGCCCTTACCTGCGAAGGGATTTGCATGAGTTCTGGTTCCAGTGTTCTCTTCATTACTAAAAAAAGAAATTTGTTTTTTCCTTGGAGCCCTGTAGATGGTGTTAAAAAAACTTGCTAACGCTATACATGGCGTTACTGTAGTACTTACCAAAGGGATACAAAGATTTTGACAATCGCAACAAGCCAGCCCGAAACAAATAATTCAGCATCGGGTAAAAAGGATGTTACAACTGATTTTCCAATAACTGCTCCTGCAGCTAATCCTGTCTTTTACAGAACTTATAGTAGAAAACTTCCCACAGGTCGTGAAAGCTGGGAACAGGTAAACAAAAGGAACCTGGATGGTCTGAAAAAGCTTGGTGGATTAACCGAAGCAGAAATAAATTTAATGCAAAGAATGCAACAGGAGAAAAAAGCTCTGCCTTCAGGTAGATGGCTTTGGATAGGCGGGACAGAATGGATTGAGAAAGAAAAGAATTTTTCTGGAGCCTACAATTGCACCTCAACAAATCTTGTTGATTGGCAAGCCTTTGGACTTATGATGGACTTAGCCATGATGGGTTGTGGAACGGGCGCAATAATTGAACCTCACTTGATTGATCAACTACCAGAAATTACGAATACAATTAATATTGAAAATGTTTCTGATATTGGATTAACTCCTTCTGAAGAAAGAAATGAAAAGACTACATTCTCTATTGAAGACAATAATGTATTGATAAAAGTTGGGGATAGTAGACGTGGATGGGTTGATAGCTATCAAAAAATCCTTGAATTAAGCAGTGACAATAGTTTTAATTCTAGAGTAATTAATGTGTCTATTGATTTAAAAGATGTAAGGCCAGCAGGTGAATCACTCAAAGGTTTCGGAGGCATGGCGAACCCTGTAAAACTCAAAGATTTATATCCTCGCGTAGCAAATCTTTTAAACAAAGCAGTAGGAAGAAAACTAACTTCAATTGAATGTTGTCTGCTCATCGACGAAGCAGCAGTCACAATTGTTGCTGGCAATATTAGAAGAAGTGCAGGTATGCGCCAATTTTCTGCACATGACTTAGAAGCCGCTGGTGCTAAAGAAAATTTATGGAAGCAAGACTCTGATGGCAATTGGAGTATTGACCCAGAGAAGGATGCCTTAAGAATGGCCAACCATACTCGTGTTTACCACACCAAACCTGAATTAGCAGTTCTTGTCGATGCCGTTACTAAGCAATTTCATTCAGGTGAGGGAGCCATCCAATTTGCACCAGAGGCAATCGCGCGCTCAAATGCTGACATACTTTCAACAGTAGAACTCAAGAATGAATTTATAGATATCTATTGCGACCAAGGTAAAGAAGAAGCCTCCAAATGGATTCAATCCAATTACGGTCCATTTGATGATAAAGAACTTTTTCACAGACTAAGTAGGTATGGTCTTAATCCTTGCGGAGAGATTCTAGGTTCAGATTTTCACTGTAATCTCGCAGAAATACATCTTAATCAAATTGATCCATTAGACATAAATCAACAAGAAGATGCTTTTAAAGCAGCAGCTTTGTCAGTTGCTTGCCTCCTTAATCATCGATTCGAAGTAGAACGATACAGAAAAAGTCGTGAATGGGATCCCATTGTTGGCGTCAGTTTCACAGGACTTTTTGACTTTTTTGTTCATGCCTTTGGAACTCCATGGTTAAAATGGTGGGAAGCTGGACGACCTGAGACAAAAGAAGGAAAGGATTTCAAACTCAAAGAAGCTACTTTTCTGAGTCGATGGAGGAAAATCGTCAACGATACAGTATTTGATTATTGTGATAGACATCACATTCGCCGTCCAAGTCGTTGTACAACAGTTCAACCTGCTGGCACGAAGAGTCTTCTGACAGGCGCTTCACCAGGTTGGCATCCCCCAAAAGCCCAGCGTTTTATCAGAAGAATTACTTTTAGGAAGAACGATCCGGTCGCATTGGCTTGCATGGATTATGGATACACAATCGTTCCATCACAGTCAGATAAAGATGAAAATGGAAAACTACTAGACAATCCATTTGATCCAAAGTGTACTGAGTGGCTAGTTGAAATCCCGACTGAAGTAAGTTGGGCAAACATACCTGGTGCTGATGAAATAGATATCAATAACTTCTCAGCTCTTGCACAATTTGATTTTTATATGCAAGTTCAAACAAACTACACAGACCACAACACTTCTGCAACAATTGAATTCAGGGAAAATGAAATAGAGGGTTTAGCTAAAGCTCTGCATAGTTCAATTAATGAAAACAAAGGTTATATATCAGCTGCCTTACTGGCAAGATTTGATGCAAATGCCACATTTCCCAGACTTCCTTTTGAACCCATTGACGAAGAATGCTATACAAAACTGCAAGCGGAGGTCATAAAAAGGCGAGACAGTTGTGATTTCTTTGATGCTCTTAGTCGATATGATCTAGGGGAACTTACTGAAGCCGGCCCAGCAGGTTGTGATTCTGATAAGTGCTTACTTCCACTTGCTAAACCATCTTAAGAACAAGCATTTTTATTAAATGATTGTTCTTAA
>QCIR01000034.1 GCA_003216575.1 Prochlorococcus sp. AG-402-M23
GGCTATTGAAATTTCGCCGGAAGATTTAGACCCTTATCTGAATCGAGGCATTGCTGAAGAAGCCCTGCAGCTTTGGGAGGAGGCTAGTAATGATTACAACTTCGTTTTAAAGAGTAATCCTAATGATGTCTCGGCTTTATATAACTTAGGCAATGTTATGGGCTCTATGGATAATTGGATTGAAGCAAAGAGATTGTTTTCTCAAGCTGCTTCTTCAAATAATGCCATTGCTATGGCAAGGTCCAGTGAAGCACTTGCGATTTATCAACTGGGTGATCTTGAACTCGCTGAAAAAAAAATTAGAATATTGATAAGTAAATATCCTTTATTTGCTGATGCGAGAGCAGCATTAAGTGCGCTTTTATGGCGGAAAGGGTTTACAGGTGAAGCTGAAAGCAATTGGGCTGCAGCGGCTGGACTAGATATTAGATACCGTGAAAAAAATTGGTTATTGAATATTCGTCGCTGGCCCCCAAACCCGACAAATGATTTGATTGCATTTCTTGCTTTGGATTAAATATGAATGATTTAGCAAAGAAAATTAATGATTCGTTAAAGGATATATTGCCTGCTTTGATTCAATTACGGCGTCATCTCCATGCACATCCAGAGCTTAGTGGTCAGGAATATCAAACTGCTGCTCTAGTCGCAGGTGAACTTAGAAAATCAGGATGGGAAGTAAAAGAAGCAGTTGGAAGGACTGGAGTAGTTGCGGAAATGGGTAATAAAAGAGGTCCTGTTGTTGGCTTAAGGGTTGATATGGATGCTTTGCCAATTGAGGAGAGAACTGGTTTGGATTACGCTTCTTCATTTCAAGGCTTGATGCATGCATGTGGTCATGATCTTCATACATGTATCGGCTTGGGAGTTGCAAAAGTATTAGCAAAAAATAAATTTACAACTTCAAGAATTCGAATTATTTTTCAACCTGCTGAAGAGATTGCTCAAGGAGCAAATTGGATGAGAGCTGAAAAGGTTCTAGATGGCGTGAAAGCTCTCTTTGGCGTTCATGTTTATCCAGATTTGTCAGTTGGAAAAATTGGAATTAGAAGTGGTACATTTACAGCTGCAGCTGCTGAATTAGAAATTGATATTGTTGGTGATGGAGGTCATGGTGCCAGGCCTCATGAAGGAATTGACTCCATTTGGATTGCTGCAAAAGTTATAAGTGGGCTTCAAGAGGCAATTAGTAGACGTTTAGATGCGCTTAAACCCGTGGTTATTAGTTTTGGGAAAATTTCAGGAGGAAATGCGTTTAATGTGATTGCTGAAAGAGTTAAGCTTCTAGGCACAGTAAGGTGTCTTGATATAAACCTATATGAAAAATTGCCTAAATGGATTGAGAAAATAGTAAAAAATATAGCTTCTAATTACGGAGCTCAAGCTCAAATTAAATTTAAGTCAATTGCACCTCCAGTTTATAACGACCCAGAATTGACTAATTTGTTATCAACTTGTGCAAAGAATTTTATTGATGAAAAAAATATTGTTTATTTAGAAAATCCTTCATTGGGTGCTGAAGATTTTGCTTTCTTTTTGCAAGATGTTCCCGGAACAATGTTTCGTTTAGGTGTTGCGGGAGATAAAGGTTGTGCTCCATTGCATAGTGGAAACTTTTCTTTGGATGAAAGAAGCCTTGAATTAGGAATAAAAATTTTGTCTCAAACAATAATTATGTCTACTGAAAGTTCTTAAAACCTTGCTTGATTTTATTTCATGAAAAGATTAGGTAACCCATTAATTTCAATTTCTGCACCTTTGCTAATTTTATTGGCAATTACAGGTTATGTACACAGAGAAGGTAAAGATAAAATCCAGGTTATACCTTCTTTATTAGTTGGAAGTGGATTGGTTTTGACTGGAACGGTTAGAAGATACAGACGAAGACGAATGTTGCTTTTAGAGATTAAAAAAGATATGAATGATAAAAATTTTTAATTGGAAGTTTTAATCTATAAAAACTTTAGGGTTTAGTTTGTGATTTCGAGCTAATTTATAAATATCACTAGGGGTGCCAAATAGCTTTTCATTTGGCTGAGATCACACCCTCTGAACTTGATCTGGTTTGAACCAGTGTAAGGAAAGTGAAATGTTGTGATCTTTAAGCATATTACCCCTTTGGTTTATTCAATAGCTTTTTAGTTCATGCGGAATTCATGGGTGGCTTCGAGAAAGGGTAAAACTAATCTTTCTCAGATGCATTTTGCTCGCAAAGGCGAAATTACAGAAGAAATGCTTTATGTAGCAAAGCGTGAGAATCTTCCTGAGTCTTTGGTTATGGAAGAAGTTGCCCGAGGTCGAATGATTATTCCTGCAAATATTAATCATACGAACTTAGAGCCAATGGCTATTGGTATTGCCTCTAAATGTAAAGTCAATGCAAATATAGGTGCCTCGCCTAATGCAAGTGATGTTAATGAAGAATTAAAGAAGCTTGAGCTGGCAGTTAAATATGGCGCCGATACTCTTATGGATCTCTCTACTGGAGGAGTTAATTTAGATGAGGTAAGAACTGCAATTATTAATGCTTCTCCTATCCCGATTGGGACAGTCCCTGTTTATCAGGCACTAGAAAGTGTTCACGGATCTATTTCACGGTTAACCGAGGATGATTTTTTACACATAATTGAAAAGCATTGTCAGCAAGGAGTTGATTATCAAACTATTCATGCAGGCTTATTGATTGAACATTTACCTAAGGTTAAAGGTCGTATTACTGGAATAGTTAGTAGAGGCGGAGGGATTCTTGCTCAATGGATGCTTTACCACTACAAGCAAAATCCTTTGTTTACTCGTTTTGATGATATTTGCGAAATATTCAAACGCTATGATTGCACTTTTTCTTTGGGTGATTCACTTAGACCTGGATGTCTTCATGATGCATCAGATGAAGCTCAACTTGCTGAGTTGAAAACCCTCGGTGAATTGACGAGACGTGCTTGGAAGCATGATGTACAAGTCATGGTAGAAGGGCCAGGGCATGTACCTATGGATCAAATTGAATTTAATGTTAGGAAGCAAATGGAGGAGTGCTCTGAAGCTCCTTTCTATGTTCTAGGACCATTGGTAACAGATATATCTCCAGGCTATGACCACATTTCAAGTGCTATTGGTGCAGCGATGGCAGGTTGGTACGGGACTGCGATGCTTTGTTACGTCACACCTAAGGAACATCTTGGTTTGCCAAATCCAGAGGATGTTAGGGAAGGATTAATTGCTTATAAAATTGCAGCTCATGCCGCAGATGTCGCAAGACATAGATCAGGAGCTCGTGATCGTGATGATGAATTAAGTAAGGCTCGGAAAGAATTTGACTGGAATAAACAGTTTGAATTGTCCTTGGATCCAGAAAGAGCTAAGCAATACCATGACGAAACTTTACCTGAAGAAATTTTCAAAAAAGCAGAGTTCTGTTCAATGTGTGGTCCTAATCATTGTCCAATGAATACAAAAATTACAGATGAAGATCTTGATAAATTAGATGATCAAATAAAATCAAAGGGAGCAGCTGAATTAATCCCAGTAAAGTTAAACAAAGAAAATTAGTTCTTTGTTTAACTTTTATTTAATAGGAACAACTATTTATAGTAATTGATTTTATTTGTTTAGAAGAGTTATACATTTCTCTACTACGTTCTCAACTGTAAATCCAAATTTTTCCATACATAATCCACCTGGAGCAGAGGCTCCAAAGCTATTCATAGTAACGCTGTCTCCATCAAGACCAATATATTTATGCCATCCGAAGCTCTCTGCAGCTTCAACTACTAGACGTTTTCTTATATTGGAAGGTAAAACTTCTTCTTTATAACCTTCGCTTTGTTCTTCAAAAAGTTCTACACATGGCATAGACACTACACGCACTTTTTTGCCTTCTAAAGTTAGTTTTTTCGCTGCTTGCACGCATAAATCAAGTTCAGTTCCAGTTCCAATAAGTATTAGGTCAGGCGTTCCATCGCAATCTTCAAGTACGTATCCACCTAAAGCAACTTTTTCTATTGATGAATTTTGCTGATTGACCATGCCCTGCCTACTTAGGCATAAAGAACTTGGTCTTTTGCGGTTTTTAATTGCAACTTTGTATGCCCCACTGGTTTCATTGCCATCGCCTGGACGGAAAACCAACATATTTGGCATTGCTCTTAATGATGGAATGGTTTCTATTGGTTGATGTGTTGGTCCATCCTCACCAACACCTATGGAATCGTGAGTTAAAACATAAATAACACCTAGCTCACTTAACGCAGAAAGACGCATCGAACCTCGCATATAGTCTGCGAAAACTAAAAAGGTTCCACCATATGGGATTAGACCACTATCGTGGTATGCAATGCCATTAAGAATGGCTGCCATAGCATGTTCTCTGACGCCGAAATGTAAATAACGTTTTTCACGACTTTCATATTGAAAAGATCCAGTTTCACCTTTGATATCTGTGTAATTTGAATGAGTTAAATCCGCAGAACCCCCTATCAATTCAGGTAAATTAGGTCCCAGAGCACCTAAACATATTTGAGAATGTTTTCTTGTGGCAAGGCCTTTGTCGTCTGCTGTATATGAAGGCAAATCTTTGTCCCACCCTTGAGGGAGCTCCCCTCTTAGCATTCGTTCAAATTCAGATGCTTCAACAGGATACTTTGCTCTGTAATCTGCAAGTGTTTTATTCCAGTCGGCCTCAAGTTGGGATCCTCTTTCAATAGCTTGACGGTATTGGTCGTAGACATCTTGAGGAATTCTAAAAGGTTCATATGACCAATTAAGTTCTTTTCTTGTAAGTTCGGCCTCTTCTTCTCCAAGAGCTGCTCCATGGATCCCAGCTGTATCACTCTTATTTGGAGAGCCGAATCCAATGGTTGTCGTAATTTTTATAATTGATGGCTTATCTGTAACAGCTTTTGCTTGTTCTATAGCTTTAGAGATGCCTTCTACATCTGTATTCCCATGAGGTATTTCTTGAACATGCCAACCATAAGCTTCATATCTTTTTAATACATCTTCTGTAAAAGATACATCTGTTCTTCCATCAATGGTGATGCTGTTGTCGTCGTATAGAGCGATTAATTTGCCAAGCTTTAGATGACCAGCAAGAGAACAGGCTTCTGAAGCTATTCCTTCTTGATTGCATCCATCACCCATGATTACGTATGTGTAATGGTCTACAACTGTTGAATCAGGTTTATTGAATTTGGCTGATAAATGTGCTTCTGCTATCGCAAGTCCCACTGCATTTGAAATTCCAGCTCCCAATGGTCCAGCTGTTACTTCTACCCCTGGTGTCTCGAAGGTTTCTGGATGACCAGGAGTTTTCGCACCCCATTGTCGGAATTGTTTTATGTCCTCCATGGTTACAGAGTCGTAGCCAGTTAAATGCAAAAGGGCATATAACAACATGCAACCATGTCCAGCAGAAAGAACAAATCTGTCTCGATTAAACCATTTCGGATTTTTAGGATTATGACGAAGATGTTTGTCCCACAATGCGTAACCCATTGGGGCGCAACCCATAGGGAGTCCTGGGTGACCACTATTTGATTTATTAACTGCGTCAACTGCGAGCATTCTGATGCTATTGATGCATAGCGTGTCTAGAGAATTAGTCAGTGCAACCATTTGTATTGAGTGGATAAAAATTTTAAGTGAACAGTGAAGACGAAATTGATTAGATCATTTTTCGAAAAGCTAGACAGACATTGTGACCGCCAAACCCGAAAGAGTTAGAGAGTACGACGCCTAATTTCTTTTCTCTTGTTGTGTTGGGAACATAATCAAGATCACAATTTGGGTCGGGATTGGAATAGTTAATTGTTGGCGGAATTATTTCATGTTTTATTGCTAAAACACAAGCAACGGCTTCTATTCCTCCTGAACCTCCCAACAAATGCCCCGTCATTGACTTGGTTGAGCTCGTGGGTACTTGGAAAGCATGATTCCCTAATGCAGTTTTAATTGCCGAAGTTTCATTACTGTCATTTGCTGGAGTACTTGTTCCATGAGCATTAATGTAATCGACTTGCTCAGGATTGATTTTCCCATCATTTAGTGCAAGTTTCATAGCTTCTGCACCTCCTACTCCTCCTGGCGTAGGAGATGTGATGTGATGAGCATCGCATGTGGTTCCATAACCAATTATTTCTGCATGGATTGTTGCGTCTCTTTTTAATGCATGGTCAAGAGTTTCTAAAATTAATACTCCTGCCCCTTCTCCAATTACGAACCCATCTCTTTGAGAGTCAAATGGCCTACTCGCTGTAGATGGATCGTCATTTCTAAATGATAGGGCCTTAGCACTTGCAAAACCTGCTACCCCTAGGGGGGTAATACTTGCTTCTGCTCCGCCACAAACCATTGCATCTGCCTTGCCTAATTGGAGAAGTCTGAATGCATCACCAATAGCATTTGATCCTGCGGCACAAGCAGTTGAAACTGCAGAACTTGGACCTTTAGCACCAAGTGCAATTGCAGCAAGACCAGTAGCCATGTTTGGAATCATCATGGGTACAGTAAATGGACTTACTCGACTAGCTCCTTTGTTGTTTAAAACATGTGCTTGAGTTTCCATCGTCAGCAATCCTCCCACTCCAGATCCAATAATCACTCCGATTCTTGAGGAATTTGAATTGTCAATTATTAGACCCGAATGATTCAGAGCTTCTTTCGCTGCAATGACACCAAATTTTGAGAAACGATCCCACCTTTTGGATTCTTTTGGCTCTAAAATGCCTGTTGGATCAAAACTTTTTACCTCTGCTGCAAATCTGCAGGCATGGGATGAGGCATCAAAAAGTGTTATTTGATCCACCCCGTTTTGACCAGATTGAAGGCCTTGTAGGTAACTGTCTAAGTTGTTGCCAATTGGAGTAATGGCACCAAGACCTGTAATAACAACTCGATGGAGTTTCTCCATCATTTAAACCTCAAGACTGTTTTTCTTCGATGTATTTGACTGCATCCCCGACAGTGGCAATGCCTTCAGCAGCCTCGTCTGGGATCTCTATGTCAAATGCCTCTTCTAGAGCCATGACTAATTCGACAGTGTCGAGAGAGTCTGCACCGAGATCGTTTTGGAAATTAGAATCCGGTTTTACTTCACCGGCTTCAACGCTAAGTTGTTCTGCGACGATAGAACGAACTTTTTCAAGGATTGCTTCCTGGGACATAACCTTCTTAGACCTGACTTCCAATCTTACGGGTTAGAGTGTCGAGTTAACAAAAGTGACGGCATTGCAACTATTTTTTTTTATGTAGCGAAACGTAGGTATAGTTTTATACATCAAGGAAATATGGGTTGGTAATTTGTCACACGCCGTCAAAATCTATGACACCTGTATTGGCTGCACCCAATGCGTAAGGGCTTGTCCACTAGATGTGCTTGAAATGGTCCCTTGGGATGGATGCAAAGCTTCACAGATAGCTTCATCACCAAGAACTGAAGATTGCGTTGGATGTAAGCGGTGTGAAACTGCATGTCCAACTGATTTTCTTAGTATTAGGGTTTATTTGGGTGATGAAACAACTAGAAGTATGGGTTTGGCATACTAAAAATTAGTTTTTTTCTTAACTAAGGTTTATTTTATATATAAATAGTTTGTGATAGAAATCTAACTATATGTGTGGCATATTTGCTGTTATTGGATCAAGAGAAGTTTCTTCTTTGCTTATTGATGGATTAAGAAAACTAGAATATCGTGGCTATGATTCAGCAGGAATAGCAACAATTGAGAATTCAAATAACGATCAAATTGGACAACTTAATATCAAAAAATCAAAAGGAAAGCTGATTAATCTTTCAAATTTAATAAAAAAAAATCCACCTAAAGGTCATGCTGGTATAGGCCATACCAGATGGGCTACTCATGGGAAACCTAATGAGATAAATGCCCATCCTCACCTAGATTCCTCTGGGCAAATTGCAGTTGTCCAAAACGGTATTATTGAAAATTATAGAGATTTATCTAAAAGTCTTGAACTGAAAGGAATTAAATTTACCTCTGAAACTGACACTGAAATAATTCCGCATTTAATCGGCTTAGAAATAGATAAGTCTCTTGCTAATGGACTTTCCCCTAATGGACAAACATTATTAACGGCTGTTCAAAAGGTTTTGACTTTGTTAGATGGAACTTATGCTATAGCGGTAATTTGGTCTAAGGCGCCTAATGCTCTTGTAGTGGCTAGGGGACAAGCTCCATTAGTACTTGGCTTTGGAGAAGGTGAGTTTTTTTGTGCTAGTGATACCCCAGCATTAGTAGGATTTACTCGTGCATTTTTACCTTTAAAAGATAATGAAATAGCACTTTTAACTCCTTTGGGCATTGAACTTTATGATGATGATGGAAATAGGCAGCACAGAGCACCGTCACTGTTAGAGGGCACAGAACTTTTTGCGGATAAAAGAAATTTCCGTCATTTCATGCTTAAAGAAATATATGAGCAGCCAGAGACAGCTCAACTATGGATAGATAGATTTTTGCCTATGGATTTGCCCTTGGAGAATTCAGTGGCTTTGCCGATCTCGAAATCCATCCTTGAAAAGATAGAACAAATACAAATACTTGCCTGTGGTACTAGCAGACATGCAGGCATGGTTGGTGCTTATTTGCTGGAACAGTTTGCAGGAGTTCCAACAAAAGTATATTTTGCAAGTGAATTTCGATATGCACCACCACCACTTTCTCCTAATACTTTGACAATAGGAGTAAGTCAATCGGGTGAAACGGCAGATACCTTGGCTGCATTAAGGATGGAGAAGGAGAGAAGAGCTTCGGCTAAGGATACTAATTTTACTTTTCATCAATTAGGAATTACCAATAGGATTGATAGCTCATTAGGTCGTGAATTAGATAATGTTATCGATATTGGATCAGGCATTGAAATAGGTGTTGCAGCAACTAAAACTTTTCTTGGTCAAATGTTGTCATTTTATGGTTTGACACTGTTATTTGCTTCTCAAAGACAAAAAAGATCCTCTAAAGAAATTTTAGATCTCTCAGACGATTTGAGGTTGATTCCTAAACAGTTAACAGATCTGATAAAAAAACATGATGCTCTTTCTAAGGAAATAGCACATTTATTTGTGGAAACAAAGGATGTGATTTTCTTAGGTAGGGGAATAAATTATCCTATTGCACTTGAAGGTGCTCTCAAGCTTAAGGAAATCAGTTATATTCATGCTCAAGGTTATCCAGCTGGAGAGTTAAAACATGGACCAATCGCCCTTTTAGATCAACATGTGCCTGTTATATCTATAGCCGTTCCTGGTGTGGTTTATGAAAAAGTTCTTAGCAACTCACTAGAGGCAAAAGCTCGAGATGCTCGTCTGATTGGGGTATCGATTAATGGGCCAGAATCAGACATGTTTGATGAATTATTTTCTATGCCCAAAGTTAGTGAATGGGTTAGTCCTCTATTAACTGTTGTACCTTTGCAGTTATTTAGTTATCACATAGCTGCTCATAAAGGTTTAGATGTTGATCAGCCAAGGAATTTAGCAAAAAGTGTAACTGTCGAATAAATATTTAAAGATTTTATCTAATTAATTTCAAGCAATTTATATTAATCAACGAAATTATTATTAACTATAATTTTTTATTCTGCCATAAGAGTCTTCAAAACGAATGATATCTTCTTCATCTAAATACGTACCACTTTGAACTTCAATAAGCTCAAGTTTATTTTTTCCTGTATTACTTAACCTATGCCTGCAACCTAAAGGAATAAATGTACTTTCATTTTCACTTAAAAGTTGTTTTTCGCCATTTTTTTCTATCAATGCTGTTCCATTAACTACAACCCAATGTTCAGCTCTATGATGATGCATTTGTAAAGAAAGAGATGCATTTGGTTTTACTTCTATAAGCTTTACTAGCCATCTTTCCCCTTCAACTATTGTAGTATAATTACCCCAAGGTCTATATATCTTTTTGTGCATTTTACCTTCTGGAAATTTAGATGAACTAAGGCTTTTTACAATATTTCCAATGTTTTGAGAGTGATCTCTATTAGCAACTAATATAGCATCATTTGTATCTACAACTATTAGATTTTCTATTCCTATTCCAACTATTAGACGCTGCTCACTTTTTAAATAACAGTTTTTACTTTGTTCAGCTATTATTCTTCCATTAATATAGTTCCCATTACTATCTTTTTGACTAATATCCCATAAAGATTTCCAACTTCCTATATCACTCCATCCTACATTTAAAGGAAGAACGGTTCCTAATTTTGTTTTTTCCATTACTGCAATATCCAATGATATTTTAGGACATTTCTTGAATGATTCAGCTTCCAATCTTAGGAAATCTAGATCTTCCACGTCTTTTTCAATAGCAATTTTGCAATAATGAATTATTTCTGGAGAGTATTTCTCTAATTCATTTATTATTGAACTTGCTTTAAAAAGAAACATACCACTATTCCAGGTATAGCGTGAATCCTTGATTAATTTCTCCGCTGTGTCTTTATTAGGTTTTTCTATAAATGTTTTTATTTCTAAAGCATCGATTTTATCTTTTTGATTAGGCGATTCTTTTCCTTCAATGTAACCGTAACCAGTTTCTGCGCACGTTGGAACAATACCAAAAGTAACTAGTCTTCCTTCATTTGCATAAGTTTTTGCAGATTTAATTACTCTTTTAAACTCAACGATATTTTCTATCAAATGATCAGCGGCCAAAATTAATAGTAAAGGATCTTTACCTAAAGAAATTGCTTGAAGAGCTGCAACTGCTATTGCTGGAGCTGTGTTACGACCTACTGGCTCAAGAATGATTGCTTGAGGATTAGTATTTATCTCTCTAAATTGTTCCGCAACTATAAACCTATGCTCCTCATTACATATCAATATAGGTTTCTCAAGTCCCTCTAAACCCAAAAGCCTTTCATAAGTTTTTTGCAAAAGAGTTTTCTTTGTACGTGAATCAAGTGCTAAAAATTGCTTTGGATAGCTTTCTCTTGAGAGTGGCCAAAGTCTTGTACCTGATCCACCACTAAGAATTACAGGAATTATTGAGTTATCAGTCATATCATTGAAGAATTTCTTGTATGAGTTTGTATGTTGTTTGAAAATCTGAATGATTTTTAGAGTTCTAATAGGCCAGGGGGTGGATTAATGAGTAGCCATTTTTCCTTGATTTTTATTTCTGGGACAATTTCTTTCACAAAAGGTACCAAAACTTTTTTACCTTCTACTAACTCTATCTCTAGAAGGTCATTGCCTCCTTTAATCAAGTCGGTTACATAACCAATTAAAGTCTTTTTGGCTCCTTTTCTGGCTTCTAAGCCAATCAGATCGAAATAGTGATACTCATCATTACTTAGATTTGGCCTGCTATTAACTGGTACTACTAACTTCCAACCAATCAACTTTTCTGCTGAACCCCTGTCTGATACTCCCTCTATAGAAATGATGTAAATTGATTTACCTGGAATAAGCGTTCCTTTTTGCAAGTTGATTTCAGTAGGCAATTCGCTATGTTCTTGAATCCAACGTTTTCCAGGTTTTGTAAACCTTTCTGGGAAGTCACTGCTAGGTTTAATACGAATATCTCCTTTTAAACCTTGGGGAGCAACAAACTCTCCTATCGTCATCCATTTATCTTTTTCAATCATTTTTATGAGTAGACTTTTAATAGGATTTTATTTGAATATATTTAATTATGACTGATTCAAAAGAGCCTATTCTTCCTGGCACCACAGTAACCGTTAATAACAAAGAGTCAATTTATAACGGTTACGAAGGATTTGTTCAAAGAATAAGCGGTGATCAAGCTGCAGTCCTTTTTGAAGGAGGTAATTGGGATAAATTACTTACATTACCTTTGAAGGATCTTTTGAAAAGTTAATAAAAAATTTATTAGAAGAGAATAACATTTACAGGTCAAATCCTTTCTTTTCTAAAGTTTTTAATGCGTTTTTTGCAGCATCTTTTTCCGCTTGTTTTATTGACTTTCCCAAGCCTTTAGCTAATGAACGATTTTTAACATAAACAGTACAAAAAAATCGTTTAGGATTGTCATGTATTTTATCAATCTCAGTTGTTTGATATTTAGGAATTGATAAGCCTTTGCTTTGAGTTAACTCTTGAAGTGCTGATTTGTAATTTTGTCTATGTGGATCAGCTAAAACTTCTTTACTTTTATCTTCCCAGAATGGGATTAACAAATTTTTAATGGGTTCTACAACTTTGAGGCTTTCATATAAAGCTCCTATTAATGCTTCAGTTGCTTCTGCCTGAATAGTTGCGATTGCGGATTTATCATTTAAGGCTTTTTGCCCAATTAGTATGACACTTTTGATGTTTAT
>QCIR01000035.1 GCA_003216575.1 Prochlorococcus sp. AG-402-M23
ACATTTTTTATTTTATGGCCATTATTTAGTCTCGTAGTAGAAGGTTTATACGGTATACCAAAAGGCTCTACTTTTTTAACAATAGATAATCTTAATGAAATAAAAGGAACGTTATCATTATTGTTTTTTTCTCTAACTCTAGGAGGAACTATCGGGATAGCAAATGGTTGGATTTTAGCCAATTGCCATTTCAAAGGAAGAAAAATTCTTAGAGTTTGCCAACTAATTCCTTTCGCAACACCAGCTTATCTTTTAGCAGCTACTTTTATTGACCTCGGCAGCATTCACTCTATAAGAATTACCGGTATGGCATGGGGTGTAGTAATAATGGCATTCACAACCTACCCATATGTATTTCTACTAAGTTCAGAAAGTTTTGAGAAAGGTGGTAGAAAACAAATTGAGGCATGCAGAACTCTTGGAATAGGTCCTTGGAAAAGTTTTTTTAGAATATCTCTACCAATAGCAATTCCATCAATCACTGCTGGATTAGCTTTAATGGCAATGGAAATTATTAATGAGTTAGGTGCCGTTCAACTCTTAAATATTCCAAGTATTTCAGCTGGAATACTTGAGAGCTGGGTAGAAGAAGGTGAGCCTTCAGGCGCCATTGCTCTTGCTTTATTTGCCCTAATTTTAGTTTTTCTATTAGTTGCAATCGAACGCAAATCAAGAGAAAGAATTAAACGATGGTCTGACTTGATAAGCAGTGGAGACTCACCAAAATGGGAATTAAAAGGTATCAATCTATTCATTGCTCAAGTTATAACCTTTACTCCTCCAATCTTTACATTGGGCATTCCAATTACATGGGCAATAATAAATATTGATCAAATGAATCAAGGGTTCAACACTGATTTAATTAGCTTAACTATTAGAAGCTTTAGCTTAGCCTTAGTTGTTTCATTAATAACTATATTTATATCATTAATCTTATCAATTTCAAAAAGATGGCAAAATCTTCAATGGCTCAATATTTTGACCTTTTCATCCAGTATCGGATATGCAATTCCTGGTTCAGTTCTAGCCCTTGCTCTTCTTTCATTTAAAGGAAGTATCTGGCAAATAAACATATTAAGCTTACTAATATGGGGCTATAGCATTCGATTCCTAGCTGTTTCAAAAGGTGGGCTTGATGCTGGCTTCGAGAGGATTTCACCTAATATAGATAATGCAGCCATAAATCTTGGGAAGAACTGGTCAGAAGTCCTTTTAAAAATTCATCTACCACTTCTAAAAGGTCCTATTTTGGTAGGTGGACTTCTTGTTTTTGTGGACACAATAAAGGAATTACCACTAACTTTTATATTAAGACCTTTTGATTTTGATACGCTTTCAGTAAGAATCTTCCAATATGCAGGGGATGAAAGAGTGGCAGAATCTATCTTGCCTTCATTAATAATAATTTGCCTGGGATTAATAGCCTCTTTAGCCTTAATACCAAGCTTAAATAACAGAAGCAACTAAAATAAATTTCTAAAATTAAAATAATTTTTTAACTGGAAAAATCAAAGCTGCGGATATATCAGAGATTGTTGAAACAAGTCGATAACATAGCAATGAAGCCAGGAGAGGTGCTTCTGGCAAATGTGAACCAAGACTAAATAGAATTACAGATTCAAAGACCCCTAACCCTCCTGGTGCTGCTGGCACTATAAGGCCAATTATCCACGCTAAAGAGAATGAAGATATTAATTCAAATTGAGATATCAATGACACAATAGAGAATGCATTTATACAACATAAGAACCCAAGAAAGCGAAATAAAATAAATACAATCTCTACAAATAGTGGCTTAAAGGGATAAAAAGAACTTACCGAAATATTTTTTGTATTTTGTATTAAATTGCTGTTTTTCAGGTGATCATTATTAGTAATAAAATTTGCCTTAATTAGCTTTAATTTTCTAATTAAAAATTGTCTAAATTTTGGTAAAAATACTAAAGTTGATGACCAACAAAGAATAAAAATAGATATATTAAAGTCTCCGAAGGGTATAAAAACAAAACCTGCAACGAGCATTAATAATGGTTCTAACAAAATAGCTTCTATTGATTTCTCAGTTGAAAATTCTAAACGAAGTGCATTATATCTAGATACAAAATGCCATATTCCTCCTGGCAAATATTTATATATATTTGTAGATAAAAATATTTTTATTATATTCAACTTATTACCATAACAACCAATATTATTAATTAGAAATTTCCAGGCGTATGCATTAATAATTATACTTAAAAAGCTAAATATGCATCCCAGGAATAGCCATAAGATCTCTTCACTATTAACTGATTGCTTAGACAAAGCCTCAAAATTCCCATATATTGAAGTACCAATAAATAAAAAACATACTAACGTTACAAGAAGTTTAAAATTAATTTTAGAAATCTTTTCCAAAACAAAGTCTTTTCTTTTTCTTTGAAACTCAGTAAGATTAAGCATCATTAAGACCAATTATCTAATTCATAAAATTCTGATAATTCTATGAATAATTTCTGACGAATCTCATCTATAGGAATTCCAGTTTTTAAAGTTATTTGAGTCAAGTCTCGATGTTCTATTTTTATTGAAATTTTACCATTTGGTCTCATTACTTGTTTAACATTAACTTCTCCAAATTTAGTATTATGAACAAATGTTCTTCTTGGAAGTATCCAGCGACTTATCTTATTTTCTCTTAATCCAATTGTAGTACTATAATTAAACCAAACTTCTCTCAGTAAAGATTGATGCTTAAGTTGGACAATAGCTTTTATACATATTCCTTTTCTATTTTTTTTCATGTCGACCGAATAACAAATCACGTCAATAGCCCCTGCAGATCTTAATCTTTCGATTAAAATAGCTACATCTTCAGGCGTGGAGTCGTCAATCCAAGCCTCTTGCGAAATTATAGTTTCATAATAAGGCTTATTATTTTCTATACAATCATCATTCTCATCTATTAGGAGAACTCGTAAGAAATTGGGTCGAGTAATATTTTTACTTCCCAAACCGATACCAATCTTTTTAATATTTATATTATCTGGTTGAGCAAATTGATCAACAAAAGTTGCTATCAATGCGATACCAGTAGGGGTTGTTATTTCACCAAAATATTTATCATCAAGCCCTATTAGAGTAATATTTTTTTGCCTCGCTATCTCTAACACTGTAGGGACTGGAACCGGTAGAAGACCATGCATAGTGGATACAATTCCTTTCCCAGAAGGTGGATTTGAAAAATAAATTTTGTCTGGCTTTAAAAAATCAATCGCAGAGCAAACATTAACAATATCAAGTATGGAATCAATTGATCCTAGTTCATGAAAATGAACATCTGAGATTTCATTCCCATGAACAACTGCTTCTGCTTCGGCAAGAATTTCAAAAGCCCTAATAGATTCTTTTTTAACATAATCATTCAGGCTTGATTCTAGGAGTAAATTTTTTATATCATTAAGACTTCTAGATAATTCTTCAAATTCAATTTTATTATTTGTGCATACAATTCCTTTTATTCCTTCACGAACTTCCTCATTAAATTTTAACTTATAATTTTTATCTATACGTAAACCGACCAAATTATCTAAAAAAATAGAGCGCGGAACACCTAAATCTAAGAATGCTGATGCCAACATATCTCCAGATATACCAAGGCTACAATCAATAAAAATAGAATTCATTTATTAGTAAACTTATGATCAGTTTTATAAATAGAATACATTTGAATAAAATTCTTAGAAAAACACTAATTTTTATTTTTTAAGATTTTTCCTACTTTTATTTTTTGTAGTTTGTTGAGAAACGGGACCTATTATTTGAAAGTCCTCAACCAAAAGTTGATAATCAACACGGCGAACATCAAGACTAATAAATTGTTTTAAGTAATTAATAGGTACTTCACCTTTTAGATTAACTTTAAAAGGTAACGCTTTTTTTCTCTGATTTCTTGGCTTTTGACGAATTTTTATAACTACCTCCTTCTCTTCTGGTTTAGTAAAAATTAGTTCTCCTCTTATTGAAAAAAAATCATCACCTTCCAATAAATCATCAGATTCAACTTTATGAGTTGAACTTTGATTCAATCCTTCTTTTGCTTGGAGATCTTTATTTAAAGTACTAGGTTCCCAAATACCTGTGATTTGCAAATGAAGATTTTGATTGTTCCTACATCTTGGATACACAACCCAAAGATGAGGTTTTTCGAGGGGAACATGATTACGGATCAAAGTTATGACTCTTCCAAGAACGACTGAATCAATTTCATTACCTTTCGAATCAATAAGAACTCCTCGAGTAAAATTCTCATCATCTTGAGGTTTATAAATACCTCTAACTATTCCAATTGCTCTGTATTGCAATGGATCAGTAACCGAAGGGATCGGATGGTTTTGCATCTACTTAATCAGTGAGCCATTGGTGGCCATTCTTAAATTTACCAAAATCTTACAAATAGAATGGTGATGTTATTTGATTGGTACATTTTCATATTCTGACTGATCAAAGGCATTTAGGGCTTCATCAAGTGCATCTGATGGAGTTGTAGCATTATTCATAGCTCCTGCCTTTTTGAGACGATTCATTAAATCAAATGGATCAATAGGTACGCCTTTATCTTTTTGATCTTCCGTATCAAATGTATTGAAAATATTTCTTTTCTCATCAGTGGAATAATTCTTTACTTCCGAAATTTTTATATTTCTAGAAGTGAAAACCTCTACCCCAGTCATAACAAAAGTTGGGGTTAAGAAAACAAACACCCTTAATAATTGTCCAGAAAGAAAAAGTGGAGTTTGATTCAAAACTAAACTTTCGTCTAAATTTACATGATAATAACTTAACCAATAAATTTTAGAACCTTGCTTGTTGCAACATGGAATGTAAATTCTATTCGCTCAAGAATAGAGCATGTCAAAGATTGGCTCATTGCTAACAATGTTGACATACTATGTTTACAAGAAACAAAAACTGAAGACCAGTTTTTCCCAATTGAAGTTTTTTCAAAACTTGGCTATGAAGTTTCAATCTCCGGGCAAAAATCATATAATGGAGTTGCGATAATAAGTCGATTTCCAATTAATGATATAAAGATTGGGTTTGATCAAGTCATATCAGATCATAAAGATTTATCTATATTAAACCAGCAAAAAAGAATTATAAGTGCCGAAATAAATGATATTAGAATCATAAATGTTTATATTCCAAATGGATCATCAATAGATTCAGAAAAGTTTCTCTATAAAGAGAAATGGCTAGAGTGCCTAAAAATTTACCTAAGAATAATAAACACAAATAATAAACCTATATGTTTATTAGGAGACTTCAATATTGCCCCTGAAGATAAAGATATACATACACCAGATAATTATAAGGAGTCAATAATGGCCACTTCCAAAGAGAGAAAATTACTCAAAGATGCTTTAGGAGGAGCATTCGAAGATGTTTTCAGGATTTTTGAACCTGGAGATAAAAATTGGTCTTGGTGGGATTACAGGCATTCAGCTTGGGAGAGAGACAAGGGCTGGCGAATAGATCATATCTATTTAACAGAAGATATTCTTAGTTATGCCAATAGTTGTTGGATCGACAAGGCACCAAGAGCAAAAGAAAAACCTAGTGACCACGCACCTGTAATTGTCGAAATTAGCTGGCCTCCATCTGAAATTGAAAATGAATTTTTCTTTTGAATAAATTAGACTTTTTTCTATTTTCAAATCATCACAGAATTAACAAATCAAATTTTTACAATTAGCAAAAAACATAGAATTGCACAGTCAGAATCTCTAAGAAATTCTTACTATCACTTGTTTTTACGATTAAAATCAATTAGAAAGTCAGAAATTTAAAGATTAAAAAAAAATAACCAGATGCTGAACAGATTCAAAAATTTAGACGAATCAGTCACTTTTAGGCCATTATGGCTGACTGTGTTTATGAGCTTATTCGCTTAAGGTGCCGTGACAGACGCGTTGAACACAAAAAGATCTGGAGAAATTTTTGGCTCTGCCAAAAATTTGATGCCTGGTGGAGTCAGTTCACCTGTAAGAGCTTTCAAATCCGTTGAAGGTGATCCCATCGTTTTTGATCGAGTCAAAGGTCCTTATGCTTGGGACGTTGATGGGAACAGATACATCGACTATGTAGGAAGCTGGGGACCTGCAATTTGCGGGCATGCCCACCCTGAAGTAATTGCTGCTCTTCAAGAAACACTTGAAAAAGGTACTAGCTTTGGAGCCCCTTGTGTGCTTGAGAACCATCTTGCTGAAATGGTTATCGATGCAGTGCCGAGCGTGGAAATGGTTCGCTTTGTGAATAGTGGTACAGAAGCATGTATGGCTGTTCTTCGTTTGATGAGAGCCTTCACTGGGAGGGATAAAGTTATCAAGTTTGAAGGTTGCTATCACGGTCATGCAGATATGTTTTTGGTTAAGGCAGGATCAGGCGTAGCGACACTAGGACTACCCGACTCACCAGGAGTTCCAAGAAGTACAACCGCCAATACTCTTACTGCCCCTTATAACGATCTTGAAGCAGTTAAAGAGCTATTTGCAGAGAACCCCGATGCTATTTCAGGAGTCATCCTTGAACCTGTAGTAGGAAATGCAGGATTCATCACACCTGAACCAGGATTTTTAGAGGGACTAAGAGAGCTAACTCAAGAGAACGGAGCTCTTTTAGTTTTTGATGAAGTCATGACTGGTTTTCGAATCAGTTACGGAGGAGCCCAGGAGCGTTTTGGAGTTACACCTGATTTAACCACTATGGGTAAAGTTATTGGTGGTGGCCTCCCGGTAGGAGCATATGGAGGCCGTAAAGAAATCATGTCTATGGTTTCTCCATCTGGTCCTATGTATCAAGCAGGTACATTGAGCGGCAACCCACTTGCCATGACAGCAGGTATTAAGACTCTTGAGCTTCTGAAACAAGAAGGTACTTATGAAAAATTAGAGGCTATTACAAAAAAACTCTTGGATGGAATCATTTCAGCGGCAAAAGAATCAAATATTGCCATCCACGGTCAAAGCATTAGTGCAATGTTTGGTTTTTATCTTTGTGATGGTCCGGTTAGAAACTTTGAAGAAGCCAAGTCTGCTGACACAGATCGTTTTAGTAAGCTACACAGACTAATGCTTCAAAAAGGGGTTTATTTAGCCCCAAGTGCCTTTGAAGCTGGTTTTACTTCCCTTGCTCATTCTGAAGATGATATAAATTCAACAATAAAAGCGTTTAAAGAAAGTTTCTCTGAAATCTCATAAAAAAAAATCCAATTTATTAATTTAAATTGGATTTTTTATAATCAATATTTAAGGCTAATTAATTTTTTCCTCTAACTATTACAGGAACATTTCCTGAACTATTTCCTGGTAATGAAGGGACAACTTGTGTCTCACCATTCCATTTATCTAAAAACAATTTGAAAAGGACTTGATCATCAAGACTTTTATTTAACGTGTCGTATCTAAGAGCTTCTTGCTCTGCAATTTTCACTTCAGTTTGAGCTCTCAATAATTGCTGCTCAGCAATCTGTTTTTGTTCGATAGCTGCTCGATATTCATCAGCAATAGTCAAGCCAGTCAAATCAAGTGATTGAACATCAACGTAATCAAACTTATTAAGTTCATCAGCTACTGTTTGCTCAACCAACTCAGAAATATCACTCCAGGAGCTAGCTATTGTTACCAACTCATACTTTGAAAAAACTGACTTGAGTGCTTTAAGTAATGATGGTTGAATAATCCTGTTATATATCTCTCTATCGTTATAAGAGATAGTTTTAAAGACTCTTCCAGCCTCATTAGGCTTTAGAGCATATTTAACAGTAGCCGTGGCAGAAATGACTTGCAAATCTTTAGTTAATGAATCAAACTTCTCAGGTCTAACTTGAGTTTGAACATTAAAAGGATAAGTATTTTGAACAAAAGGTACTTTGAAATTCAAACCAGGTTTACGTGATCCACCACTTACTTTCCCTAATGTTGTAACAACTGAAACTTGTCCAGCAGGAACAACGAAAAATGCTTGAGTAAGAAGTAAAAATCCGGTAAATGAAAGGACAAGTAGAAGAGTTGTTGTGCCACCTGGTCCATTCGGAGTCACATTACGAAATGGAGTTGTCATAAAAAAGATTATCTAAAAATGATTTTATGTTGATTTAGCAAGTATTGCGAAAATTGTTAGATAGAAAAAATAATAAATTTATTTTTAAACCGACCAGATTGTAATTTTCAATAAATAAAAAGGATCTCTTTTCTTTACCTAAGCCATATCTCTAGCTGTTTTTAAAACCTCCAAATATAGTTCTTCATCAATCTCCCTAATATCATATTCTGTTGGCATCACCCCATGCTTATGCTCATGAACAATCATCCAACATGTTCTTTCTAATTCTTTTTTTGACTGTCCAGATAAAAAAACTGCTTTTTTAGAAAGTCTTTCTATTAATTGCTCCATAAAAAATCTTAGTAATAAAGTTTTTAATTATTAATTTACTATCTATAATTTTGAAATTGTAGAGCTATTTCTAAATTTTCTTCTTGCTTCTTAATTAAATTAATTGCAGATTGTAAATCATCTTTATTTTTACCTGTAATTCTCAAGCTATCTCCTTGTATAGATACAGTTACTTTCTTCAAGTTATCTCGAACTAACTTACTTAATTTCTTTGAGATTTCTTGAGGCAAGCCTTTTTTTAATTTAACAATTTGCATTACCATACTCCCTCCTATAGTTTCAATTTTCTGAAAATCAAATATCTTTAATGATAAATTTCTTTTAGTGGCTTTCTGTAATAAAATATCTTTCACAGATGCTATTGTCATATCACTTAGAGAGACAATAAATAATTCATCTTCTTTAATATCTATCTTTGTCTTTGAGTCTTTCAGATCATACCTTTGATCCACTTCTCTCCTCAACTGATCAATAGCATTTAATAATTCCTGCTGATCAAATTCTGAAACTACGTCAAAAGAATAAGAAGATGGCATAAAAATTTTATCTTTCTTACTACTATTTTATTAATAAAAAGACAAATTGCTTATAAATATATTTTTAAGAAATTTTATAGACTTAGAAAATCATCTTTGACTAGATAATCATTTTGATTAAGATCAATCGAAAAACATAAGGCTCACTATTTTGCCCATATCTTCAGCACTATGACAACTACTCAATAATGTTTCACTGTCATGAAACGCAAAACAAATCAATTGATCACATCTATTGATAATTTCTTGATTACAAAGACTACTTGCCATTGGCAAAGGCAAGTCATTATTCTCCTCTTTTTCTATTAGGTGTAAAACGTTACCAAGAAGATCTTTAACCTCGGAAGTCTGCCTGTCAATAGATTGAGGCAACAAAACAGTTAAGAGAGAAGGATTAATATCTAGAACCGCTCGAATCACTGCCGCATTTACGCCTTGAGAGCCTGATGTAATTATGGAATGACCTTCTTGAGCCAAAGACCTTGCTATTAATTCAACTATATGTATAGAAACAACTGGAACATGCCTGCTGCCTAGAAACGCAATTCTTCTTTTTCCCTCGTTTTTCAACAAGGCCAATTCCTGAGCGAGAGTATCAACTCGTCCCAATGCTGGAAGATCGAGCGATCGGCTCAAGGGCATCCTAATTCAGATAATTTAAAGTTAGCACTATTCATAAATTCAAGTAGAAATTCCCAAAGTTTTAAAGATTCGATCCAAATCACAATGTTCTTGAACCAAACGAAAAGCATAAGTAGCCTTAACTGATTCATGAAGACGAACATGACCAAATGCTTGCTCAATTACCTCAACAGTTGAAAGTGTATCTCTATCAACTTTGAGTAATGGGACTTCTAATTCTTCTGATCTATTAATTAATTGAGGCAATGGTTCGCCAGCTCCTGTAAGTATTAAACATTGAGTAGATGCTTCCAAAGCAGCTAATTGGATGTCGGTTCTATCAGCACCTGTAACTACAGCCATATTCCGCCTTCTTCGAAAGAACTCCATTGCAGAATTAACGCTCATTGCACCTATACTGAGTGTCTCAACCATTAACTCAAGTCTTTCAGGACAACAAATAACTCGAGCATTTAAACGTCTAACCAATTCTTCCACAGTGACACTTCTCAATAAAGGGGATCTAGGCATGACTCCAAAAACATCTAAACCTAATGATTTAAGAGAGGGAACTATTTTCTCTTTAATTTCCTTGATTTGATCAGGATTAACGGCATTCAGGACTACACCACTTAAATGATCCCCAAGTTGATTCTTAGCCTCCAATAAAGCTTCAACACTTCTACTATCTTGCCAAAAATGAGCTAGCAAAACTTTAGCGTTTAAACCTTTAGCAAGTTGGCTGAGACTTAATCCATATAAAAGCCCTTCATGCAAACTACCTGCTGCCTCAAGAATATTGATCACATTATTTGAAGAATCAAGAGATGATTTGAACTCATCAAATTTGATTTTAGAATCTAAAGTATTATTATGTATCCTCTGGCTGGCAGTAGAAGAAGCTAAAAAATGTATAGAAGGAATTAAATCGTGAACTGATAATTTCAATGTTTCTCCAACAAACCTAACATCATCATCAATCATGTCTTGAATACCTCCATTATCAGAGACATTCAATTCAAGACTTGTGGCCAATGGTTTTCCAAATCTAACCAAATAATTTGAAGCAATTAAATTTCTTGCTATGCCAAGAACTAAAGCTGACTTGCCACTAAATGGTTCACATGATCCAATTAGAAAGGTCTTGCTCATTAATTAAAGACCAGACGTAATTAATAACTTTATAAGTTTAGGCTTTTTAAAAAAGTTCTCAACACCAAATCCATATAAAATTCTAATTAGACAAAATTCCCTAATAAT
>QCIR01000036.1 GCA_003216575.1 Prochlorococcus sp. AG-402-M23
TTCAAGCTGCACAATTACGCGTACCATCCTCACCAAGTGAGGCATTCAATCCACAATCAAAAATTATTGAAAAACAATCACTTGAACAGCAATAAATGGAACCATCTCTACCAGTAGTGGAATGTTTTCATTCTCTACAAGGAGAAGGAGAACATGCTGGTAGAAGCGCTTACTTCATCAGATTAGCTAGTTGTAAAGTTGGATGTCCTTGGTGTGACACGAAAGATTCATGGAATTCAGAACTTCATCCACAACAAAGTTTGATAGATTTATCAATTAGCACAGCCAAAGCCCAAAAGGAAGGTGCAGCTTTTGTTGTAATCACTGGAGGTGAACCATTACATCATAATTTAGATCATCTATGCAAAGAAATTAGAAAATCTACACTCAACTTAGAGAAAAAATCTATTCCAATTCATCTCGAAACCAGTGGCGTAGATAGACTAAGTGGCAACCCAGATTGGATAACATTATCTCCTAAACGGCATGCTCCTCCACGCCTTGATAATCTGTTATCTTGCCAAGAATTAAAAGTTGTTATACAGAACACTGAAGATTTAATTTTTGCTAAAAAAATGGCTGATTTAATAAAAAACAATGGAAAGATTAAACCTCAATTTTTCTTGCAAGCAGGATGGGAAAATGAAGAGGGGAAAGAACTCGCAATCAAGTTTGTAAAAAACAATCCTGATTGGAAATTAAGTATGCAAACTCACAAATGGCTAGGTGTACTCTAACCATCTAGATAAATGAGATTTTGCTTCATTAGATTAAAAAAAAATAATGATTAAACAAACAACAATTGCATTACTTTCCGGAGGAATTGATTCAGCTACAGCTGCTTGTATCGCTATTGAAACTGGTCAAAAAGTGATTGGATTATCCTTTGATTATGGCCAACGACATCTTAAAGAGTTACAAGCAGCAGCAGATATAGCAAAAGATTTAAATCTTGAAGATCACATAACAATTAAGATTGATTTATCTTCTTGGGGTGGGTCCTCCTTAACCGACACGTCACAAAAAATACCCACTAAAGGCATACAAAAAAATACTATTCCTAACACTTATGTTCCAGGTAGAAACACGATCTTTATTGCTATTGGGTTGAGTCTTGCAGAAGCTCGTGGAGCCAATCGAATAGCATTAGGCATCAACGCAATGGATTATTCTGGATATCCAGACTGTAGACCAGATTATTTAGAAGCATATCAAGAATTAGCCAACTTATCCAGCAGAGTAGGACGCGAGGGGAAAGGTATAAAACTCTGGGCTCCACTACTAGATTGGGAGAAAACAAAAATCTTTAAAGAGGCATTACGCTTAAAAATTCCTATAGAAAAAACGTGGAGTTGCTATCAAGGTGAAAGTAAGCCATGTGGTAGATGTGATAGTTGTCGTATTAGAGATAAAGCATTAAAAGAAATAGGTCGAGAAGATCTATGTAGTCAAAACATCTAGTGAACAACATTAAACGACTACTATGTCCGTGGAAATCACCTGAACTAGTAGCTCACAAATTGATTCAAGAATGGGGAGAGGCAGGATTTATTTGGCTTGATGGCGATGGGAGTGATTTAGGTCGATGGGTTACCTTAGGAATTAATCCTTTAGAGCAGTTTTGTTCTAAAGGATTAGAAATTTCAAAAAAGAATTCAAATCCTTTTAAAATTTTACGCGAATTACCACAAGGGCATTGGACTGGTTGGCTGAGTTATGAAGCTGCATCTTGGATAGAGCCACAAAATCCATGGAAAACAAGTCCTATGGCAACTTTATGGATAGCCTCGCATGATCCTATATTAAAATTTGATCTTCAAAAGCAAGAACTATGGCTAGAAGGCAAAGATGAAAAGCGCATCTCAATTATGGAAAATTTCCTAAAGAATCATTCTCATCAACAGCTTTCCAAGTCTGATAATGATGAGACAATAAAAATAGAGCAGAGGTGTAGTATCCCTTTAGAATCGTGGCAATGGAAGTTAACAAGTCAAGAATATTCTGAAAGAGTTGATGAAATCAAAAAATGGATTGCAAACGGTGATATTTTTCAGGCAAATTTAACTACTTCATGCCAAGCATTGCTACCAGAGTCCATAAGTGCAATAGACGTATATTCAAAACTCAAAAAATGCTCTCCTGCTCCATTTTCTGGGGTAATTATTGGAGATCAAATGGCAAAAGGAGAAGCTATTATATCAACTTCACCAGAAAGATTTCTGAAAGCTTTACCCAGTGGTGAGGTCGAAACAAGACCAATCAAAGGAACTAGACCCAGAGATAGAGATCCAGAAAAGGATGCTGATTGGGCAGCAGAGCTTATATGTAGTCCAAAAGATCATGCTGAGAACGTAATGATTGTAGATTTACTAAGAAATGATCTTGGAAGAGTATGCAAACCTGGTTCAATCAATGTTCCCCATCTACTAGTTTTAGAGAGCTATTCTCAAGTTCATCATCTAACTTCAGTAGTAAAAGGAAATCTCAATCCAAATAAAACTTGGGTTGACTTGCTTGAAGCCTGCTGGCCAGGTGGTTCAGTAACAGGAGCACCCAAGCTTAGAGCTTGTAAAAGATTATATGAACTTGAACCGACAGCTAGAGGTCCATATTGTGGATCAATATTAAATATAAATTGGGATGGCATTCTTGATAGCAATATTCTGATTCGATCTTTAATGATTAAAGAATCCTCAATCACTGCTCATGCTGGATGTGGAATTGTTGCAGATTCAGATAGTCAAAAGGAAGCTGAAGAAATGAATTGGAAATTAATGCCACTTTTAAAAGCATTAACATGATTGAAAATAAAAGCAAAAAATTAGGCTGGATCAATGGCCAATGGGGAATCTTCAAAGATTTAAAGGTCCCAATTAATGATCGAGGACTGAATTTTGCGGATGGAATCTTTGAAACGATTTTCATCTTGAATGGAGTTCCGCAGCTTCTTAATGAGCATTTAAATAGATGGGAAAAAAGTGCAAGTATTTTAGAAATGAATCCTCCACCATCAAAAAAATGGTTGATTTCACTCGTTGAAGATGGCATTAACCGATCGCAATTAAATAATGTCAATGGAGTAATTCGTATTAATTGGACTCGAGGAGCATCAAAACAACGTGGAATCGATATCAGCAAGACAAGCCTTCATAGTTTTTGGTTGGAGATAGATTCTTATCAACCAAATTTTGAATCTATATCTACAATAATTAGTCAAACTGAAAGAAGAAATTCTTTTAGCCGATTGAGTTCTTGTAAAACATTTTCCTATAACCAAGGGATTCAAGCACGTATTGAAGCAAGAAATATAGGCTTTAATGATGCACTATTATTAAATAATCAAGGTGAAATATGTTGCGCCACTACAGCAAATATATTAGTAAAAAGAGAAAATAATTGGTTAACTCCACCATCTAATAGTGGTTGTCTACCTGGCATAATGCGTCAACGAGGAATTGATTTAAACATAATAAAAGAGACACTCATTGAAGCCACACCAAAAGATAATGATGAATGGTTTTTAATCAATAGCCTAAGTTGTCGTCCAATTCAAAAAATAAACAAAAAAGAATTAAAAATATCAACCAACCCTAAAAAGTTTTGGTTAAGTTTATTAAAATCAAAAAAATAATATCTTAAACACTCTCTATATAGGAATTGGGAATGTCACTTCAGCTGGCTTTGGAGAGCAAGCTTCGACTTGAAAATCCACAACTGAACCTATTACAACAATCGCAGGAGACCTGAAATTTTCTTCTTGAACTCGCTCAAAAAGCTTTACCAAAGTGCTCCTAATATAACGTTGACCAATTACAGTCCCCTGCTCAATAACTGCTGCAGAAGTCTCAGGATTCATACCACCAGCAATTAACTCTGATGAGATAAATTTTAAATTATGAACACCCATATATATAACGATTCCATCGCTTGATTTAGCTAAAGATCGCCAATTTACAGCTGGGCGTTTTTTATCTATCCCCTCATGTCCAGTCACAAAAGTAACTGAAGATCCAGCAAGTCTATGAGTGATAGGTATCCCCATATAAGCAGGAGCAGCTATACCAGCGGTAACTCCAGGAACAACTTCAACTGGAACACCTTTTTTACAAAGATATGCCGCTTCTTCCGCACCTCTGCCAAACAAGAATGGATCACCTCCTTTTAATCTGACGATACAAGAACAACTCTTTGCTAAATCAAACAAAATTTCATTCGTTGTCCTCTGAGGAACCGAATGATGACCACGCCTTTTACCTACTGAGTGAAGTTGACAATTAGAAGAAGCTAATTGAAGCAACTCTAATGGAACCAATGAATCATATACAAGAGCATCACACTGACTGATTAATTTTTGTGCTTTCACGGTTAATAAATCAGGATCACCAGGACCTGCTCCTACTAGATAAACAGTACCAAATTCCTTTTTACTCATAGCAATTGCCCAAATATATATACAAAGCCACGATTAATGATTTCAATAAAGCATATTAGCTGTTCTTCATTACTATCAATTTTTATATTCTTATTTGAAATTAAAACATAAGGTATTAGAAGATAATTTTTATTCTGATTAGAACTATCTTTCTGGAGGAAAAAAGCAGTATTAAACGAATTCACAAACATTATGGCAGCTCACTTAATAAATTAATTTAACCATTTCTAAAAGATTTGATTTCAAGTCAAGAAGAAATAGAAAAGATTCTATTTAAAGATTTTGTTTTTGCTGTAGGCAATAATTTATTGGATAATAATTCATACTGGGCTGCTCTAAAAATTTATCCCATTCTGTCCAAGATGCAGTTTGGATTGCTAGCCTATTGCCTAAGAATAGCAAATGATCAGATGCAATATTGGATCGCAGAGGGTGATGCAAAAGTACTGGTGTCACTAATTTTTTTCGACTTTTATCATTTCAATAAGAATATTAATCCAATTATTCGACGATTCAAGATAAGGAGTTAATTTAGAATTGATAAGTTCATTGTTCAATCTATTTCTTATCAAAGGAACATCTATCCTGACATGATTACCTGGTAATAAGAGTAAGAGCTAAATAAACCTTGACGAAGAAGTTTGATAAGAATTGTCAGTCAAGACTTATAATTCTACTAATTTACCTCTTCTTTTTTGAACTTGATTGATGATAAAATCCATAATAGGATGAATAAAACCATTTTTCGAAGCATGAATTATTAATCTAATATCTCTTTTAGAAAAGGCTTTATTTTTGTCTTTTGGATGCCTTCAAAAGATTCAAGATTTTTTAAAGACAATAAATTATTAGAAGATTTGTGCATTGAACTAATTTCTTAGTAAGAATAATAAATAAAAATTTCCTGATAAAACCCTTCATCAAAATGATGGGAATTATTTGACTAAAAACAATAAAACAAGGGTATTAATTGTATCAAAAACTACATTTTCTTTCTCAATTCTAAGTTCAAGATTTTGTATGTTTTGCTACATAGTAAGTCCCAGTTTTAGGGATTAATAGGTTGATAATATCCAATCTTCAATAACTCAAAGCAATCATGGATCTGATGGATACCATTTTGCTTTGAAAATATTAATTTTTAAATGATGAGTAGCAACCAAATCATGAAATCTTATTTGCAAGAGAAAAAATTAAATAAAATTGAACAAAATAAAGCAACTAAAGATGGATTATTAATTGGTAAAGAAATTGAAAATTTTGCAAAAATAGGCTGGGAAGAGATGGATAAAACTGACCTAGAGCTCAGGCTTAAATGGTATGGGATGTTTTGGAGGCCAAAAACACCAGGTAAATTCATGCTTAGGCTGAGAGTCCCAAATGGTGTTATAAATTCACATCAATTAAAAATTGTTTCCTCAATTGTTGCAAGATACGGAGACAGTGGAAGTTGTGATGTAACAACAAGACAAAGTCTTCAACTTAGGGGAATTTTAATAAGTGATTTCCCTGAAATTCTTAGACGATTAAATAAAGCTGGAATCTATAGTATTCAATCTGGTTTCGATAATCCGAGAAATATAACTGGTAATCCAATAGCGGGTATTGATCCTGAAGAAATTATTGACACTAGAGATTATGTAAACCAATTAAATGATTATCTTACAAATAATGGTAAAGGGAATGAAGATTTTTCAAATTTACCTAGGAAATGGAATACTGCAATCGCAGGTTCAAAAGATAATTTTCTTTTACATAACGATTTAGTCTTTTTACCTGTAAAAGTGAATAATATTTTAGGATTTAGTGTTTGGGTGGGTGGAATACTTTCATCAGTATTAAACGACTATGCCATTCCGCTAAACGTCTGGATTGAGGATAACAAAATTTGTGAGTTTACAAATGCTGTTTTAAGTCTCTGGAGAGATCATGGAGAACGCTCTGCTCGACCTAAAGGAAGATTTAGATTGTATTTGAACAAAATTGGAATTGAAAATTTTAGAGATTTAGTTGAAGAACGGTTCGGAAAACTTAAGACTGATCCTGGTAGTGACTTTTGCAAAATCCCTAGGTCCTTTCTTGGTTTTAACCAGCAAAAGCAAAAAGATATATTTTTTGCTGGATTACACATCCCAGTAGGAAGATTAAGCTCAGAGGATCTTCAAGACATTGCCTTGCTGAGTGAAAATTATGGATCAGGGGATATACGCCTAACAGAAGATCAAAATATAATAATTACGGATATTCCTAAGGAGAAATTAGAAGAGTTCAAAAAAGAAAACCTATTAGATAAATTCCCTTTGAATCCTGGACATTTATCCGCAGGAACTGTTTCATGCACTGGCAATACCTATTGTAATTTTGCTCTAACAAATACTAAAGATACTGCATTAGAAGTTTCTCAACTACTCGATCAGGAACTGGACCTAGATGATGAAATCAAAATTCATTGGACTGGATGTCCAAATAGTTGTGGTCAAGCATATATGGGTGCAATTGGGTTAACAGGCAAAAAAGGAAGAGATTCTGAAGGAAAAATAGTTGATGCTTATGATATTTGTATTGGAGGTGAACAAGGGCCATCCAATAAAATTGGTAAAATTCATCTTAAAAAAGTTCCTAAATATGAAATAAAAAATACTCTGAAACAGATACTTGTTGAAAATTTTTCAGCGAAGGAAAAAGTGGATTAAGATGGCTACTCCAAGTGAGAAAGAAATTCGGGATAGATTTAATAAAAAAAATATACCTAAAGATCCATTGTGGATTGAACAAGCTTATTCGAAATCTCTCCCTTATGAGATAAGACATTTATTATGCGAACGTCTAGGTTTTTTAGCTGATAAAGGTTGGGCATCAATCAAATCATTAATAAAAAAACATGGTGGACAACCTGAATTGATCTATGCAGTTGGTATCTGCCACCAAATTGAGGCAAGAGATTTCTTACTTAATCAACTTGATGAACAAAAAGATCTAGATATAAATATATTAAAAGCACTTGCTTGCTGGGGAGCTGTTCTAACTAACAGCCAATTAAAATTAATTTTGAAGAGTAAATCCCAAGCCATTAGAATAGCTGGGTTAGAACTCCTAAGTTTTAAATCTCATTTACTGAATGAAACTGAGCTTTTAGAATTAGTTAATGAACCACTAAAAGACTTTAGAGATGAAGTAGTCATTAAAGGAATCAAAATTCTTCAAAGGCGTAATGAAGATGCTATTATCGATCGTCTCAGACAGCTCGCTTTAAATGGTAGCCATCCCATTGCAGAACAAGCATTAATAGCACTAGGTTCGATCGGCACAAAATATAGTTCACGCCAAATTTCAGAGCTTATTCCTCAACTAGACATCAAGGAATTACAACAAAAAGCCAAAAAGCAACTATCTGTTCAAGATATATTTCTGGATCGAATCAATAATTAAATTTCATGCAAACGCTAATTTAAAACTTGCTAAAAATAAGATGAAAGAAATAATTGTTTTAATAAAATTATCATCAAATGTTCTGCTACCAAGAGAACTTCCATAAAAAGCAAAAAATAATACAATAATTAAATGAAGAAAAATATTAGATGTGAAATTAATTTTGGAAAAATTATTTATTGTTTGCCATGTAATTATTCCAACTAAAGAATTAAAAAAAATAAAAACTGATGAAGCTGCAGCTGTTGTTTTCAGTGGCATCCACTTAAGTAAAATAGATAGAGGAGTTAAAAATATACCTCCACCTGTGCCAGTAATCCCAGATAATAAGCCAAGTATTGAGCCAGTAAAAAAAATAGCAATTTTTGAGGGCAGCTTATAATTAGTTATAACATCACTTTTTATTATTAACGATGTAATTAAAAATCTCATTCCGGAAAGAAACAGTATAAGAGATAAAAAATATCTAAGTAAGGTATCAGAGATATTCAAGTTACCTCCAACAACTGTAGAGGGAATTGAAACTAACAGAATTGGTATTAAAAAATTAACTAATATATATTTTTTTAAATGACCATCACCACAAAATCTGATTGAATTTAATGTTGATGCTGCCAGATTTAAAATTAAAGCTGTT
>QCIR01000037.1 GCA_003216575.1 Prochlorococcus sp. AG-402-M23
ACCCTTGATTAATGCAATATTGATAAAGTTTTGCTGCTTCTGGAATGTTTACTTGAGAATGAAACTTAATTGCTTGATTAATTATTTGTTCTTTAGAAGGTTTAGAAGGTGTATTTGTATTAATAGTAAGATTTCTTTGATTTTCTTCTAAAGGAAATGGAACTGGGAATGTTTTTACTTTATTGATTTTTTTCTTCTTTCTTTTTCCTTTTTGACTAGAATTATCCATCTTCTCTTATCTTTTCTCTTTTTTACTTCTTCCGATTTTACTACTAATTTGAATCCTCTTAATTCTTTTTGCAATCATTTACCACTTATAGAGTGAGAATAAAAAGTAGGTCTATATATTATTTCTCTACAAAAGCATCATTGAGTGTTTTTGCTCTTGCAATCCATCGTTATGACTGGGGTTTGAGGGTGCTCTTTTGCGAAGTTCTATTGAGTGGGAATAGTTCAGGGCAGTAAAACGTAGTCAGTCACTCAAAAACGATGTTCCACGTGAGTTCCACGTGTCACCTTGTTACTTTCTCTACAGAGAAATAGTAGATAGTTTGTTTTCTCTACACTTGTTGTTTGAATATCTAGGATTTGTTGCTAAGAATCTGTGAACGACTTCTCTACATATTTTTGTATACTCAGTATTTAAAAAGGTACAAAAAGACCTGCTCGAAAGGAGGTCTTTTTTAAGATCAGTTGCAAGTATTTCCTTACTTTAATTTTTTTAATCATCAAAATAAGAGCATGTGTAGTTTACTAATTCTAAAACCTCTAAACAAAATGAAGAATTTTTGGGGACATCAAAATCCATACCCTCTGTTATTAATGTCCAATCTTGATCATCTGCAATTTTAATATTTAGTTTTCCAGAATGGATTTGCATGAGTTCTCTTGACGCAGTTTTAAATTTATATCCACCCTCCAACATTACTCCTAATGTTTTTTTGAACCATCTTTTAAAAAGATGTTCCGACTAATAACGTTACCTTCAAAATAAATATTTGCTAATTTATCAACATCTACATTTTGATAGTTATCCATTTAGAAATTCCTGAGTCTAATTTTCTAATCACTAATCATAATCTATAGATGTTGAATTTCATTTATGCACTTGTTATCCCAGTATTGATCTTGGGATTGCTTTATCTATTCATCATTGAAAATAATGGTTTTCCAGATTGGATGGAATGTGTCTCAAGAAATAGTGGTTCCGTTTGGACTTATGGAATTATTGCCATCGCCCTAGTTGGAATTCTTAGATATCTGATTCGATGACTAAGCAGCAGCATCACTGATCTGATGTTCCATTAGTTCCCAATCTTGAGTTAAGAGTTCATGCAAAGTTTCTATAGCAGATTCGAGATCAATTCTTCTTGTATTTTTTAATTTGGTTGGAGTGCCATCCTCAAGGCAATACCTGAGTTGTGTATACACTCTCGGAAATGCCATTTCGGATTTGGGATCACGAATAAAGAACATGCAAAATTCTCTAGTGGGTGACACTAACCATCCTGTTGGAGTTGGCAATGCTTCTCTAATTGGTTGATTCATAATTCTCTTTTTTATTCGAGGCATCAAAAAAGCACCTTGCTCACTGGTATTACGCAGGTGCTTTATGAGTTAGGACTGCTGGCATGAGGAATGTCATAGTACAGATATACTATTAAGTTATTTGGAGTCGTCAAGTGATTTGCATTAAAAAAGGGGGGGCGAGATTTTGGTCTCCCCCTTTAAGTTCAGCACTTGTGTAATGGTTCATCAGACCAAAGTGAGTTAAAACAATAATGACTAAGTAGTTAATTGAAAATGGATAGTAAAGAATATGATTGGATTTTTGTTTATAAGATTCGTGATTCAGGTGATGTGATTTATAAAGTCACTATTCCATCAGAACGAAAAGAAGATGCAGTTGAAATATTTAAGAGAGAACATCCAGATGGATTGATCTGTAGTGGTATCAGGAGAGGTGATTTTAAATTGATACCATTCAAGGAACTATCTTCACCTGATCCTTGGGAAGAGATTGCTTCGTAACTGATATTCAAATCAAATCAAGGCAAATCCTTTACCAAAGAAGAAGCAATAGATCTAATGGTGTCAGTGAGTGCAACTGACGCAAATTCCGAAAAGAAGTGGTGAGGTTTCTACAACTCTTTATCGCAGACAGAATTACAGGATGAATGGGATGAGTATTGGAAACCTTAATTTCTTCCCTTAAAGAAGGGGGCAAGATTTTGGTTGCCCCCTTTAAGTTCAGCACTTTTGGATCCGTGTGAACAATCCATTTCCTTTACTTATCACTTCCCTGACCTACGGGAACAAAGTGCTAGAACTCCAACCCAGTTCTAATCAAACTGAATGATTGGAACATGAGATCAAATACCTGTTCTTTAGCAGTTCGCATCACCAACACCTAAACCAACAACAGCACCTAAAGGAATTGCCCAACCCCAAGCATCTTTTTTAGATACTGCAGCGGCAAGACCACCGCCTAAAAGACCACTTGTTGCTCTTGATGATCTGCAAGCACTAGATGAAGGATTAGATCTGGAAACTCTGTAAGCGGTTGTTGGTTGGTAGTAGCGAGTTCTGGAGTAGTTGTAAGAAGTTATTGGGTGGTGGTGATGATGAACCTTTGCTAATGGACTGCAAGGGACTTCCACTTTGTCGGTAAAGGACTTCACGTATCCTTGCGATTCTCTTGTCCCTGCTACATATTCCTCTCTATAAGTTTCCTTATAACAAGAGCGTTGAGTTGTATATCTATATCCTCTCTGGGATTCGTGAGCATTAACTGGAACTGAACTTAGAAGTAGAAGAGCGACTAACCCAACTTTCATAATTCCTCATTTCCTCTAGTACCAACATAGGAACCTTGTTCCCTTTTCGATCTATTACCTAAGACACTATTTAAATTGATGGTAAAAAATTAGACACAAAAAGACCTGCTCGAAAGCAGGTCTTTTTGAAGATCAGTCGCAAGTGTTTCCTTGTTTCCACTGCGGAGGATCTCAACTCCTCACAAATTGAACTTATTTGAAGTATCTATGGGTCTCAAGTATGAGCAGATGAGTTTCTCAACTGTCACATGTGCCAATTCTTTAAAACCAACCATTAAAAAAGCACCCTACTTACGCGAAGTCGAGTGCCTTTTTACAACAGAACTATTGTGTGAGGAGTTGTTCTGTTATTTCTTTTCTACTCCTGTCTGCACCTTTTGTCACTAGGGAAAGACAAACTGATGAGACTCTGCAAAAAAGGAACAAGAACACATGAATAGAACTACAGTTCAAAAGATTGTTGAAAGAGAAGGAGTGGCAGCATGACTAAAAAAAATAATTATGTAGGTGGATTATCTAATTACATTGTTTTAAAGGAAGAGAAGGAAGTTATTTTTTATTTGCATAACCCCTATCCAGACTGTTTGGCAATTCCAGCAATCATGAAGGCACGGTTCCCTGAGGATTATAAGAGCATAGTTGTCAGTTCATTGGATGAGTTTAAAAAATATGGAGGAAAAGCATGAGCACCAAATGGGATGACACCTCATGGCAAGAAGAGTTCTTAGAAATGAAGACATATAAACCTGAAGTAGTGAGACTGCTAATGGAGGGTCAAAGAGGATTCCGAGACGCATGGCAACTGGGTGCACTTCATGAGGAATACAAAAGATTGAAGAAGAGATATGAGCAACTAAAACTGCAAAAAGGACAAGAGTAAGAACAGCAATGAGAGAACAAATAGATTGGAAGCAAGAACTACTTGATTCAGCAAACTTCAATGGAAAGAAAGAGAAGATATTGAAGCATGGTCCAAAGTCTTTAACTGATAGTTGGTTATTAGGTGCGTTGTATACCCGTTGGAAAAAGATGAAAAGATATCGAGAACCTCCTACTCCTAATTGTCAGAGTTCATTTCTTGATTGGGAAAAGCGACTTGCAAAAAAAGAGTTTTATGTACTTATTGAGGACGATGTTCTCTATCCCGATTGGTAATGAGATTTCAAGTCACGATGATCGACAAGGAGGAGAAGACTTTTGAAGAAACTATCGTTGCAGGAAATATGGACGAAGCAAAAAAGATTGCAAAAGAAAGTAACCCAGAAGCAAAAATAGTTTCTGCTAACTGGGTTTATAAGTGATTTATTTTTACGGTTTATGAGTCCCCTTTTTTCCTTTGGATAAACGTTCCACGTGAGTTCCACGTGGTATAGTGTGCTTCAGAAATCCTTTCTATGACTGCGTTTTGATACCCCATATATGGTAGGAGCTATTGAGTGGGAATAAATTGTCTATACAAAGGTAGATATAGTCTAAAAAATCGGGTTTGCCATCAGTTTGCCTCCTGATATTAGGTGACGAAATAAGATGGATTTACCCCCCGTGTTTGTCACGGGTTTGTTTTGTGACTTTGTCAGCGTCTTCATGAGGAAATCATACAAAGATTCTTTTTTCTACAAAATCAAAAATTAGATGCTCTTTGAGGATTCATGTAGTCATTTTAGAAACCCAGAATTGATACATTCCTTTGAAGGTGTTGGGATGTTTTTCTTCAAAATTTTCCCAGTTTTGTAAATTAGTTTGCTGTTTATCTTCAGGGAAATATTGCTCATAGACAGATTTAATGTGTTTTGGAAGCAAGAATCCAAGAAACTTTAATTCATTAGACTTTAGAGTTTCTGCAAGTTGGTCAATTGTGAATCTATGTTCTTGTGAGTGAAAGCAAAGATCACGAAATTCTGATAATGAATAAAAGTCCCTAAATGTTTTTAAAGAGTTTAAATCAGTTAAATCACCTGAAATAACTTGTTTTCTGAAATGACGAATATTATCGTCATTTGCCTGAATTTTTTTTCTAGAAATGTAATTCCTTGCTTCAACAATATTTTGTCTTGCCAACTCACTATATAAACCTAACTTAAGGAATCCGTTATTGTTTAAAATACTTGATAATGTTTTCAAACCTTTTGAAGGATCGTCCATATGGTGTAGTACACCTCCACATTCAATAATGTCAAATTTCATTTCCAGTAAAGCAACTTCTATGATATCCATTTGAACTAGTTCAACATTATCAATTCCAAGTTCATTTATTTTCCTTTGAGCATAACCAAGACTAGCTAAACTTAAATCTATAGCAGTTATTTGAGCATTCTTATATATCTGTGTTTGTAAAATTTGATTACCTGTTCCACACCCAGCAATAAGAACTTTTAATTGATTATTATCTAAATTTTGTATTATATAATTAGGGTTAATGTCACGATTAATTGCTTGAATAATAGATATCTTTTGATTTGTTTGATGACTACTATATCTCCATCTAGGATATGGATTTTCTTCATATTGAGATTGTACTTTTTGAGAAATATAATTATTAATTAACCCTAGTTTTTTGATATTTTTGGATAATTCAATTTCTTTTAGAGGTTCTGTGATTTGTAATTTTATTAATTCCGTCAAACTGTGATTAGGAGAATTAAATGATTTTAATTTTGGAATCTTATCAATAAGTTTATATAGTGAATAATAACAAGATAAAATTGATACATTTGTTTCATTTAATTCTTCATAAATACATCTATTAATGATTGTATTAATAGATGTATTTTCTTCTTCAGTTAGCGAGTAAATATATTCATTAAGGAAGCATTGTTGTCCTAGGATCATAATAAATTGTAATTCAGAGTCATTAATAGTCTCTATATTTTTAGCGATACGATGGCATATATTTCTTCTTACTTTGATTAGAATTTCTTCCAACTTAAGATCACGAAATATAATTTTTTTAAGTGCATTAACTATGACTTTATTATTTATAATCAATTCTATGCTTGAGAAGTCTGAGTTTGATTTTTCTAGATTAGTGATTAATTCATTGCTATACACAAAGTTAAATGCATTGAATAATTCTTCATGAGAAATATCATTCTTTTCTAGCAGCAGATTTATTATATATTTTAATTGTGATTTATTTAATTGGGATGGATCTGAATCTTTTAGAAATTTAGTTATTGAGGGATAAATATTAGAAAGATTTGGATTGATATCAATTGCTTTTAGATAAGAATCAAATGCATTTTCAAATTTGCCAAGATCTTTTAATACATTTCCCAGATTTGAATGAGCCTCTGCGTAATCAGTTTTAATTGCAATTGCTTTGCGGTATGACAATTCTGCGTCTTCTAATTTGCCAAGATCTTTTAATACATTTCCCAGGTTTGAATATGCCTCTGCAAAATCTGGTTTAAGTTCAATTGCTTTGCGGTATGACAATTCTGCGTCTTCTAATTTGCCAACATCTTTCAATATGACTCCAAGATTGGAATATGCTTCTGCAAAATCTGGTTTAAGTTCAATTGCTTTGCGTAATGAGACTTCTGCTTCTTTTAAATTGCCAAAACCTTGTAAAATTCCTGCATAATTAGAAAAAACTTGGCGATCATTAAAACCTTGATTTATACAATACTGATAACATTCTTTTGCTTCTGAAATGTTTCCTTGTAAATGAAACTTAATTGCTTGATTAATTATTTGGTCTTTAGATGATTTAGAAAGACTATTGGTATTAATAGTAATATTGGTTTTGGGTTCACCTAAAGCAAATGGAACTGAGAATGTTTTAATTTCATTCACTTTCTTCTTTCCCTCACCTTTTTGACCAGAACCATTCATCTTCTATTACCTTTTCTCTCTTTTGGTTTTCAGATCTTACTGCTAATCTTGTCCCTTATTAATTCTTTCTAAAATCATTGACTACGCATAAAGGAAGATTAATAAATATTTTCAATGAACTTTCTACGATTATTCAGAAAATCAATCCATAAACTAGAACTAATTCTCTTTATTAATGAACTTTGTCAGTTTATCTCGGGTTTGTCACGTTCAAATAATCCTTGAGAATCCAGTTATATCTTCATTCTTTTTTGTAGGCGCTCTTGAGTGAGAGTGAATATAACTACTAAATGTAGTTATAGATTAAAAGTTACAGTTCCACCTGAGTTCCATGTGTAACCTTGTCACTTTTTCTGTAAAGACATCGTATAAAGTTTGTTTTTTCTACACTCGTGATTTGTTTTGATGGATCAGTTCCCCAGAATCTTTTTAAGATTTCTCTATGCATTGAGAACTTCTTAGGATTAAAAAAGTTCATTTTTGTCTATTACTAAATCGACTAATTGTTTTTTATTGAGTTTGGAAATTTTGTCTACACCAACCAGCATTGCCCTCAATTCGCTATTGGTCTTTTGCATCAGTAGCGATTTCTGATCAATAAATATTCCTTTCTTGAGGATCGAAAGAAGAGTTGAGAAGGCATCAAAAATTGTCATTGAAGCGATGATGCAAAACATCATCACAGAATCAGCATTGGTAGTTAAATTCATTGGTTTTGAGGAAATAATTTTTGGTTTGTTAGGCAACTTCTGGACACAATCCAATTTGTAATACCCTCTTCTTTTGCCAGTTCAGGCAACGCTTTGTGAGATGTTCACCTTGAGGGATAAGACGTTGGTGAAGAGGACAAGTCAAAAGAGTGACGCATGACTTTTCGCACGTATAAGTGAAGTGTTCACACGTAAGACAAACAGAACTGCCTCTTGACTTCACCAGTTCAAGATCAGTGAAATAATTCCACTCTTCTGGATGTTCCAGTGCTTCAACTGGAGTAACAACTTTTGGTGTTTTGATTCGACCCATCTTGGTTCTCCTTGTGAGAAGGGGCAAAAAAGCACGATGCTCACTTTGTGCTTCCTTTGTCGGTTTAGTGATGTGATAATACTAATACAT
>QCIR01000038.1 GCA_003216575.1 Prochlorococcus sp. AG-402-M23
CTGTAATCAACGATGAAAAATTAAATAGTAAGGAAAAGTTGCTTACAGAAGAAATATCAGATGATGCTTTAAATGCCATGAGATTCTTACCAGGTGAAGTAACTAGCGCAATTGAGACAAGTTTAGCTCGCGTCTATGAAGTTGATTCTGATGAGCTTTCTTCGATCTTGTTTCCAGAAGAATAAAATCAATTCTCTAATAAAATTATTGCACTTTTGAAAGTTTTCTAAAGCCTGATCCACATGGAGAAGCTTCTGCACCTTTTGGCGTGCTAATCAAAAATCCACCTCCACTTAAGTCACCAAAATAATTCAGCTTAAGACCTTGAAAAAATAGAATTTGATCTTGTCGAGCATACAAAGTAATCCCATCAGATCTCGCGATTGGAACACCATCATTTTTTCCTGGCCTAATTCTGATAAATTTCCATCCCTCTCCAGACTTATCATCCAACAAATCAATATGCATAACTCCTGGACTTCCAGTAAAAGCAGCTTGCCTGTTTAACTCTGCTGTTGCTGTTGCTGAAATTTTTAATCCAGGACCATTTTGCATAAATAAAGAATAATTTAGATGGGCGATCCAGGGTTCGAACCAGGGACATCCTGCTTGTAAGGCAGGCGCTCTACCGCTGAGCTAATCGCCCATACAACTTTTAGTCCTTGGACTAATTCATGTACTTTATACCTCAAGCTGCTCTGTTGTTGAGAATTAATCATAATTAGATCAACGATTCAAAAAAAATCGTTTTCTGAGCTTAGTAACAGCTCTATTAAAAGAACAAGAAATGACAAACACAAACCAAATAAAATCAGAAGAAAAAATCAATAAACTCCTTCAAGTAGTTTCAGACCTAAGAGATCCGATCATGGGTTGTCCTTGGGATCTCAAGCAAACTCATCTTTCCTTGATCCCATATGTTCTAGAAGAAGCCTATGAAGTTGCTCACGCAATACGAGAAGACAATCCTGATGAATTAAAAGAAGAACTTGGAGATCTCTTATTACAAATCATTTTGCATGCTCAAATAGCAAAAGAAAAAAACTTATTTGATATTGCAGATATCATTGACATAATCACTGAAAAGCTCATTCGAAGGCATCCACATGTATTTCAAAAAAAATCAACAGTTAGTATGAAAGAAGTGGAAGAGTCATGGGAAAAAATCAAGAATAAAGAAAGACCATTAAACAACTCAGAAAGTCCAATTAGTGACCGATTAAAGTTAAAGATACGACCTCAACCTTCCACGAAAGCAGCACTCATTATTTCTAAAAAAGCTTCAAAAAACGGATTCGAATGGGAGAACAGTGATCAAATTTGGGATAAATTGTATGAAGAATTAGAAGAATTAAAAGATGCATTAAAGACTGACAAGATTTCAGAGGCTGAAGCCGAAATAGGAGACGTATTATTTACATTGATAAATATTGCAAGATGGCATAACATATCTATAGAAGAAGGATTGGCAAAAACTAATCAAAGATTCCTAGAAAGATTAACGTACATAGAGCATAATATAGAGGGCGAATTACATTTGCAATCAAAAAAGAAATTAGAGAAATACTGGGAACTAGCGAAGATTAATCTCAAGCATTAATATTATAATTATGAATAACAAACTAAAGACAAGATCAGACTGGCTTGACGAGTATCATGAAGGCGTTAGATATGGACTACAGGGAAAATTAATACTTGAAGAATTTAGCCCTTTTCAAAAAATTACCATATTTGAAAGTAAAAGATATGGGAAAGCACTATTACTTGATGATTGTTGGATGACAGCAGAAAAGTCTGAAAAGTATTATCATGAATGTCTTATTCATCCTGCATTATGTTGTTCTAATCAAATAGAAAATATTCTAATTATTGGAGGAGGGGATGGTGGTAGTGCAAAAGAATGTATAAAATATAAAGAGATTAAGTCTATTGATTTAGTTGAAATCGATCTAAGAGTTATTGAATTAAGTAAACAGTATTTACCTACTATTGGAGGAAATGCATGGTCTGACTCAAGATTGAATTTACAGATCAAGAATGGAATTGATTGGGTAAAAAATACAAAAGAGAATTCATATGATGTGATTATTATTGATGGCGCAGATCCTATTGGACCTTCCAAAGAATTATTCAGCAATTCATTTCTCAAAGATTGCAAAAGAATACTTAAACCAGGAGGAATTTTAGCAACACAAAGTGAATCTCCAGAATCCTTTCAGAAAATTCATATACACATTATCAAAGTTCTTCGTGAAATTTTTGACTACGCAGATCCAATGTATGGATCTGTATCCATATACCCAAGCGGTCTATGGAGCTGGACATTTGCATCTATGGAGAAGCCAAAATACATGAATCCCAAAAAAAGTCGAGTGAAAGAGATCTCTGAAAATTGTCAAATTTGGAGTGAGCGATGGCAAAAAGGTGCCTTTAATAGTATTCCTGTATTCATAGAAAGGGAACTAACAAAAAAATGACTAAATCTAAACTAAAAGATCTATCGCTATTTAATAACGATGATGCAATATTTATGGGAGCAAAAAGAAACATCGATCAATGCAAAGTTTCGCTTTTAGGAGTTCCTTATGATGGAACTGCTTGCTTTAGACCTGGGGCAAGATTCGGTCCTTCTGCTGTTAGGGAAGATAGTTATGGAATTGAAACATATTGTCCGCAATTAAATTTAGATTTAGAGGATATAAACTTTGCTGATTTAGGTTCATTAAATGTTCCAATTGGAGATCCAAAGTTAACAATTGATTATGTACGAGATGCAACAGATATTTTACTTAAAAATAATTTAAAACCTCTTATTATTGGTGGAGAACATTCAATAACGAGTGGAGTTATTAAATCGATAATTACTAATTATCCTGAATTAATTATAATTCAATTAGATGCTCATGCAGACCTTAGAGATCAATGGTTAGGTACTAAGTTTAGTCATGCATGCACCATGAAAAGATGTTTAGAAATACTACCTAGCAAAAAGATCTTTCAGATAGGAATAAGAAGTGGAACAAGATCAGAATTTCTTGAAATGAATAATACTAAAAGATTAATTCAACATACTTCAGGAGAGAATGCAAAATATTTAGAAGAAGCTCTAAAAAGTTTTAAAGGGAAACCAATCTATTTAACTTTTGATTTAGATTGGTTTGATCCTTCTATAATGCCAGGAACAGGAACTCCTGAACCCGGAGGATATTTTTGGGGGGATTTTGCAGCAATAATAGATGTTATCAAGTCTCATAACTTAATTGGTGCTGATGTAGTCGAATTATCTCCCAAACTAGATAACGCTGGTATTAGTAGTGTTCTTGCTGCAAAAGTTATACGTTCATTAATTATGTTATTGAACAAATAATCCAAAAAAATTGAGTTTAATTCTCATTTAGAACTAATACTTTTCCAAAATCGAGTTGTTGATGAACAAATTTTTCGGAAATTTTTGGGCAATTAGGTTCTTTTTTTATCCAATGACCGCAAGAAACAAATGAAGATATCTCAGAATGTATTTTTATCTTTCTAAGTTTGCACCATGAGAATGCATCAAAATGACTTGAAACACACTGATTGCAGCTTATACAAGATTTTTTTACAGTCATTAAGTCTCAACCCAAGACTCATAGAGTAGTAAAACTTTCCGGATCGAACCACAAAGCATTAAATTTAGTTTTAGAAATTCTTATAGGTTCACGTTATTACTAGTGAATTTCTTTTACCGTTCAGCAAAAAATGAAATTACTGCAAACTCCTCTTTACGAAGAATGTCAAAAATTAAGGGGTAAAATGGTCCCTTTTGCAAATTGGGAAATGCCTGTTAGTTTTTCTGGGCTTATAGAAGAACACAATGCAGTAAGAAAAAATGTTGGAATGTTCGACATATCTCACATGGGAGTTGTGCAATTAAAAGGGAAAAATATCAAAAGCGCATTACAAAATTTAGTTCCCTCAGACGTATTTCGAATAGGACCTGGTGAAGCGTGTTATACGGTTTTTTTAAAAGAAAATGGAGGAATTCAAGACGATCTAATCATTTATGATCAAGGAATTTTAGATAAAAAAGATGAAAGTATAATTCTAGTCATTAATGCCGCAAGAAAAAAATCAGACATTGAATGGTTGAGTCTAAATCTTTCTAAAAAGGACATCACAATATCCGAATTCATGCCTGAGGGTGCATTAATTGCGATACAAGGTCCAGAATCAATCCGTACGTTTGAGAAAATTCTTCAAGAACCTTTATCGGATTTGCCACGTTTTGGTCACAGAACTGTTACATCTAATCCTTATCTAATCAACTCACAAGAATCAATTTTTATTGCACGGACTGGTTACACAGGAGAGGAAGGTTTTGAATTTTTGTCATCGCCAAAAACAGCAAAGTCAATCTGGAAGAGTCTAATTGCATCGGGAGTTACTCCATGCGGACTTGGAGCAAGAGATACACTGCGATTAGAGGCTTCTATGCATTTATATGGCAACGATATCAACTTAGATACAACTCCCTTTGAAGCTGGCTTAGGTTGGTTAGTTCATTTAGAAATGCCTAATGATTTTATAGGGAGAAAAGCTCTAGAAAAACAGGTCGAAGATGGAACGCGAAAAAAACTTGTTGGTATTAAGGTCCGGGATAAAGGAATTGCAAGAAAAGGATATCCAGTTTTATACAATAACGAAACTGTTGGAATAGTCACTAGCGGAACTTGGTCTCCAACATTGAAAGAACCTATAGCTCTTGCTTATGTTCCTAGCGAAATTGCAAAAATAAATAACGAATTAGAAGTTGAAATTAGAGGGAAAAAACATCCTGCAATAATCGTCAAAAGACCTTTCTATCGAAAAGGTTTTTGAGCAAGTAGAAACTGTATTGTGCATAAAAGCCGGTCTTTGTGGGAAACTCAATATTCATGATGATTGAGAATTTCATGCGCAATCAGACTTGTGGAGAACTACGAACTTCCGCAATTGGCGCAAATGTTCAACTATGTGGTTGGGTTGATCGCAGAAGGGATCATGGCGGAGTAATTTTTATTGATCTAAGAGATCGCTCTGGAACAATTCAAATCACAGTTGATCCAGATCAAGGTCAGGATCTTTTTAGCATCGCTGAAAGTCTAAGAAATGAGACTGTACTTCAAATCAATGGATTAGTAAGAGCAAGACCAGAGGAAGCTCTGAATACAAAAATCTCAACCGGTGAAGTAGAAGTCTTAGCTAAAAATATAAAAATTCTCAATGCTGTTACTAGTACACTCCCATTCTCAGTTTCAATTCATGATGAAGAGAGTGTTAAAGAAGAAATCAGGCTGAAGCATAGATATTTGGATCTAAGAAGAGAAAGAATGAATAAAAATCTTAGATTGCGACACAGCACTGTAAAAGCGGCTAGAAGTTTTCTTGAAAACGAAGGGTTTATAGAAGTTGAAACACCTGTTTTAACTCGATCAACTCCTGAAGGAGCAAGAGATTACTTAGTCCCTTCACGTGTATGTGGTGGCGAATTTTTTGCATTGCCGCAATCACCACAATTATTCAAACAATTGTTGATGGTTGGTGGCATCGAACGTTACTACCAAGTTGCTCGATGTTTTCGTGATGAAGATTTACGAGCAGACAGGCAACCAGAATTTACGCAATTAGATATTGAAATGAGTTTTATGGAGGAAACAGAGATAATTGAATTAAATGAGAAATTAATTGTAAATATATGGAAAAAAATTAAAGGAATTAATATCCCAACTCCATTCCCAAGGATGACTTGGCAAGAGGCTATGGATCGGTTTGGCACTGACAGACCTGATACTCGGTATGGAATGGAACTTGTTAACACAAGTGATTTATTTTCCAAAAGTGGGTTTAAAGTTTTTTCAAATGCTATTTCTTCAGGTGGATGCGTCAAATGCATCACGGTTAAGGATGGAAATAATTTAATTAGTAATGTAAGAATAAAACCAGGTGGAGATATTTTTAGCGAAGCCCAAAAGGCTGGCGCTGGCGGATTAGCATTTATTCGAGTTCGAGAAAATAAAGAAGTCGATACTATTGGAGCCATCAAGGATAATTTAACTACCCTACAAATAAAAGAACTCCTATTAAAAACCAACGCTCAACCTGGTGATCTAATACTCTTTGGTGCAGGAGCAACAAATATTGTTAATAGAACTTTAGATAGAGTTCGTCAATTTATTGCTCTAGATCTCAAAATAATCTCAGACAATGGATTAAAAACACAATGGAATTTTCTTTGGGTAACTGATTTTCCCATGTTTGAATTCAATTCTGATGAAAATCGTCTTGAAGCAATTCACCATCCCTTCTGCGCTCCGAAGCCTGAAGATATTGGTGAATCGAAAAACTTATGGAAAGACAAATTACCCAAGTCAAATGCTCAAGCGTATGATCTCGTGCTAAATGGACTAGAAATTGGTGGAGGATCTTTAAGAATTCACAACTCGGAACTTCAAAAAACTGTACTTGAAGTAATTGGTCTATCTAGAAACGAGGCAGAAGAACAATTCGGTTTTTTAATTGATGCACTTTCAATGGGTGCTCCTCCACATGGTGGGATTGCATTTGGACTTGACAGAATAGTTATGCTTTTAGCCAATGAAGATTCAATTAGAGATACTATTGCTTTTCCAAAAACACAACAAGCTCGTTGTTCCATGGCTAAAGCCCCTGCAACAGTAGAAAATAAACAATTAGAAGACCTCCATATAGCCTCGACTTGGATCGAACCTGATTGAATTGATAGAAATTAGCCGCAAAAACATTATCCTAAAGAGAAAATATGTAAATTTCTTGGCGTTTAGCTGGATCAAGGTAGCTTAAAGAATGATTGAAAAGTAAATGGCAAAATTTGTTTTCGTCACTGGTGGTGTAGTTTCAAGCATTGGCAAAGGAATTGTTGCCGCAAGTCTTGGCAGGCTACTGAAGTCAAAAGGGTACAGTGTTTCGATTTTGAAGCTTGACCCATATTTAAATGTTGATCCTGGGACGATGAGCCCTTTTCAACATGGAGAGGTTTTTGTAACTGAAGACGGTGCTGAAACTGATTTAGACCTTGGGCATTATGAGCGCTTTACAGATACTGCAATGTCACGACTAAACAGTGTCACGACAGGTTCCATTTATCAAGCTGTTATTAATAAAGAAAGAAGGGGTGACTATAACGGAAGAACAGTTCAAGTAATCCCCCACATCACTCGTGAAATTCGCGAAAGAATTAAACGTGTAGCAGATAATAGTGGTGCAGATGTAGTGATATCAGAAATTGGAGGAACAGTTGGAGATATCGAATCTCTACCTTTTCTGGAGGCAATAAGAGAATTTAAAGGGGATGTAAAAAGAAACGATGTTGTTTATGTTCACGTCACATTATTGCCTTACATCGGTAC
>QCIR01000039.1 GCA_003216575.1 Prochlorococcus sp. AG-402-M23
ACCTACAGAAGAAGAACGGGAAGTGATGGAAGCCGTTTGGATGCAAGTTAAAGGTGCATGCGAGAAATTAAAAGAAGAAACTAATGCTAAAGATGAGCACATCAAAAAAATGCTCCAAGAGATGGCTGATCGTTATTACTCATGAACAATCTTGAAAGCACTAACAATGATTTATAAAATCATCAGGCACGATAAAGAATCTGACGATATTACTCAGCAATCATTTAACAGCTATGACGAGGCATACGATCTATTAGAAGAAATATATTCTGATGTTTGTTGTTCTGATGCTGATTATGGGGACCGTCCCTATTATGAAATTATTGAGGTAGAAGAATGAAAATTATAGAAAAGCACAAGCAACTAATTGCCTGGTATCAAAAGAAGCTTGGCCTGAGTGACTATGGATTACTTTGGCTTGTTTTTTTTAAAGGAGTATTTGTAGCTTTAGTAATAGAAAGGTTCATTGCTCACTAAATATTTGATCAAGCTAAATATTGATTCCATACTGTCCTGCGATACCTTCTAAGTCATCCATCGAAAGATCAGAGAAATAACTACGAATACATTGAAGGGCGTGAAAGCTTTCTAGCTTTCCTCTCCCTTTGTAGATTTCTTTAGCAATTTTTTGTGCGAGCTGTTCTTTTGTCATTTGATCAAGCAGCCTCTGGACACCATCCAATCTTTCTCTCTAGTCGCTGCATCCAACACAGACACTTTGAAGTTAGATGATCTCCATGAGGTATAAGACGTTGATGGAGATGACATGTAAGGATCGTTCTGCAATGCCTGTCGCAGCAATAATTGAAATGTTGACATGTCATGCAAACGCTAGCTGAACGTGTGTGCTTAAGAGTGTCTTCTTCGAGATACTCCCACTCCTCTGCTGGGTTGTAACGCTTCTGGGGGAAAACTTTTTGGGTGCGATACGAAGACATTGCCTTAATCCAATAGGTTCTGCTACCACTGAATTCCAATCTGATGCACGAAAAACGGCATAGGGTGAGGACGCTGGAACCATGTGTCTGTAGCAGTACACATGTACTAGCAACGGTAAGGAGGTGTTGTCAAGTATGAATTAAGTATTTTTGGAATATCTAGTTGGTCAATTGAATTTTCAGTACTCTTAGTCATTAATCATTTGATCTTTTGTGTTTAGCAATCGCTACTTTGAATTGATCAAAAGAGACACATCTCGACTTATCTTTTTGCCAATCCTTAGATTGTTATTATGGTTTATATTTTCATTGTAGATGATTATAATTTACTGCTATTACTGGATTTTGTACATATTAATCACCATACCAAATATTTCCCGCTACTGATATTCTTGCTTCATCTGTACCATAAAAAGGATAAACACAATGTCTCATTGTTGCTGGGAAGAAAACCATTTTACCTTCAGAAGAAGGTGAGAGAAGGATTCTTCTATTCTTAATATCACCTATTGTATTTATATATTCAAATTCAAAACCACCGGCCTTTATATTTTCTTTTTTTGTACCTTTGAATTGTGGTAATTCGGCTAACTTGCTTGATTCATAAGGGATTTTCATCCAAATAGCAAATGAATAGACTCCACTGTGATGGTGATATGGGTTAATCTCATTTTGATATTGGTAGTTGACCCACATACCGTTTAAAACAAACTTAGTATTCGGTTTGGGCAAAGTATTTGGATTAACAGGGTCATAACCCTTGTTTGTTTGTCGATACGCCTTGATTAAAGGCATGCAAACATTTTTCATGAAAAAATCATTTTCATCTGAAATGGAATAAGACTCACTAATATTTGCAACTATGCTTGGTTTGTGATCTTTTTTCTCTTCCGTTCCTTTATGAATAATTGCCCATAAATAATCAATTATTACCTGATCTAGTTCTATTAGTGTAAATCCAGATACCGAAAAGCTCTCTTGTACAAATTTCATTCACGATTTAATTTATTAATATAAGTATATATTATATTAGATATTTAAGGATTAATTGATCTAAAATAATAAATTTTTTTCATTGGTGACTCAATTTTAGTCTTTTTGATCTAATAAAATCTTGCATTACTTTTGCTTATTGAGAGGTTGTCTTAGATGGTAATTTTGATCTGTCTTCCCTACAGATAATGCAATCTAATATTTCTTATATTAATAATTTGTCTGGTCTTATTTTACTACTTGTAAATTAAAAGTTGTTTTCTTGATATCATCCGCATTAAGATTTTGAGTTATTGATTATGAATTTAAATTGATCTTTCTAGCTTCTTAGATGTTGAAAGAAAATCAATCTTGGTTTGCTCTAATTACTTTAATTTGATTGCTTGCATCACTTATTTCCAATAACTGCTTTTCATCATAATCAGTAAAGGTTTCTACCCTTCTTGCATAAACAGCATCTGAATTTAAATCTTCGATCATTTCGTATCCAAAGAACTCCAATAGTTCTTCCTGATTCTTAAAACATCTATCACTCCACTCATAATTTGTATTCCCTTTCGCATTTTCATATTCATAACATTCATAAAAATAATCAGTTCTATATCGTTGTACTAATACAAATTTCTTTTGCTTTTCCTTTGGGAGTTTATCGTAAATATTCCAACCAATTATCACGACTGGCATTTGTCTGCATCCTCAACTTTTTTATTCCACTCCCGAAAACTTGAACTGCAATCAGGTGCAGCTCTTTCTTTAATTCCTTTAAGTTTTTTCCATCTGGTGTAGAGAATACCAAGCAACCAACTATCAGATAATGACTTTAATCCATTCTGCAAAAAGTTCTCCTGCCTTTTCTTGAAGTTTGCTGAATAAAGTAATTCTTTTTTCCAATTGATTTCATCCATTGCTCTTCTCTTCATCAATTTTCTGAACTGTAGATCTATTGCTTCCCTTTTGCTATGGATTTTTCCTCATTAATTACTTGATCATACTCAAAATATAGAAAAAATATTCATTCTATTAAATTAGCGTTTGTTTTTTGATTACTTGCTTATTAGCAACACTGGATTTGGAAACGATTTAGAAAGAGAAAAAATCTTCTATTTGTTTTTCCTTAACCTGGTAGAAATTATTATAGTTGGAACTATTATTAGTTGTTAATAAGGGATTAACATAATTGATCTTTTTGATTTTAATTGGAGATTGATTTGATGATTTTACTTTGGCAATTGATAATAAAGATTTTGCCGATGGATCTTTTACCTTGATATTTACCTGACTCGTTTTCACTCTTTTATATGAATTTTGGATAGTTTGAATCCCTAAAAGACTTACTCCTCCTATAGCTAAAATAGCTAAGCTACCAAAACCTAGAGATTTTGAAGCTGGGATGAAATTTGATTTTTTAATGTTTGGTTTTTCTGATGCTTCATGATTTACTTTTGTTGACTTAAGGGTTAATTTATCCTCTGGTATTGCTTTGACTAATTCAAGATTTGAAATATCGTCTACTTTTTCAAGTGATTGATTGGTTTGTCTGTCTAGGATGTTGTGAAAGAAATAACCTAGTAATGCAAAGACAATTAATAAAGATAAAATCAATATTGCATCAGTAGGAATTGAAATTGTATTAACGTCGTCCAACTGAAGTTCAGTGATTGCAAGGGACATTTAAAATCTATAACTCTATATATTAAAACTGTCTCTAAAAAACAAGGCTAGACTTCTTTACTTATCTACTTAATTTCAATGCGTATTAATGCTGATTAGATAACTTAAAAGTTGATAGTTTTGAAAAAATTTGATTTTACCTAATTTTCAAGAAGTTTGTAATGCCAATCAATTTCAGGATACAGCTTATTAGTAGTATGCCTAAATTTAGTATAAATACCGATTATTCTAGCTTATAAAGTTAGATAGCCTATGAATCTTTGGGACCAATAAATAAGGGTGATCCTAAGTAATAGTAATAAAAGACGTATACCTTTCTTTTTAGTAGTTACTTGGTATTGAGCGTGAGAAAAAAATTTCCTAGCTATAAGGAAATAGGCATGAGAATTTTATTTTTGTGTTTTACCTCATGCTTTTACTTCATCTATTTCTGGAAAAAGTATGTTGATATAAGCCATTATTATCACAACCAATGGAGGCATATTTGTCTTGTCCTCTTTTGTGAGGCGTTTTATTTCTGCTAAGAAACCCTGAGCTTCTCGCTCACTAATTTTGTATTCTGGGTTCTTTTCTACTTGGTCAACGAGGGATTGGATGTGGTTACCAGAAACCATTAATTCATCTATTGTTCTATGCCAATAAAACGAATGAGATATTTAACTACAAGCATAGATGAACAAAACTTATCATCTCTTTATATCAGGACAAGGCTTCGGAGATGGATACTGAGCCCTATTCTAATTATTTCTTGTGTAAATAAGTTTTTGCTCTCATTTCTTGCTCATAGGAATCAGGACTTATTCTGTTCGAAGTATGATGTAAGGAAATAGAACGTTAATTTGCTTTTGCAGGATTGTACGAAACATTTTGTTCAAATTATCAATATTCTAATGATTTATAAAATCATCAGACATGACCAAGAATCTGACGATATTACTCAGCAATCATTCGATAGTTATGATGAGGTATATGATGTCTTAGAAGAAATCTATTCTGATGTTTGTTGTTCTGTTTTTTCTAAATTAATTTTACACTAGATGTTTGATCAAGACGCTTTAATGGAATATCTAAGTTCACCCGAGGGCCTTAATACAATTATTGTCGGAATTATATTGGTTGGAGCTATTAATGCAATTTTTATTACTTATAGCGTCAGGAGTACATATGGGATTGCCAAGAAAGAAAGAGAAAAATTAAAAATTCAACAAGCTAAAATCGATAAACTATCCCCTACTAAATAGGAATAGAAAATATGCCTTTTGTAAGACTATGGACTAAAGCCTCTAGAAGTAGGCGTTTAAATATTAAACGTATCATCTTATTTCCAGTTATCGTATATGCAGCCTATGTTTTGATTGATAGCTTTATGCCGTTGTTTTTGGTTGGGTTTGTAGTTTGGTTGTTATATAACTGGACTGGTAAACGGAGATTTTGGTGATCAACCTATTCTAGTTGTAGGAATGAAACAGTGAAGATAATCTTTTTGATTACAATTCTTTGTGGTCTTACCTTCCCAAGTGTACGTATAACTATTGCAGTTTTATTAGGAGACACCTCTGATTATCTATATCATTGAGCGAAGAAGGAAAAGACTTTTCCTCCTTATTGGCTTAAGAAAGTTAGTGATGATTAATTTTTCTTTTTGTTATTTTGTGATGGAATTACCTAATTGGAAACCTACAGCAGAAGAAGGTGAAGTAATGGAAGCAGTTTGGGTACAAGTGAAAGGTGCATGTGAGAAATTAAAAGAAGAGATAAATGTTCAAAATGAGCACATCAGAAAAATGTTTAAAGAAATGGGTGACCGTTATTATTTATGAATAATATTGAAGGTTTTAAAAGTTATCAGGGGGAAACAGAAAAAAGGAAATGAATCTAACTATTCATACTAAACTCCAAATACCAGCTAGTGAAATACAGTGGAGATTCTCTAGATCATCAGGAGCAGGTGGGCAGAGCGTAAATAAGACAGCCAGTCGAGTAGAAATTATATTTAACGTATTTGAATCAAAAACTTTAACTCCATACCAAAAGCATCGAATTTTATTTCAGAATGAAATTAAACTCATTAATGGTTGTATTTGTATAGCTGTTCAAGATAAGAGAACCCAATACCAAAATAGACAATTAGCATTAAGTAGACTTGCTTCGATCTTGCGTGAGCTCTTAAAGCCACCTTCAAAGAAGAGAAGGGAGACCAAGCCAACAAGTTCATCTCAAAGGAAGAGGGTTGACTTAAAGAAAAAACGAGGTGAATTAAAGAGAAATAGACAATCAAAAATAGATTATTAATACTCGAGAATTCATAGGGGTTATTCGTCATATAAGTGATGACAGGTATTTGCTTATCTGAAAGTAGAGACGAGAAGTGAAGTCGTTAGGATAACGAGTAAAAAGTTTTTTATAGAAATATAGATCTATAAATTGATTTGTTTGTCAATTATTTTCAAGAGAAAAGTATTTATTTGAATATGTTTTTTAAATAAGACACAATCACATTGCTATCCTCAACAGATATGAGGATAGCTACGCTATGAGCTAAGAATTTTGTGAATGACATACTTGTTTAAATATTTATCCAGCTGGATTTAAAGCAGTGATACTCATAGCTCCAGATTTTGATAAGGAAAACCCTACTAGCCAATCAACTTAATAGCAGCACTATGTTAAGTCCATGAGAAGGGATAACTCTTCCTCATCTCATAGGTAATTACGCTTCGAATTTAGGCCGCAATTTGATCAATATCTAATAGCTCAGCAATATCACTATCTATAGCATCGCCTTCTTCTTTACTCTTTATGAATTTATCAAAATCAATCACATTACGTTTTTTTCTCTGGAACTCAGCACTCTTATTAAAGTAATCCAATGAGACTAGGAATACTGGAATAGTACAGAATGGAATAAATAAAATGTAAAATTCAAAAGGCATTTTAATTAGAAGTCGTAAATTTAGCTTTACTTAAGTTGTCAATGATAGCAAGAGGGGTTTGTAGTAATTTGCGGCTTTCCTTATAGGTATAAGGCATCAAGAATTTTGCGATTTCATATAGTCTTCTTTTTTCGACTGAGTTTCTTTTAATGATGAATTACCCAGAAGAGCTTCTAATGATCTGAATTTTTGTAAAAGACTCTGTTAAGCAGATTGATCTCTAAGGCTTCCATACCTATATCTCATTATATCTATAACTTGTTCTTTCGTACTCCAGTTTTTAATTCGATTTTTGATGGTCAGTAGTTGTGATTCAGTGAGATCAAGTCGCGCTCGTTCCAGATTTGTCATTTAGTTAAATACTCGTAGCTGTAATAATGATGATTTGCAAGAAGAGCAAACAGCATAGGGTAACCATGAAGCCTCACACACTATGGTTGAATAAATTAATTTTCACATGCCTTTATAGCTTGTCAATTACTTATGTAGATTAAGCATGAATGATGTTCAAGAGATGGTTTATCGCATTGATTTGATCGATAACGTTCTCAATTATTCATTTTGCTTTCAAGATCTATTTATTACAAGTTTTCTTACGGCTATTGTTTTTAAAACTCTCTTATTAAGCAACTCTTCGATCTTCTTCTTTTTTTAAGACTCCTTTGACCTTTGAATATTTCTTGCCAATTTTATATTGCCTATGAAATAGATTTAATTGGTTACTATCATCATTGGAATCTTTCGTCTCTATCTCCGCTATTGGCTTAGTCATTTGACTCCATACAAACAGCATTGCAAGTGCAGATACAAGT
>QCIR01000040.1 GCA_003216575.1 Prochlorococcus sp. AG-402-M23
AATCCCAAAAAGCCAGCTCCAAATACTTCAAAAGCTGCTATAGCACTAGGAATTGCCAATCAATTAACAAATATTCTGAGAGATGTTGGAGAAGACAGAGGGAGAGGACGAATCTATTTACCACTCGAAGATCTGGATAAATTTAATTATTCAGAAGAAGATCTAATGAATGGAAAAATCAATGATAACTGGAAAGCTTTAATGTCTTTTCAATTAGCAAGAGCGAGAGAGTGGTTCGTCAAATCAGAAGAAGGTATCAAATGGCTCTCAATCGATGCAAGATGGCCTATATGGACCTCCTTAAAGCTATATAGCGGAATACTAAACTCAATTGAGCAATTGGATTATGATGTTTTCAATAATCGTGCATATGTAAAGGGTTGGGTTAAAGCAATAAACCTACCAATCTCATATCTAAAGACTATAAATGACGAAAAATATAAACTTAGAACATTAATTAATTAATTCAAAACTTATACAGGCGTTTTTTGATTCGCTAAAAGATCCTTCAATTTTGACAATTCGCCAGCCCATCTTGGATCTGGAGCCTCGTTCATTGGTGCATCACTATGTACAACTTTCTTAACATCTTTCCGGTTCGAACCTTTATTTCCATTGTTTGAGCCTGCACCTCTTCTTGAGCCTCCTGAATTTGAATCTTTACGCTCCGAACGCTCAACTCTCAATTTATTTCCATTAAACTCATGACCATTTAATTTCTCAATTAATTCGTTGGCAACATTTTCATCTTTAATATTAGCGAAACCAAATCCCCTACAAGCTTTGGTATCTCTATCGAAAACAGCTTTAAATTTGATGCCATCACCTACAGAAGATAGAAGGGCTTCAAGTTCTTTAAGGTTGAAATTTTGAGGCAAATTGCCAATGTAAAGGCGGACACTCATGTAGAAAAAAGGGGATAAAAAGAGGACGGCATTCGGCCGGGTTTAATTTGATTTGTGTGTAGTTAATCACAAAAAGGGTGAATTCTCTAGGGTCCATTTACGAGCGAGCTCCAAAGCCTCGTCATTTGTAAAGAAACGTCCATAAGCTTTTTCTTTTGAAAGATGTCTCATGAGCTCACCCAGCAAAGGCCCAGGAGGGATATTTAATCCTTTTTGAAGTGAAGTCCCATCCAATGGACAAGAGGGATGGAAGAGGGGATCAGAGGGGTCTCTCCAGCGTTTTAGCCAAACATTTATATACTTATCCTTCAAAAAAAGAATTAAAGATGGCAAATCCTCTTCCAAATCAACATGAAGTTGAAACCTGTCATCCTCTGAAAGCTTATCTAAACCTAGATTATTAATTTTATGAACCCAAAATCTCAAATTCTTACATCTTCTAATTTGACTTTTACTAAATGTCAATTTTGACAAACCCTGATCACTAAGTAAACATATTAATTTCGCCAAAGGTGCTCCAGATATTATCTCTTCTGAAAAATTATCTTTTCTTTTAAGCTCAATCAAAGAGTTATTATCTTCATGCCAATTTTGCAAGAAATGAAGTTCTAAATAAGTTTGCCAAACTAAATGATTCCAGTCTGAATGCACTATTTTCAAAATCTCCATTTTAATCCTTTCAGGAGCAACATTACTTAATTTATCTACATTCGTTTTTAGGTATATTTTAGTTTTTTTCTCTAACTCAAAATTTAGTTCACACATAAATCTAAAACCTCTCAGAATTCTCAATGGATCATCAATTAAGTTCTTCTCACTTATTGCAACAATTTTCTTATTTTTTAAATCATCCATTCCCCCAGTTGGATCAAAAATTTTTGGAGTTTCTTCAAGCCTTAAAGCAATTGCATTTATTCTAAAATCACGTCTCAATAAATCATCTGTAAGGTTCTCTCCAATCTGTCTAGCGAAATCAAGAGTCCATCCATTAACAACTAATCGCGCAATATCTCTCTTTTCATCAAGCTTTATAAAAGTAGCATTAATCTTTTTAGATAAATTTTTAGCAAACTTAATGGCATTAATTGGAACTACAAAATCTAAATCAGGTTTTTTACTCAATTTATTTAATAATCCATCTCTAACAGAACCTCCTACCAAAGCACTTCCAGGGGGCAAATCAGATATTGAGATTGGCCAATCTTTTGGATTTAAATCTCCAAAAAGATCAATTGATAGTAATGTGTCTTTACTTATCAAAATGATACCCAGGTTTTTTCTGAAAAATTATGTGCATCTGTGTTGATTGTTCTTGGGTAGATAGATGTAAGACCTACTACACAGTTGAAGAACATCACGGAGTAAAACACCTGTCTAAAAATCCAGATTTTCAAGGTACTAATCCAAAAATACATATCAATATTTTGGATATGCCGGATAGCAATACAGGAATTGAATGGGATGTTAGAGGATGCGATAGTTTTCAACTAGATCAAGGGAAATGGAGCAGGTTGCGTCCTGGAGAAGAAATTCCAAAATAATAACTATAATAAAATCATTGCAAAATTTCTATACATCAAAATCAAAATATTTATTAGCATTACATAGCTGCTCAGAATCCTTTGGAATTGCCGTTAAAGATACAGAGAATCCCGAAACAATAATCAAAAGTGAAGTTTTTCATATTGGACGCTCATTATCTAACAAATTATTTAGTTGTATAGAAAAAATTCTCCCTAAAAAATTTTGGAAGCAAATCATTCGGATTTCTGTAGCAAAAGGTCCTGGAAGTTTTACCAGTACAAGATTAAGCATCTCAATGGCTAGAACAATTGCTCAACAAATTGATTGTTCATTAGATTCGATGAGTACCTTTCATTTAATGGCGTCAAGACTTTATAAAGATCTTGACCCAAGTCAAGTCTATAATCCATTTTGGATTTTAGACGAATTGCCGCGAAGAGGAATTTTAGCTGGTAAATATCAACTAGTTAAAATTGACCAAGATTCAAATTACCATGAATTTAATGAGCTAATTCCTCCACAAATAATAGGCAATGAAAAAGAAATATATCCTTCAATTAAATATTCTAATAATATAGAACAAGATATTATTTCACTGATACATTTTTCTCAATATTGTCAAAATTCAAAAGTTACTTCTTATTGGGGAAAAACATTACCTATCTATCCAACTTCACCAATAGATAGTAAAAAATAAAACTCTATCAGTTTTGATTTATTTCTAATCTTATTAGAAATAATTTAATTTAAATATGCTTGATTAGACCTTTATCAAGCATTGAATTTATAGCTAATTGAATTTCTTTAGTTGTTGAGGCTAAATCTTCTTTTTTACGTGTTGAAGGTGGTTGGATTAATTCTCCAACTTTTAAATGAATAGATACAAGTCGTGGAAGCAAGGACCCTTTAGGGAAAGCTCTATGGCTATTGACTATTGCTACAGGAAGAATAGGGCAACCAGTCCTTGCAGCCAAAAGAGCAGCTCCTGCTTTTGGGGCATTAACTCTTCCATTTTCTTGTCTAGTTCCATCCAAAAACACACCCGTTGCCCAACCTTCAATTAATCGATTAGAGGCTGTTCGCAATGCCTCTCGATCTCCAGCCCCCCTCTTAACTGGATAGGCACCACATGCAGAAATTATGAATGATAAAATAGGTACCCTAAAAAGTTCAGATTTTGCCATGAAAGCTACAGGTCTTCCTAAAGCATGACCCAAAATAGGTGGATCCAAATGAGAACCGTGATTTGATACAACTAAAACTCCACCTGTCTTGGGTACATTAGAAATTCCTATGGTTTGGCCTCTAAACAAAAAACGAAAAATCGGGAAAACAAATAAATAACTTACGCAACCATAAACGAAACTTTGTCTAGGCCTAATTTTATGGATTTTCTCAACCCCTTTTAAAAGGCTAAATTTTTCCAAAATCAATAACCCAAATCACTTGCATTTGATATTTGACTAGTCAAAACGCCTTTCATTGATCGTTTTGCAAGGCCACTAAGTACATTTCCAGGTCCAATCTCAACCATTGTTGTTATTCCTTCATTTTGCATGACATTCATAGTTTCTCTCCACCTAACTCCAGTAGTCATTTGTTTTTTTAGGCGTTCTTTCAAGATGTCCCCTTTTACAGTTGGAGTTGGATCAACATTGCTAAGAACTGGTACTTCAGCATCTTGAAAACTTAATTGATCAAGTTCTTCAGCAAAGCTTTTAGATGCCTCAGACATAAATGTTGAGTGAAAAGCCCCTGAAACTTGCAAAGGAATTGCTCTTTTGCATTTTAAATTATCAGCCACTTTTCTTACTGCTTCAGGGGAACCCGATAAAACAACTTGAGATTCACTGTTATCATTCGCGATTGCAGCACCCTCAGTTTTTCTAATCAAGTCATCTAATTCTTGACGATCAAAGCCCAAAACTGCAATCATTGCTCCTCCTCCAGCTGCTGCCATTAATTCAGATCTTTTCTTTAATAGCAATAACCCCGTCTCTGCATCTAAAACATCTGCTGAATAAAGGCCAACTATTTCCCCAAGGCTATGCCCTGCAATGATTTGAGGCTTCCTCTCTTGTCTTTTCAAATCATCAACCAATAGTGATTCAACAACAAAAAGTGCAGGTTGAGTATTTCTTGTATCGTTTAAATCAAATATTTTTTCATTGGGGATCTCATCACCACAACAAATTTTCCAAAGATCTCTTCCAAGGATTTGAGAGGCCAATTCAAATCTATCCCTCGAGCCAGGCAACTCAAGTAAAGAATTAGCCATACCTAATTTTTGAGAGCCTTGTCCAGGAAAGACCCAGGCAATAGTCATAATTTTCTTGAATAAATTTTTAACAGACTAATAGGGACCATGCCAATAAAACAAAGCTGCTCCCCAACTCAAGCCGGCGCCAAATCCGCTACATGCTATTAAATCTCCAGATTTAATTCTGTCATCTCGAACTGCCTCATCAAGCATTAATGGGATCGTTGCTGCAGAGGTATTTCCATAAAATTTCAAATTTGAAAGTACTTTTTCTGATGGTATTAGAAATCTTGCAGCTACAGCATCAAGAATTCTTTGATTAGCTTGGTGTAGCAAAAGCCAATCAATACTCTCAGACTTTATTTGATATTTATCTAAAAGTTCTCCAAGAATGATTGGGACTTCTTTAACTGCAAACTTATAAACCTCCTTTCCTTCCATTTTGATTGGCAAATATTCCCCTTTTTGATATGTAGCTTCTTGAACTAAATCTAAAAAAATATCTGATTGAGAAAGATTGAGACAGCCTCCTCTACTTCCATCAGATTTCAAATCATATCCAATTAATCCACTCTCAGAAGCACTGGTTTCAACAGCTACTGCTCCTGCTCCATCTCCAAACAAAACACAGGTTTTCCTATCATCCCAATCAACCCATTTTGATAATTGGTCTGCGCCAATCACAACGGCTCTTTTCATAGACCCTGAAGCTAAATATTGTGATGCAGTTACCAAAGCAAATAAAAAGCCACTACAAGCAGCAGTCAAATCAAAAGCGACTGCATTTGAAGCTCCCAAATTTGATTGAATTTTAGGTGCCGAGCCAAATAAATCCTCAGGAGTCGATGTTGCAAGAATTATTAAATCAATAGTTTTTACATCCCAATTAGCCATTTTGATAGCATCCTGAGCAGCCTCTGTAGCTAAATCAATCAAAGATTCATTCTCTCCAAGAATTCTTCTTTCGCGAATTCCAGTTCTACTTTTAATCCAATCATCACTGGTATCTACTCTCTGACCAAGTTGGTCATTATTGATTATCTTTGTAGGAGTTGCACTTCCGCACCCCACAAAAGATATTCCTGAATCAAATTGAGAATTGCTAATCAAATCTAAAAAAAGCTCTCATTTCATAAGTCAAACACATGCTAGGACAGTACCAATTAGACATTTATACATCTGGCTTATTTAAATCCGCCAAATCTTCCATCACTCCATGACTAGCAGCCGAATGAACAACTCGTAAAGCGCTTAACACTGATAAAGCTTTACTTCCGCCATGACCAATAACACAAATCCCATTAATTCCTAGAAGCAAAGCTCCACCATGTTCTGCATGATCTAAACGTTTCTTGATTCGTTTCAAATTATTTCTCAAAAACGCAGAACCAACTTTCCCTCTTCTTCCTCTTGGTAATTCTGCTCTCAAAACTCCCAAAAGAACACTGCCAACTGATTCTAAAAATTTCAACAAAACGTTTCCTGTAAATCCATCACAAACCACAACATCAAAATCACCTGACAAAACATCTCTTCCTTCACAATTACCAGAAAAACAAAAACGTTCTTCTTCATTTAAAAGTTTATAAGTTGCTAAAGAAAGATCATTACCCTTACATGATTCTTCTCCAATATTTAATAATCCTATTCTTGGTTTTTCTACCTGCAAGACATCTCTGCAATAGATATTTCCTAGAAGAGCAAATTGATGCAAATAGGCTGGTTTACAATCCATATTTGCTCCAACATCTAAAACCAATACTGGTTGACCAGGATCTTTAGTTGGGAACAATGCTCCAATTGCTGGACGATCAATACCTTTTAAACGTCCCAACTTAAAGATCGACGAGGCCATCATTGCTCCAGAGTTTCCAGCCGAATAAACACCCATAGCTTTTCCTTCTTTCACCAATTTCATTGCAATATTTATGCTCGCATCCTTTTTTTTTCTAACTGCAGTTGCCTCTTCATCCATTCCAACTGATATTCCACTTGGAATCAATTCAAAATTTCCATTATTGATAGCTTTATCCAGGGTTTCTTTTAAGCCAAATTCAATAGCTGCTTGTTCTACTTGTTCAATTTCACCCACAAATTTAATTTTCAATGGAAGCAATGACAAAGATTTCAAGCACCCATCCAGAATTGCTCCAGGTGCAAAATCTCCTCCCATTCCATCGACAGCAATCCAAATTCTTTCAGATTCTTGAATTCCATGTTTCTCCTCTGTACTTTCTCCACCTTGTAATCTTCTTAGAGGATCAAATACAAATGGTTCTAATGTGCTCCTGGCTATTGATCCAGCGTTAGTAACAACAGAACCCGCACTAGAAACTACTGTTCCAGCGACATTACTTGCTGCAGTCGCTGAGCTTGTTGCTGTGTCAACAATACTTGTAACAGCTGAGTTGCGACGATACCAAATCACCAATCGTCTAATTGCTTTTGAACGATTTGTTTTGTTATTTAATTGATTTTTTTCCACTGATTTATGATCCCTCAGGAATCATAGAGTCAACAATTCTCTGAAAAAGATAACCTGTTCCTCTTGCTGTAAGAATTAGTTCAGGATTTGCTGGATCATCTTCAAGCTTTGATCTAAGTCTAGAAATATGCACATCCACTACTCTTGTATCTACATGCCTTTC
>QCIR01000041.1 GCA_003216575.1 Prochlorococcus sp. AG-402-M23
AAATCATACTAATTCATTTGATGATTTTTATCAGTTTTCAGATGTACAAAAAACACCTTACTGGAAAAATAGATATGCAGCATTACTAGTTTTCCAAAAAAATAAATTTGATATCAAAAAAGATTTCGCCAGGTTATTTTTAAATGACACGCATAGATTTATTAGATTGAAGGCAAAACAAATTTGTTTGTATTAGATTATTATTACTGATGTAGAGAATAAAACCTAGCTCCAATTAATATCAATAAAATCATCAAAGTTATCAATCTTTTTAAATACTAATGGTCCATGATTTGACCCCCATATTTTTTTATCAGTTTCTTTGTCATATCCAGAATCTTCAGAAATAAGACTGTTATTATTTAATATCACTTCACTTTTTACATAAGTATTTTTTTTTCCTATTTGTATAATACAATTTCTACCTGTTTCTATATTTCCTTTAAAACTTCCAGTATTAACCTCTCTGAATAGCATTGAACATCCAGACTTTTCATGTGATATATATTTTGATATTCCAGTTAAAATTGACATATCTAAAGCGCCACCTGTGAACTTCTCTTTATTCTTTAACTTATGATTACTCATGATAAAAATCTCTTTATCTTGTGATAATTTGTTTAGACTCTGCCTGTAAGGATTCCATATATCATGTTGATATCTTTGTTCTGAATAAAAAGCATAACATTTGAATGATTTTAAGAATAATGGTCTAATATGTATTTGAATATGTGCAAAATTTTTTGGATTTCCTAAAGCTTGTTCTTTATTGCTAAATATACCTGAAATTATTTTGGCGAATTCTAATATAGGTTTGTTTCCCATTTTGAAAATATTATTTATTTTTTATGCAACGAATTTCAGATGCATATGATGTTTGCAAGATAGCTAAAGAATCTAAAGCTCTAGTAACAGAGGACCTACTTCTTAAATTATTAGATACAAACCATATTCTTTCTTCCGTAGTAATATGATTATAGTTTGAATTAATAATTAGAGTTCCATCATCAATAAGTTTATATAGTGATATTACTTGTATGGCTTCAGTATAGCCAATGCTTCTGATTATTTTACCTTCTGTTTTCGAAATCTCTAAAGGAACTAATATACTTTCTCCCGACGTATTTTCTTCTTGAATATCATCGCCCCATTCGCTTATTGCTTCCCAACTTATTAAGAATGCTTGATTTACGTCTTTAATTGATATTGAATTATCTTCTAATAATTTAATAACTCTAGAATCATTATTCTTAGTGGGAATTATTTTTATTTTGCTTCTGATTTCTTCAAACTCTTGAAATGCAAGTGAATGTCCGCTTCTCATTGAGTTCCATTCCCCAACACTCTTTAAAAAAAATTGTTCAATTTTCATTTATTTTTTTGAAATTTGATTAACTTATCTTTCAATTTAAATAATTTTACAATTGTCGCTTGTTGCGAATGCCTTTGTTATCGATGCCGTTTCTAAAAAACTTTTTGTTTTAAGACCGATTGGTGAATTCCAGGACCTCATATGAGGGACAGTATCTTCACCAAAAATTTTATCATATTCTTTAGAATCTATTAGCCAATCGATATGAGCTTCAAAGCCTAATGTATTTAAAATATCAGAACTTTCAATAACTTCTATTTGATTTGTTATTGGCCTGCCAAGAACATGTTTGTATCTTAGTCTTATCGATTTATATTGGCTAATACTATCAAAATAAAAACTTCTATAAATATTTGATTTGCAAATTTGCCTTGTGAATTCTTTAATTGTTATATCTCCATTTCTAAGCTTTCTTTCAATGTCAATTGGTCTTTCAGATTGCATTAAAGATAAATTTCCGAAGATATTTTTATATAATGCATTTATTGCTATGATTAATGCATCATCATCATTAGGAACAAATTCATTGATTTTTAGAAGTTTTATAGGAATATTCTTTTTATCTGATATTTTATAATTATAAGTATTAATCTTTTCTCTTTTGTAACTGCTCATACTATTATTATTTAATAAATTTGAAAATAGTTTAGGCTTGGTTTTATATGTGGTAGTGAATTTATCTTTTTCACCTGGCATTGATGAACTCCTAATATGCATGTTATATGTTGTTTTGCTACTTCCAGATACTCTGGTTTTATTATATTTTACTGGGTTTTTATTGATAGTTTCAGCTCCGATTCTTAGTGCTTTAAATGGAGTATTCAACATATCAATACCTATTAATTATTAATTTTATCAATATAAATAGGCTAAACATAAACTTTGTGAACTTAATTATCTATATTATTTAATTTCTTAATACTATTTGTGAATGTCTTAGTTTTTTTCTTTGGTTGTAAATGACTTGTTCTTATTGAATCCAGCAAAGGTTGCGAGAGCGAACATTCCAAGTAACGCGGCTCCAAGCATTAAACCAGCGCCTTGGCTGACACCTGCTCCTACAGCAACAATAATTGAGTCACTTATTAATAAACTTATTATTAATGCAGGGGTGAATAGTCTCCATCGAGTACCTCCTATCCCTAATGCGTAGCTCAAGAAATCAAAAAGTCCTGTCATTAAAAGTCCTGTCATTAGAAAGAAATTTCCCTCTAGTTGATTTTGATTAAAACTTTCAATTCTTTTCATGGCTTTTATACCAACTAATTTTCGAACAGGTGCTCGCCCGAAATTTCTTGCTATAAAAAAAGCTAACTGACAAAAAATTAGATCAGAAAAAAATATAGTTAAGTAGCCTATTTTAAAACCAAGTAGTGATCCTGCTAATAGAGAATAAACTGAACTCGGAAGTGCTGGAAGGATTACGCTGATTCCTCTCAGTATCAGAATTCCCAAAGGGGCCCAAATTCCCATTTCTTTAACGGCACTACGTAATGGTTCTATTCCATAGGTTTGAATCAAGAAGACAAGAAAAATGAATGCACCAGTGAATAATGCAATAAGAAGGAACTTTCGTAATGTTTCTTTTCTCAAAGTGAACTCCCCGCTAATGATGATTAGTGATTAAAAGATTTCTAATGCAATTATCCTATTTTGGAATGTGTTTAGTTTAATTAATCCATAAAGATTTACGTGTTATTCAATTAACCAACATTAATCTTTTAATGGATAGTACAATCAATTATTAATTTTAAAAATCTGATAGTCATATTTCATTTAACATATATGACCGCTGAAGTAGCTTTTTGTGTATTCTTTGGTGGACTTTAATTTTTTTCATAAATCATTCAAGTTTAGAACTATGAATTTTAGTAATAAGGATGAATTACCTTTTAAATAGGTAATTTAGTAAGCATTATATTTATTTAAAAAGTATGAATTTTATGTTTTTAATATCTTTGAGATGTCATTTCAGAAGAAAAACTTCAATTATACCTTCACTAAAATATTGCATTGAAGGTACTAATTAGGTTTAATTCAGTATTTGTAAACCGCACTAGAGCATTCTTCAAACAACTAATCTGAAGAAAAAATGATAAATTTTTATTATATTTAGGAATCGTTCGATAAAATGTTATAATAAAGTTCAATAGTTTGTTATTATCAATAATAAAAATTATGAATAGAAATGAAAATATTGAGATAATTATTGTTACTGGTGCCGCAGGCTTTATTGGAGCAGCTTTAGTAAAAGCTCTTCTTTCTATGGATTTAAAAGTTATTGGTATTGATAACATTAATGATTATTATTCTACTTCATTAAAAAGAGCAAGATTATCTGAGATTGATAGAATTTCAAAGCAGAAAGGGGAATGGATTTTTCATGAGACTCCTATTGAAGATAATAAAGTATTCTCAGATATAGTTAATAGATATAATCCAAATGTTTTAGTTCATCTTGCTGCTCAGGCTGGTGTTCGTTATTCAATAACAAATCCTTCTGCTTATATACAAAGCAATTTAGTAGGTTTCGCAAATGTACTTGAAGCATGTAGAGATAATAATACATCCCATTTGATTTATGCTTCTAGCAGTTCTGTTTATGGTGGCAACAAAAATCTTCCTTTTCATGAAGAACAAGCAGTAAATCATCCAGTAAGTTTGTATGCAGCGACAAAGAAATCTAATGAATTAATGGCTCATACCTATAGTCATTTGTATAATTTACCAACGACTGGGCTTCGTTTCTTTACTGTCTATGGACCGTGGGGAAGGCCAGATATGGCTCCAATGATTTTTGCAAGATCAATTTTAAAAGATGAACCAATTAAAGTATTTAATCGAGGAGAAATGCAAAGGGATTTTACTTATATTGATGATGTTGTCGAGGGTATAATCAGATGTTGTTTTAAGAGGGCTATTATTGATAATAACTTTAATCCACTAATTCCTAACTCTTCAACTTCATTTGCACCTTATAGAATTTTTAACCTCGGTAATTCAACTCCAATTCAGCTTACATATTTTATAGATTTATTAGAGGCGAATTTAGGAAAGAAAGCAATAAGGGATTTACAACCTATGCAACCTGGAGATGTCGTTTGTACTGCAGCTAAGATGGATTTACTTAGTTCATGGGTTGATTACAAACCAACAACATCGATAGAGAATGGTATAAGAGTATTTTCTGAGTGGTATTTAGATTATTTTAAAAATATTGATTAAACCCACTCTTTTTTAGTAAAAACACTTATGAAAGTCCTAATAATTTTATCCTGAAGAGAGCTATATTTTTTGATTGGGTTGGATTTTCAATAAGGAAAGGATGATTTTTAATCTTTTCAAGAGTTCTTTGAATTTTATCTTCTATGTTTATATCTTTATCATTCTCTAAAGACCAATCTTTCCATGCTGAATCAAATGCCATGGCAAAACTGTCAGCATTATTATATAAATTTTCACTAGAAGCTTCTAAAATCATAAGAAGAAGTTCGGATTTTTGGATTAATTTTCTAATGTTCTGAATAAGAATATTCAAAATAGGTATGTTTTTGGAAATTATTTAATCATTTTTTAATTTATGAGATAAATTTTAATTACTTCTTGATTTTAGGGAAATAAATAAGGAATTTTCATATTAGTAATTTATAGGTCAGCATCCAGCATGATTATTGTTTAAACTGTTTAAGAATATGAAATATTGATTTTGCCTGATATTAATGACTTCTTGGTTTTATTTATTGTCATCTTTATTGTTCTCATAAATTTCTTTCGAAGAAATCGAAAATAATTTTACGAGATTTTCTAATTAAAGAAAAATCAATCGATGACAATTTGTACAAGCTTTGAATTTTATAAAAAGACTTTTAATTAAATTAATGAACTATTTGACTTTAAGAATCTCTAAGAGTCGTTCCAAGTCTCAATGCCAGCACCCCAGCAAACATAACCATTAAAAATGAAATACCTGCAAGATCAGGTGCATTTATCCCAAGACCGGAGGAGAAATCCACTTTGGATAAGTCAAATGTGCTTTGAACTCCAAGTAAAAGTTCCATAAACTCTTAACTACTAATTATCTTCATGGTAACGCAAGATTCAAATGATCTTTTATTTTTGAGCTTTCAGTATCAACTCTTATGCAGTTTTGTAATATTACGGATTAGTTCATATGGGTCGATGCTTCACAGGTCTTTGAGCCTTATATTTGGCTGCATGAATTTAGGAGAAAACTGTTCAGACCCCTTTTATAGGCATGATAAGGTTTTTATCTATTTTCATTTAATCGAGATTTGTTAGAAATGTATTAGGAGCTTTTGTATTTATGTACCATTTGGTAATTGACTTGGGCCATGAACTTTAGTGGGATTTAAGAGTGCTTAACACTAAGTTGGGCCAACCGAAATTTTACCTTCTGCTTGAATGTTTAAAATAATGTCGAATATTTCTTGTGATTAGATAAAAAAACTCTGCTAGATAAGTACGAAAATTCTGAATAAATGAATAACCTCCTTTATTTTGCTTCAAGGTTTCTGAAATACGAGTTACACCAGACACTTCTTGAATAAATCATGAAAGGAATCTTAACTAGGTAGATTGCCATATGAAAAAATATGAATTTAATACTAATGATGTTTATTTTGATCTTTCTTCTAAGCTTTGAGATGGTTTTAGATGAATTTGTCTGAAGTCATAAGCTAGTTCAGATGAAGATTATTGAGTAGAAGAAAACTATCTATATTTGCTAATTTTATCAAAAATAAAAGAGTTTAGATCTGGTAACGTATTCTATCAATATGAAAAATATAGGTAAAATCATCACTCCTGGATTAAAAATGAGGTGGAATGAAAAAAAATAATAAAAACAATAAAATAACCAGATCAGAAGGATTTATTTCATCGGCTCCATCTTCTTATGGAGAAACTAATGAGAATATTTCTAATTCTACTAATTTCAAGGTTCAACCTTCTAGGGATAAAATAATTAATCAAGCATTTAAATTTCATTTACAAGGAAATATAGAAGAGGCTAGTAAATATTATCAATATTGTATTAATAATGGTTTCACTGACTATATGGTTTTTTCTAATTATGGATTACTTCTAAAAGCTTTAGGTAAATTAGAAGAGGCAGAAATATATACTCGCAAATCAATTAAACTTAAACCTGATTATGCAAATGCTCATTCCAATCTAGGAAATATCTTAAAAGATCTTGGTAAATTAAAAGAAGCTGAACTATCTCAACTTAAGGCAATTGAATTTAAACCTGATTATGCAAATGCTTATTATAATCTAGGAAACATATTGGTAGATCTTGGTAAATTCAAAGAAGCTGAAATAGCAACTCGTCAAGTAATCAAACTTGAACCTAATTTTGCAGAAGCATTTTGCAATTTAGGAATTATTTTAAAAGAAGTTGGTAAAATAGATGAAGCAGAAATATCAATTAGAAAAGCTATTAAACTCAAGCCTGATTTTGCCATAGCGCATTCTAATCTAGGGAAATTATTAATTGATCTTGGTCAATTAGAAAAAGCAGAAATATCAACTAGGATAGCCATAAGACTCCAACCTAATCTTGCTTCGGCTCATTCTAATCTGGCTAACATATTGATTGGACTTGGTAAATTAAAAGAGGCTGAGATTTCCATACGCGAGGCTATTAAACTTAAACCTAATTATGCAAAAGCTCATTCTAGTCTAGGTATTATATTGAAAGAATTTGGTTTCTTAGAAGAAGCAGAAATATCAACTAGAAAAGCAATTAGACTAAATAAAACCTTTTCTGAGGCGCATTCAAATCTGTCATTAATTCTTTTAAAAGCAAAAAAATTTGAAGAA
>QCIR01000042.1 GCA_003216575.1 Prochlorococcus sp. AG-402-M23
TTTAATAAAAGAGGTTGAACAATTAATTATTCAAGTTGATGAAAGATTAATTCCTATTTTCAAGAGATCATTTGATAAGAAAATTATTTATACTAATAAAAATAATTTGAATGAAAGAGATTTTGATTTTCATATTTCAATCGCCTCACTTCCTAAGTTTTTTAGAAATAAATCTGAAAATTTTGACTCCAGTCGACAACCATTTCTAAGGGTTGAGCAAAATAAGACTAATATTATAAAGAATAAGTTTAAAAAATTAAAATATAAAAAGTTTGTTGGTATTTCATGGAAGTCAGTATCTAAAATAAATAAGAACAAATCGATTTCTTTAGAAGAATTTATACTAGGCATATATTCCCCAAATATATGCTTTGTAAATCTTCAATATGGTGAAACTAAAGATGAAATAAATAAAATCAAAAAAAATTATGATATTGATATTCTAGAGATTAATGAGGTTGATATTTTCAATAATATAGATGATTTTTCTTCTCTAATAAATTCTTGCGATGATATAGTATCCATAGATAATGTAACGGCTATTCTGGCTGGTGCTATAGGTGCAAGTTGTCACCTTTTACTACAATCTAATTCACATTGGTATTGGGGAATCAATGACAATAAAAGTTATTGGCTACCCTCTTTGAAACTATATAGACAAATAAATTCCAAAAGTTGGAAAGAACCATTAGAATCAATAAAAGAGAAGATTAAATCTTATAATTAGATGACTAATCCTTTTTTTTCAATTGCAGCAGATGTAAAGCTTATAGTAATGGACTTTGATGGAGTTTTCACTGATGGAAGTATTTATCTAGATTCAAATGGTAATAACTTGAAAAAGTTTAATGTAAAGGATGGAATGGGAATTAAACTCCTTCAAAATTATGGATTTATTATTGCATTAATTACTGGATCAAAAGATAATATAATTAACTATAGAGCTGATTCTTTGGATATTAAATTAGTTTTCAAGGGAATAAACGATAAACTTATTATTATTAATCAAGTACAGAAAGAATTAGGTATTCAACCAAGTCAAACAATTTTCTTGGGCGATGATATAAATGATTTGTTAGTATTGCCTTCTGTTAGAATGTTTTTATCTCCATCTAATGCTCATTCAGCATGCCTGGAAAGAGCACATTGGATAGGAAAAAGTAAAGGTGGAGAAGGTTTTATTAGAGAGGTCGCTGACTTATTTATATGTGCATTAAATATTAACCCTAATTTGCCTTTTGCATCTTCTAATGAATAAATAATAATTGAAGAAAAATATGTTAAGTATAAGAATAAATTTGTATAATTAATATTTAACAATTTAGATGTTAAAATATAGTTTTATCTGGCACAAATTAAAGTATCTTCATGATTGCTAAAATTCTATACATTATAGTCTTTTAAGTAATAGTATTTTAAAAGTTAGGTAAAAAAGGAGGATGAGTCAACCAACTAAAGATATATTTATTGGGTATGGAGATGTAACTCCTATTAAAATCGGCGATAGATGTCCTTTAGTTCTTATTGCTGGACCATGCGCAATCGAATCATATGATCATACTTTTTTAATTGCAGATAAGTTATTCAACATATGTAGAAAGGTAGGTATTAAATGGATATTTAAATCTTGCTATGATAAGGATTGTAGATCTTCTCCTGAAAGTTTTCATGGTTTAGGGTTGGAAGAAGGACTTCAGATCTTAAGCGCTATTCGAAAAGAATTTAATGTCCCGATTGTTTCAGATTTCTCAGATGTAGCTTGGGCTAAAAAGACTGGAGAGGTATGCGATTTAGTACAAGTTCCAGCATACTTATGTCGTCAGTCTTCAATACTAAGAGCCGCCGCAGAAACGGGAAGACCTGTTCATTTAAAAAAAGGTCAGTTTATGAGTCCTTGGAACATGAAGAATTCTGTTCGGAAACTTGAATCATTTGGATGTGAACAGATACTGATAACTGATAGAGGAACATTTTTTGGATATAACCAACTAGTAAATGATATGACTTGTTTCCCAATCATGAAAAAAACAGGTTATCCAGTTTGCTTTGATGCAACACATTCAATTCAATTGCCAACCTCTATGGGCAATGTATCTGGTGGTCAAAGAGCATTTATTCCTTGTCTAGTCAGATCAGCAGTTGCTAGTGGAGTGAATGCTTTGTTTATGGAGGTTCATAACGATCCTAAAAGAGCTTTATCTGATCCTAATACAGTTTTAAATATTAAATATTTAGAAATTATACTTCGACAAGCCAAAGAGATTCACAATCTTAGGTTAGAACAACTTGAAAATTATGGAGAAGACAATGTCCATACGGAAAAATGAACTAGTAGTCAGAGATGTTATGCTGGGAAATAATCAATTCCCAATTGTTAGAGAAAGGATTCTTATAAAGGAAACTTTAGATAAAATGAACGAATTCAGTATTGGCATTGCATGTGTTGTTAATGATAAGATGCTTCTTAAAGCTGTATTTTGTGATGGAGATATTAGAAGAACAATTATAAGTAATCAGCAAACTCTCTCAGCATTTTTTGTTGATGATGTTTTCGATCACGCTGTTAAAGACTATAAATTCGTAACTGAAAATACCACTTTAATTGATGCTGTTAAGTTAATGGGAAAATTAAAGATATGGGATCTTCCTGTAATAGACTCAAATGCTAAATTAAAAGGTTTACTTCATCTTCATCCTGCAATATTAAGCTTGCTAAATTAATAAATAAAATTCAAATTAGATTATGAATATAGTAGCCGTTATCCCTGCAAGATTAGCTTCAACAAGACTAAATGAAAAACTATTAATAAAATTTAATGGAATTGAAATGATAGAACATGTTAGACGGAGAGCAATACTTTCAAAAGCATTTCACAATGTATACGTAGCTACTGGTGATGACAGGATTGAGGAATTGATTAAGAGGAACAAAGGAAATGTAATTAGAACATATAATAAGCATGATAACGGAACATCAAGAGCAGCAGAGGCTGTTAAAAATATAGAAGCCTCACACATAGTTTTAATACAAGGAGATGAACCATTAATCTTGCCTAGACACTTACAAAAAATAGTTTCATTTATATCAGCAGAACCTGATTTTGATTCATGGAATGCAACGGCAAGATTAGATGATGAATCATGTCTAGATGATAACTCTCAAGTGAAATGTTCTATAAATTCTGAGGGAAGAATCTTATATTGTTTTAGGAGATCTCCTTCCTATGCAAGTAAAGATAAGCAGATTTTTTATATGAGAAAAATGTTAGGTGTAATCGGTTATAGAAAAGAAGTACTTTTACATATCTCGAATTTAGAACAATGTTATATTGAGAAATTTGAATCCATAGAGCAAATAAGAATGATAGCGAATAATTTGTCAATCAGAAGTATTGAAATTGATGAATGCTTGCCTTCAGTAAATGTTCGCAAAGATATAGATTTAGTTTTAAAATTTATGAGAAAAAATCATGAGCAACGAGAAATTCTTAAGTTTATGAACTTTTAAGATAATAAATAATATGATCTATTTATTATCTTAAAAGTTCATGATGATAAGCCTTGAAGAGTTACATGCATAATTCCCAACTACTATGAAATTAATTATTCATGCAGGTACTCATAAAACTGCAACAACAACTTTCCAATATTTCTGCGGAAATAACAATTCAGTGTTGCTAGAAGGTGGTTTATTATATCCGAGTATAAGAAATTGCTCTGAACAAGTAGGTGACTTAATATACAACCAACTTTCTTTGAGACCCGATGAAGATATTTTTAACCATAGTATTTTAGCATGGCTTCTTCAAGGAGAAAAAATAGACCTCGTAGAATTATTTTTAAAAGAAAACTTTAATAAGGCAAAAGAAAAAAAGTGTAATTATTTACTTTTAAGTGGTGAAGATTTTGAGAATGTTCTAGTCGACTTTTCTATTGCTAGAAAAATTATTTCTATTGCCAAAAATATTGGTTTTAATGATATTGATTGGATATTTGTTAAAAGAAATGCATATTCTTACATGGAATCTATTTATGCTGAGCTCTCTGGACAAGGATTTTCTTTGAACTTTCTAAGTTTGTATGAAACAATTAGAGATCAAGGCTTCTTTACTATATCTAATAAATTCTATAATTGGATTTTCATATTTGACCTATATAAAAGATTTGCTTTATTTAAAGAAAATATATCAGAATCTTCATCACTTCTGTTATTCAAGGATTTTATTAAGGATTTTCCTGGAAAAAATATTCTTTCAGCATATCTAAACCCTAAGGAATTATCTACCCTGCAAATACAAAGTATAGATATAAAAAAGAGGAGAGTTCGCCCTTCTCCCCAAGAAGTTGAATTTAATTATATCTGCAATCACATGAACTCCTTTAAGATTCAAGAAACTTATGATGATCATAAATTGATATTCGATACAATAATTAATCATAGGTTGCGAGTGATTAGTAAATATCAAGAAAAAATAAAATTAGAATTAACGAAAAGATATGATTCACCATCTTCTTGAAAAGTATTGGATTAGTAGTAAAATAGTAATTAATAAAAGAGATAAAAAATACAAGAAGATGGATATTTCTAATCTAGAAAGAGAAGAAAAGAAGAGAATTAATTCGATCAAAATATTTCCAGTTCCAGTTGCTTTAGAAGAAATTAAAGAAAATATTGCTATTAATAAAAATTCTCCTTCTAAACCTTCTAAAGAACAATTAATTAATGAAGCATTTAAGTTTCATGCACAAGGAAATATTTTAGAAGCAGAAAAACTTTATCAGTTTTTTATTGAGCGGGGTTTTACAGATCACAGGGTTTTTTCTAATTTTGGAGCGATATTAAGAGTTCTAGGCAGGTTAGATGAAGCAGAATCAGTTACTCGCAAAGCAATAGAACTGAAGCCTGACTTCGTATGTGCGTATTTAAATCTGGGGAACATATTGAGCGATCTTGGTAAGTTACAAGATGCAGAAGTATTGACTCGAAAATTAATTGAATTTAAACCTGATTACGCAGATGCGTACATAAATCTGGGAAACATATTGAGAGATCTTGGCAAGTTACAAGAAGGAAGATTATGTTCAGAAAAAATTATGTCTTTAAGGTCATGGTCAATTTTGGGTTCATACAGTTTTAATTATGAGATGAAATGAGACTAACCTCATAATCTATCAGTTTAGTCAATATCATGGAAACTTCGTTGTCTGTTAGATGAGACTCATATATAATTTTCTTTCTAATTGAGATATTATATTGAAATATTTTCAATATAATATCTTTTGGAATATTACTATTACCTATCTTCTTAAGAACTTCATCAAAATAATCATAAGGTAATCTCGTATGATTGACATCAGCGATAGGCAAACCCTCTAGAATAATTTTATTACCAGATCTTTCTATTTGAATAGAGTCATTATTTAGACTCATTCCCTTACACAGAATATGAATACCAAGATCTTCAATATATATTGAGAAAGGGAATGAAAATACTATGCTCTCTTCAGAAAAAAAACCATAAGAAAAAAAACGATTTAATGGACTGATATTGCCATATGAATGTCTTATCTCAGTATTTGAAGCAGGATGATTTGGAGTACTTATTCCTTCCTTATTAAGAATAAAAGGCAAAGATCTTACTTTATGATTTACAAGATCCCAGACAGGTGCGATAAAATAAGTTTTTCCAATCTTAATTGCTCTAGCATTCAAGAATTGAGTTTTGATAACATTATCCCATATTCCTTTATGCCTTTTTTCTAAATCAACTAAAGCATATTTTTTAATTAATTCCTTTAAATTTGAGTTAAATAAATTTAATCCTTTCTCAAATAATTCAGTTTTTTCTTTCCCACCAGATCCCCATGAAAAGTTATCTTGGTAAAAATTAAAAAAATGTCTAACTTCCTGATTATATTCTTTATCTTTTTTAATTCTTAATTTATTATCTTCTATATAAATATCATTTTTTTTGATCATTAATTTTGATGGAGTAAAAATTCTCGATCTCAGAATTGGATTGACAGGGAAAATACCTCTACCATATTCTCCATCCTTTTGGCATACATTATCTGCTATCCCACCAAATTTGCGAAATTCAGACAGTAAAAAATCCCAATTATCGTCCATAAGATATATGTAATCTCATACAATCTAAATAGATAACCAAAGATTACCAAACTGGGCAAAGTTTGAGGAAAAAATTTCAACACTTTCAAACGTAATGAATCAGTTCTGGTTTTATCAAATGACTACATGAATATTCAGACAGCATATATGTTTTGAGGTTTGTTTAGAAAATAAATAAGTAATTTATTTATTGGGAATACTCGATAAACACTTTTTTACTTTTCTGCCAACTTCTATTACTACTAAGGTATGGCAGTTTAAAAGAGATTTTAGTTATTACTTGCTCGTTGATCATTGCCATACCACTTCCATACCATTACCTTGCTTGAGATGTCGCTTTTTGTTTCTTATTTAAGAGTCATTAGTTTGGAAGTTCTGGTGACTTGATCACCTCGGGATTTCCAGAAGCGTGGATATGTGGTTGTTAGTTATTGATAAGTTCTGTTGAGAAGAAGACTTACGAAAAAAGATCATTCAAGTAGAAGCAAGCAGTCATATCATTGGCATTGGATTTTTTGCGGAATGATTCAGGTCAGTAGACCTGAATCAACTTCTTGACACCAACAAATTTCAAGTTTCCGCTTGTCCTTGGTCTTAAAATCGGAAGAACCACAGGAGAGGAAAGATGAGAGGAGATGGATAGTTCTAGTCAAGAAAGAAAAGGAAAGAAGAAACTCACTGAAGTAAAGACATTTCCAGTTCCAGTTGCTTTAGGAGAAAAAAAAGAAAATATAACTATTACTACCAACACTCCTTCTAAACCGTCTAAAGAAGAAATAATAAATAAAGCGTTTAAGTTTAATTCCCAAGGAAATACTACAGAAGCAGCAAAATATTATCAATATTTCATAAATCAAGGTTTTAATGATCATAGAGTTTTTTCTAATTATGGACTCATATTGAAAGATCTTGGCAAATTAAAAGAAGCAGAATTATCTATTCGCAAAGCGATTGAACTGAATCCTGATTTCGCTGAAGCGCATTACAATTTGGGAATTATATTGAAGGATATTTCCAACTTACAAGAAGCAGAATTATCTAATAGAAAAGCAATTCAAATTAAACCTGATTACGTAGATGCATAT
>QCIR01000043.1 GCA_003216575.1 Prochlorococcus sp. AG-402-M23
ATACTCCAATCAATGGTATTGAGTTTTCATCAGATAAGACAAAAGCTGAAAAAATTATCTTTATTGATAAAGACGGAAAAGTCATCAAACAAGAATATGACTATATAATATCCACAATGCCAATAAAGGAATTAATAAAATCATCTAAATCAGAAAGTGGAGAATATGTTTTCCCTCCAGACATATTAAAGATAGCAGCTTCACTTCCATACAGAGATTTTATAACAATAGGTCTATTAATTAAAAATATTTCTGGGCCTCAACAACAACTGCTAGATGATACATGGATTTATGTTCAAGAACCTAATGTTAAAGTTGGCAGGATACAAATATTTAATAACTGGAGTCCTTACTTAGTAGCTGATAAAAAAAATTATTGGATAGGACTGGAATATTTTTGCAATGAAAATGATGAGTTATGGGAGAAAGCTGATTCAGAACTAATTCAATTAGCTAAGAAAGAAATATTAAATTTAAAACTAACAAAATCAGATTCATTTATAGATTCAACTGTCATAAGAGAAGCCAAAACATATCCAGCATATTTTGATTCATATACGAAAATAAATACATTGATAAATTACGTAAACAAAAAAAGCAATTTATTTCTAATTGGTAGAAATGGAATGCACAAATACAATAATCAGGATCACTCTATGCTATCGGGTTTTAGAGCTGCTGAAATGATAGCAAATAATAGGATTGATCCTATAGCAAAAGAAGAGTTATGGAAAATAAATGTAGAGCAAGAATATCATGAAGAATTAAAAGACATAAAGAAATGAAGGTAAATCTATTTAAATTAAGATTAAAAAACTATTTAAAATTTGTTCCCTTTTATCTAATTGGATCTGGATTTGCTTTTATAGTTGACATAACAATATTTACACTCCTAAGAACAAATTTTGGGACAAATTACAGTGCTTTTATAGCATATATATTCGGAACAATTACATCATTTAGCATACTTCTACTTATTACGACATATAGATTAAATAAAAAAAGATTTGGTATATTAATTCATTTATTAATTGGATTAGGAACACTCATCATTAATATATTAGTGCTTAATTCAATAGATTTTATTACTCAATTATATAATGAAATTCTATATACAGATATATTAAACAAAAGCAATTACTATGCTCTTATTACTAAAACAATATCTAACGGAATTGGTTTTTTATGGACTAGTTTTATGACAGGTAAATTATTATTCAAGAACAATTAATAGAACTAATAATTAACTTTTATCATTACTTATTAGCCTGCCTCATTATCATTAATCCAATAATAGTTGATATGAACACAGGAGACCATGAGGCAGATATATATGAAATTGATCCTTTTACACCTAATGAACTAAATGTAAAGCTTAAAATATAATAGAACAGGATTAATATAATACTTATACCAAAACCTTGCGTTCCATTAGTTTTAGAGTTTGGTATTGAAGCTAAGCTACTGCCAATCAAAGAGAATACAAGACAAGCCATAGGAAGAGTAAATTTTTCCTGAATCCTTACTTTCAATCTTCTGATCTCCTTTATATTTGAAGTCTCTTTATAAATTTCAAGTGCTTTTCTAGCTTCACCTAAGGTCATGTCATTTGCATCCTTAGGTATGGAAGCAATCTTAATTGGACCATTGCTAAATGGGTACATATAAGAATTGAATTTGGTTATAGTCGAGTCACCTTTTTCAGAAAAAACAATTAACTTTCCATTTAAAAACTCCCATTTTTCAATCGACGAATTCCATAACCCTTTTTCTGCTGTAAGAACTTGAGTATATCCATGTTTTGATAAATCCATAACTTTAACATCATTCATAAAGCCATCTGTATAGTCTTTTGCATAAAAGATATGAGTCAAAGAGTTAGAAACTTTATTATTCTCGGAATCAATAATATTACCTTTACGGGAATAAATAATATCTTCTCCTTTCTCTATGGAGATAGATTTACCTAAAGAACTTCTAAGAACAAATTCAGCTTTAGTATTTGAATATGGAACAATATTATTATTAAAAATAAAAGTTAACCCTGTCATTATTAATGCCAAGAACAAAGATGGTAGAATTATTCGATAAATTGAAATCCCAATAGCTCTTAATGCTTTTAATTCACTATTAGATGAAAGTTTACTATATGTTAATAAAGAGGCCAATAAAGTGGCCATTGGGAATGATAAAACAACAAAACCAGGTAATCTAAGTATTAATATATTTAATGCAATATTCAAAGGCAAATCAAACTCAACTATCTTTCTGACAAGATCAAACATTACTCCAACTGATACAGAAACAACTGTAAAAGCCGAAATTGAAAAAATCAAAGGAGGAATTAATTGTGATAGTATCCATCTATCAAGAAGAGGAATATAGTTAATCCTTATTCGAATAAAATCTGAGATTTTAAATAAAAGATTTAGCATTTTTATTGAATAGTAAATATTGAAATAGTCAAAGTTGAAAGTTATCTCCTAAATAATATTTTTTTACTACTGGATCATTTGAAACCTCTTCAGAAGAACCTGAACGGAGTATTTTGCCTTCAGTAATGATATAGGAACGATTAGTAATTGCTAAGGTTTCACGAACGTTATGATCTGTTATTAATAGACCCATACCGCTTTCTCTTAATAATTCAATCAAATTTTGGATATCTAAAATGGCGATTGGATCAATACCTGCAAAAGGCTCATCTAAAAGTAAATATTTAGGTCCTAAGCGACCAACCGCTAATGCTCTAGCTACTTCACATCTTCGCCTTTCTCCACCAGAAAGTTGATATCCATAACGATCAACAAAAGAAGATAAATTAAATTTATCTATTAATGTTTCACGTTTATTCCTACATAAGGATTTAGCTAATCCAGACTGAGACAAAGCAATGTCCAAGTTCTCTCTAACTGTAAGGTTCCTAAAAATACTAGGCTCTTGAGCTAGGTAGCCAATACCTAATTGAACTCTTTTACTCATAGAAAAGTTCTTTATACAATTTCCCTCCAAGTAAATGTTTCCACGGTTCGGCCTAATCAAGCCAACGATCATATCAAAAGTACTAGTTTTACCCGCTCCATTTGGACCCAAAAGACCAACCACCTCACCGGGGTTAACTTTTAAAGTGACATTTTTTACAATAGTTCGTTTCGATAGGGTTAATTCCAAACTCTCAATAAGAAGAGACATTTCAATAAAAACAATCGGGGATAAGCTTATACATCAGAATTATCTAATAATAAATTATACTAAACATAGTCAAATTTAATCAATAATCCTCTCAACCCAATATAAGTAAAACCACTCTGAATCATGAAAAGAATTCTCAAATTTAGAGTCAGCTCTAACACTAAATTTATCAAAAGCCAAAAGATCTCCTGGTTCCATATTTTTAATAGCGGATCGATTGCTTAAAAGTAATAAAAACTTATTAATATTAGGATATTTATCTAAATAAACTTTAACTTCATCAAGTGTTTTGTTCCTATCCAATATAATCCTATTAGCCCACTGAGCGTAACTTCCATATCCTTTCAATTCAGGCAAGTAAAAATCTTTATCAAGATAACCTGAAACAGTTGCTACTTCAACATCTCTAGTCGCAAATATTGGATAATCTTCCCATCCTTTAGCCTGTATATATTGTGCCGTTTCCTTTCCGCTTGAATACGGTAACCGAAAATCATTTATGACCATATGAATTCCAACAACAATATGTATAGTCAAACAAATGGTAAGTAATCTAGGAAAATAAAATAATTTACCCTTAGTGAATAAATTTTGTTGATTAGATGACGTAAGTTGTTGTTCTTTATTAGATAGTGCTAACCATAATGAAGAGATAATCAATAGAAAATAATATCCATAATGTCTTGATCCATCTCCCAAAAATAAAAAATAATTAAAAAGAAATAAAAATATAATACCGCTAAAAAAATAAATTAAGGCTGGTCGGTAAAATTTAATAAAATTGATTGTACTAACAAGCAAAATCAAAGTAATTAAAGCACATAAAACTAAATCAAAAAACCTACTTGAATTAGGAATAATAAGCACATATCCTCCAAATATCTGTCCTATTACTCTAAGAAAGTGTCGTATATCAACAAAAGAAGATAGTAACTTAACTGAATCTCTTACCTGAAGAAGACTAAAAGCTCCAAAACATAATAATGTTAAAGAGATAGCTATACTTGAAATTAAATCATAAGTCCAGTGTTTATTTCTCATATAATTTTTTCTTTGATACGGATTTAAAAACCAATCCAAGACAAGCGTCATTCCAATAGCAAAAGCCAATGACCAGGCCAAAGCCTGTGTATTAGCCAAAAGTCCAATACATAGAGAAAAAGGTATGTATGTTTTCAGTTTTAAATGATAGATAGAGCAAAAGATAAATATTATTAATTCTGCAATTACGTAATGACGACAAACAAAAAAATATTCCCAAAAAGGAAAATAGCCAAAAGTAAACAAGGCTTTAGTCGTTAGATTAAAAGGACTAAATCTCCAAAAGATTAAAATCGCAGAACTACCTAAAAACCAATGCATCAGTTGCATACTTATAGGTGTCCCAGTAATATTTTTCGAAAAATAAATTAATAATGACCAGAGGATAGGGTGTCCAGAGGGTGAGTTGTTTTTCCATAAATCTATTAAGTTATCACTTTGCCAAGCCACGAGCCATCCTTGCATCTCATCTCTCCAAAGAGCATGATTAAATGCACCAAATAAACCTATAATGATAAATAAAATAGGTAAAAATATCTCATAAAAACGCTGATCAGGTATTTGAATTTGATTAATTTTCTTTAATTCCATTTTGATTTATGCAGAATGTCTTTCTATATATTTTGAATTATTGAAAAATTGTACTTTTATTTTTTACTCAAAATTGAAGCAAAGCAAAAAGCATAACAAGAAAATTATATGAAATCATCTCTCTTTCAATAACAGAACTGTAAGAGGCTTAACAAAGTTTTCAAAGGAAACTGAGAACAGGCAAGCTGCAACCATCGAGATCCTTCCCAATTTGTAGGAATTCCAATCTCCTTGAAACGGATTTTGAAAGTCCTTCAATATCTAATCCTAAATTAGATATTTTAAATCTTTTTAATCTACCCAATGCTTCTCCGTAAAGAATGGTCGCCCCATTTATATTGCTATTTTCCAAATGAACTTGAGCAACAGCTACTTGCAAAATGCCCTGTAATAACTGCCTTTCAGGTCCGCTAGTCTCATGCCATATCTCTTCAAAAACATCATGAGATTTGTACCACTGACAAGAATTAAATAATTTCATTCCGATTGCAAAACGAGAGTCATTTATAAATAAATCTTCTTGATTATCTATAAAAGCCATTATTTCTTCAGATTTTTCTTTGCATTAATTTTTCTCAACCTTATAGATTCAGGCGTAACTTCCAACATCTCTCCTGGTCCAATATATTCAAGAGCTCTTTCTAATGTCATTTCAATTGGGGATTGCAACTGATCTAGCTCATCTGCACCAGCAGATCGCATATTAGTGAGTTGTTTAGCCTTACAAATGTTTAATTCAAGATCTTGTGGGCGATTATTCTCACCAATAATCATTCCTTTATAAACTTTCGCTCCAGGGGTAATAAAAAATTGTCCACGATCTTCTGCATTTTTTAAAGAATAAAAAGTAGCGACACCCTCTTCAAATGAGATAAGGACTCCATTTCTCCTTTGCTCAAAATCTCCTACAGATGGCCTATATTCAAAAAAAGAATGACTCATAATGCCTTCACCTCTTGTTGCACGAATAAATTCACCCCTAAACCCGATCAAGCCTCTCGATGGGATAAGAAATTCAAGTTGCGTTCGACGATCACTACCTGTTTCCATATTTTGCATTTCACCTTTTCTTACTCCTAAGCTTTCAATACAAGCACCTACAGAAGCTTCAGGTATATCTAAAACAAGTGTTTCAACAGGTTCACATGTGATGTCATCAATGGTCCTAAAAATAACTTGTGGTTGAGAAACTTGAAATTCATATCCCTCTCTTCTCATCGTCTCAATAAGAATCCCTAAATGCAACTCTCCCCTTCCACTTACGGAAAAGCGATCAGGAGAGTCTGTATCTTCTACCCTTAATGCGACATTAGTGAGAAGCTCCTTATTTAAACGATCTTTCAACTGACGACTAGTAACGAACTTGCCCTCTTTCCCTGCAAATGGAGAATCATTCACGACAAAAGTCATCTGCAATGTTGGCTCATCAACCTTAATTAGAGGTAGCGGCTTAGGTTCATCCGGACAAGCAACCGTTTCTCCAATGGAAACATCATCGAATCCAGCTAGCGCGACTATATCTCCAGCATTTGCTTCATCTATTTCAATTCTTTTTAATCCTTTAAACCCTAATAGTTTATTTATCCTTCCTTTTTTTAAACTTCCATCCTCCTTTATTAAACTAGCTCTTTGGCCATTTTTGATTACACCATTATGAACTCTTCCAATAATTATAGTTCCCAAAAAGTCTGAGTAATCAAGTGTAGTGACTTGTAATTGTAAAGGCTTTTTCTGATCCCCAACTGGAGGAGGGACTTGCCTAATAATTGCATCAAATAAAGGTTTCATGTTATCACTTTCACTTTTTACTTCAGTCT
>QCIR01000044.1 GCA_003216575.1 Prochlorococcus sp. AG-402-M23
AATTTGAGGATACTTCTTGGATATAGAGACACCAAGATCAAGTCGTTTCAAATAATAAGTTAAAACCGCCAATACTATTCCTGTAGATGAAATCGCCACAGATGCAGTTGCAAGTGGAAGAAATTCTCCCCAACTAAAATTTTCGGCAGCTTCAAGAGCCTCACGAGGGTCTAAAAAGTTTGCGAAAATGCTATTCCAAGGAACTCCTATAAATCCAATTAAGACAGAAGGAATTGCCAAAACTGCCAATGGAAGTGTCATTGGCCATGCAGATTCATGTATTTTGCCAACTTCATGTTCTTCATGTTCTTCATCTTTTTCTTTACCTGCTAAAGCAAGCAAAGAAAGCTGCATCTCTTTATTTTCGCCTCGAAATTCTCCCTCAAAAGTTAGAAAATAAAGCCTAAACATATAGAAAGCTGTCATTCCTGCCGTTAAAAAACCAATAAACCAAAGTATTGGAAAACTATTAAAGGCTTGACCAAGAATTTCATCTTTACTCCAAAAACCTGCTAGAGGGGGGATCCCACTGATAGCAATACAACCAACAAAAAAAGTTATTGCTGTAATAGGCATTTTTTTACGAAGGCCTCCCATTAAACGCATATCTTGAGCAAGAATTGGTTCATGACCAACCACCTCCTCCATGGCATGAATAACAGAACCTGAGCCAAGGAATAACATTGCCTTAAAACAAGCATGAGTAACAAGGTGGAACATTCCTGCAACTGGTGCACCACATCCCATCGCAAGCATCATGTATCCAAGTTGAGAAACCGTGCTGTAAGCCAATCCTTTTTTCAAATCCATTTGTGTCAAAGCTATCGATGCCCCCAGGAAACAAGTTACTGTTCCAATAATGGCAATGAATAAACCAACAAAAGGGAACTGGCTAAACAAAGGGTCAAGCCTTGCTACTAAAAAAACTCCCGCTGCAACCATTGTTGCTGCATGAATTAAGGCAGAGATGGGAGTTGGACCTTCCATTGCGTCAGGCAACCAAACATGCAGAGGGAATTGTGCAGACTTTGCCATTGGTCCCATAAAAACAAGAATACAAAGAGTCAAAGCCGCCCATATTGGCACCGTCCCAGAACTGACTGAATCTGATAAACCGTCAGCAATTCCATGAAAATCAAAACTTCCAGTTGCCCAAAAAAGACCCAAGATTCCAAGCAATAAGCCAAAGTCTCCTACTCTATTGACGATAAAAGCCTTTTGAGCTGCATGCGCAGCACCATCTCTGTCGTACCAAAAACCAACGAGTAAATATGAACACATACCAACCAATTCCCAAAAAACGTATATCTCAAGCAAATTTGGACTAACTATTAGTCCAAGCATAGAACTGCTAAATAAGGCTAAATAAGTAAAAAAACGAACATACCCAGGATCATGTGCCATATAACCATGGGAATAAATCATTACCAAGAAAGCAATTGTAGTCACAAGAGCGAGCATGACTGCCGCTAAAGGATCAATCACATACCCCATTGGTAACTCAAAAGAACCTGCACTTGCCCATATAAATAAGTGTTCAACTGGTGGCTTACCTGAAAGTTGCTCAGCCAGAACTGCATAGCTAATAAATGCAGAAGCACCTACTGAAGTTAAAAGGGTTATTGCTACGGGTTTCCTTGAACGATTAAAAAGATCGTTAAAACTAATTAATCCCAAACCAATCAAAACTGCCCCACAAAGAGGAAGTAGTGGAATTAACCAAGCAAAATCTGCAGCCGAATGCATCCAGCTAAATCATATTGAAATAAGTTTAGGCAATTCTTGCTAGTAATTCAGTTAAATCAAAAGAGAGAAATCTCTGAGCTCCAACAGAAATAAATTTGTGAGACCACCAGAAAAAAAACACTGCAATGATAATGCCCATTTGAGAGGGCCTGAGAAATTCTTTTATTTGTAATTTTTGTCGTCCATCCAACACAGCTAAGAATGGAACGACCGATGTTCTTTTCTTCACATCCTCAAATTCTTCTCCGAATTTGAGGCTAAGTCTTCTATCACCATGCCAGATAGCAAATAAATGATGAGCAATCAATCCCAAGCAAGTTACAAGAGTAAAACTTGTGCCTATCCAAAGTAAATGAGCAAAACACCAAATAATTTGACCTATTGCCTGCGGATGGCGAGTGACTCTAATAATCCCAGTAGCATAAATTCTAACTTTAGGCTTGAGAACAGCTGGTATTTCTAAAAGGTTATATGTAGCTGGGTATAGGAAAAGAAAACTAATTGCACTCAAAATCCAAATCATTGGAATTAGTATGCTCACCCCTTGCAAATTCCAAAATCTAACTCCGTCGTAACGATGAGCAATAAAATAGCCAACCAAAATAATTGCTGAGGGAATACTTGCAAAAGCAAAAACCAATCTCCATGCTCTTGCACCAATTAAACTTTCAGCCTTCACCCGTAAAGCCGCTCCACCACTATGAATAACGGCAAAACAAAACAAAAGTAATATCATTACAAAACTGGAACTATGAGTCTCAAAAAATGTCATTAGCCCTTTAAAAAGCCTCTTAAAAAATTATTAGATCCATACCGGATCAACAGTTGGACTAGTTTTTCCCTACATTTTATTTTAATAACTGCCATGAAGACCTGCCACCATGGCCGAGATTCCATTCACTCTTGACCAACTAAGAATCCTCAAAGCAATTGTCGATGAGGGAAGTTTTAAAAAAGCTGCTGACAGTCTCTTCGTTACTCAGCCAGCTGTAAGTTTGCAGGTGCAAAATCTGGAAAAACAACTAGAAATTGCAATATTTGATAGAGGAGGCAGAAAAGCCCAACTAACTGAAGCAGGCAAACTCCTTCTAAATTACTGTGAGAAGATTTTAGGAGAGTGCCAAGAGACCTGCAAAGCCATAGAAGATTTAAATAATCTCAAAGGGGGATCTCTTATCATTGGAGCAAGCCAAACAACTGGCACTTACTTGATGCCAAGAATGATTGGTCTTTTCAGACAAAAATATCCAGAAGTTTCAGTTCAGCTTCAAATCCACAGCACAAGAAGAACAGGCTGGAGTGTTGCAAATGGTCAGATAGACATCGCTATTATCGGAGGTCAACTTCCTCTAGAACTAAACGAATCATTACAAGTAATTCCTTTTGCAACTGATGAATTAGCTCTGGTTTTACCTACTAAACATCCTTTAGCAAAGTCAAAAGAACTGAAAAAAGAAGATTTATATAGCCTAGGATTTATAACCTTGGATACACAATCAACAACAAGAAAAGTCGTAGATCAACTACTATCTTCTTCTGGTTTAGACGTTCAAAGGTTACAAATTGAGATGGAATTAAATTCTCTAGAGGCTATTAAAAATGCTGTTCAATCTAATCTGGGAGCTGCTTTCCTCCCTGTAGTCTCAATTGAAAGAGAACTTGCAGGAGGTAGTATTCACAGACCATTCGTTGCTGATCTAGAAGTCAAAAGACAACTCAAAGTTATTACAAACCCTGGTAGATATTCTTCAAGAGCTGCGGAAGCATTCACAGAAAATATCTTACCTTTGTTCGCTAGTTCATTTTCTCCACTATCTAATTCAAAAAATTAGAATTGTATAGCTTCTTTATTGATACCAACTGCATCCTCCTCAGCACCTTTAATTATAAATTTATTTTCATTAACATCCGCTTGATAAACGCAACGGACAATAGGTTGATCTCTAATTGAACCTATGTAAGCAAATGTATTCATTCTCTGCTTGCACTCTCTAACATCATCATTATTTATAGCTCCTTGTTTTTGTAGAACAGTCCAATTTTCTCTTCGAATAACACAACCTGGTTGCAGAGCAGGTTGTGTTACAAAGCTGGTAGAAGGATTGAGGGTGGTATACATCTCAACGTCAATGACAAAAGCACTTGCCCCGTATTGCCTACAAAAGTCTGGATCTGGAACTGCCATATCTAACTGTTGCTGACTTGCAATATTTCCCTGACCACCTGAAGTAGTACTTGTGATAAGGCTGCCAATGCCAACCCCAATTACCAGTACTCCAGCCAAAATTGCAATTGAATTGGAATTTATTTTTATCCCACCTCCGCCATCTGATGGCCCAGACGAATTATATCTACTTCCTCTTGATGGATATTGATCTCTTCCATTTGAATCTCTTCTGGTATTAGCTTTATCTCCAAGCTGTCTTCTCGTTAAGGCTGATCTTCTACGAGAAGATGGACGGCGATTATATGGTCCTTCATTCATAATGATTCTTTTGTTCGAGGTAAACCCATTGAATAATTCATCACCCTACTATTGGGGTTATAACTAAGTTCTCCATCTTGAAGCAACTTTCGAATAAAATCTTCAAGCAAAGATCCTATTTTCCTCAAGCTGTAATCAGTTAATTCATTATTAGCTTGAGAATCAACTAATTCACGAAAATAATCTTGAACCTTTTTTATAGACTGATCACACCAAATAAATTCGTTATCGGGATCAATATCTAAAGTCAAATGTCCATTATCGAAAATTAAATCATTATTCTCGACTATTGCAGTGAATATTCTGACGTGGCGAGTTGTGCATTTAAGAATGGTATCACTCATGAATTTAAAACAACAAACCGAAATTTATACTGCAAATTTAACGACGATAGTCCTTGTTGGGTGGGGTTAATCACTAAAGTTGTTAAATACTCTTTTATTTAAGTATGCGCGTAGCAATTGCTGGGGCTGGACTTGCTGGACTTTCATGTGCAAAATACTTAGCCGATGCAGGTCATACTCCATTCGTTTATGAGGCAAGAAACGTACTTGGAGGCAAAGTTGCTGCCTGGAAAGATGAGGATGGAGATTGGTACGAAACAGGATTACACATCTTTTTTGGAGCATACCCAAACATGCTTCAGCTTTTTAAAGAATTAAATATTGAAGATCGACTTCAATGGAAAAGTCATTCAATGATTTTCAATCAACCCGATGATCCTGGAACATATAGCCGTTTTGATTTCCCTGACCTTCCTGCTCCAATGAACGGAGTTGCAGCCATTTTAAGCAACAATGACATGCTTAGCTGGCCAGAAAAAATTTCATTTGGATTAGGACTTATTCCAGCAATGTTACGTGGTCAAAACTATGTAGAGGATTGCGATAAATACTCCTGGACAGAATGGCTAAAAAAACAAAATATTCCGGAAAGAGTTAATGATGAAGTTTTTATCGCAATGAGCAAGGCTCTTAATTTTATAGGTCCTGATGAAATATCTTCAACAGTTTTGCTAACTGCCTTAAATCGCTTCTTACAAGAAAAAAATGGATCTAAAATGGCCTTCCTTGATGGAGCCCCCCCAGAGAGACTTTGTCAACCAATTGTTGATCACATAAGAGCTTCAGGAGGCGACGTATTTCTAAACAGCCCGCTTAGGAAAATCAATCTAAAAGAGGATGGAAGTGTTGAAAATTTCTTGATAGGTAGTGCAAAAGACTCTAAAGGGAAAGAAATTGAAGCAGACGCATATGTCAGCGCTATGCCAGTAGATATTTTTAAAACAATTTTGCCCAATGAATGGGCCGCTAAAGATATTTTCAGAAAACTTGAAGGTCTTAAAGGAGTTCCAGTTATTAATATTCATCTCTGGTTTGATCGAAAGCTTACAAATATTGACCACCTTTTATTCAGTAGATCTCCACTCTTAAGTGTCTACGCTGATATGAGCATCACATGCAAAGAATATGAAGATCCGAATCGTTCTATGCTCGAATTAGTTTTTGCTCCAGCAAAAGACTGGATCAGTCGGAAGGATGAAGAAATTATTGATGCAACAATGAAAGAATTGATCAAACTTTTTCCTATGCATTTTTCAGGTGATAATCAAGCCAAATTACGAAAGTATAAAGTAATAAAAACACCACAATCTGTATATAAAGCTGTTCCAGGATGCCAAGATTTAAGACCTGATCAAAAGACTCCAATAAGAAACTTTTTCTTAACCGGTGATTACACAATGCAGCGTTATCTAGCTTCTATGGAAGGTGCAGTATTAAGTGGAAAATTATGCGCTGAAAAAATCCAAATCTCCACTGACATAAATTCTTCAAAGTCTTAATGTATCAAGAGCGATCTGTTTCAGAGCTGCAATTCATCAGAAAATTGCAAAGTAAAAAACTCACAAACTTTTAATTTTGGCTCAGCCTTCTTTAAATCTAGAAGATGCCTATGAGGCTTGCAGAAAGGAAACTGCACTTTGGGCTAAAACCTTCTACCTTGGCACAATGTTGTTGCCCCCAGCGAAGCGCAAGGCTATTTGGGCAATATACGTTTGGTGCCGAAGAACTGATGAGCTCATGGATAGCAGTGAAGCTCAACAGAAATCAAAAAATGAATTATCGGATAGATTGAACAAATGGGAAGACAAAACACAAAAAGTATTTGCTGGCAAGATTGAAGATGAGCTTG
>QCIR01000045.1 GCA_003216575.1 Prochlorococcus sp. AG-402-M23
AGTCGTTAAGGCTTTCAAATGGGACAATAATCCCACAAGTTTTGAGACCACATGACATTTTGCTATTGGTCTCAATGCTTTTTATCCATCTCGAGTGTCTTTGAAGACTACATTGACCAAGATTTAATAGATTCCCTTGAAGCCCTTCAGCATGAGGGGCTAGCATTCCAGCAGCAACAAAGCCTGCTGCTTCTCTCCTGCTTCTACTTAAAACTTCTACGTGCTTACCTCTTTGAGCAAGTTCATGGGCTATTGCAAGACCCATTAATCCTCCTCCGAGGATTAACAATGGTTTTTCACTTAAGACATCCATTGCTTGGATTTGGAAAATGTTATTTTCAATGTTTTAGATTACGTTAGCTTCCATGACTGAGCTTTTCTTTCATAAGATTCATATATCTAGGTCAAATTAATGTCAGAATCAAATGTTGCTTGGGAAGTTGTAATCGGATTAGAGACGCATGTGCAGTTGGGGACTAAGAGCAAAATATTTACTAGCGCATCAACAAACTTTGGTGATGATCCAAATACTCATATCGATCCAGTGGTATGTGGATTACCAGGTACTTTGCCAGTCCTAAACAAAAAGGTTTTGGAATATGCAGTAAAAGCAGCGATGGCTTTGAATCTAAACATTGCCTCTCACAGTAAATTTGATAGAAAGCAATATTTTTATCCAGACTTACCAAAAAATTATCAAATCTCTCAGTTTGATGAACCTATTGCAGAAGATGGTTGGATAGATGTAGAAGTAGCTGAAAAAGGAAAAGAAACTTATGTCAAAAAAATAGGTATTGAAAGACTACATATGGAAGAAGATGCTGGAAAACTTGTTCACGCAGGGAGTGATCAATTGTCAGGTTCCACTCATTCTTTGGTTGATTACAATAGAGCAGGTGTAGCACTGGCTGAAATAGTTAGTAAACCTGATTTAAGAACAGGTAGAGAAGCTGCGGAGTATGCAGCTGAAATCAGAAGAATAATGCGATATTTGGGAGTGTCTGATGGGAATATGCAGGAGGGTTCTTTGCGATGTGATGTCAATATTTCAGTCAGACCAACTGTTAATGATCCATTCGGCACAAAAGTTGAAATAAAAAATATGAATTCATTTTCAGCTATTCAGAAAGCTTGTGAATATGAGATTAAGCGGCAAATTAAAACTTATGAATCTGGAGAAGAAGTAAAACAAGAAACGAGGTTATGGGATGAAAGTAAGCAATTAACTAAAAGCATGAGATCAAAAGAGGGTAGTAGCGATTATCGTTATTTCCCTGATCCTGATCTAGGTCCGATAGAAGTTAGTAATGATTTAAAAGAAAAATGGCGTTCAGAATTACCAGAATTACCAGCGGCAAAAAGAAATAGATATGCAGCAGAACTTGGTCTTTCTATTTATGACGCACGAGTTTTGACTGATGAATCTACAATGGCCAAATATTTTGAAAAAGTTGTTAAAGCAGGTGGAGCAGCAAAATCTTCAGCAAATTGGATAACTGGAGATATAGCAGCATTTATTAAGTCTAATAGATTGTCATTTGATCAATTATCTTTTAAACCAAATGAATTAGCCGAAATGTTGAAAATGATTGATGTAGGAGAAATCAGTGGAAAAATTGCTAAAGAAATTTTGCCTGAACTATTAAGTAAAGGTGGTTCTCCAAAGCAATTAGTGAAAGAACGGGGTTTAGGGATGATTGGTGATCCAAAAGTTATTGAGGAAATTATTGACAAATTGATCCTTAATCATCCAAATGAGGTGGAATCTTTTAGGGCTGGGAAAAAGAAATTGTTAGGTTTTTTTGTGGGACAATTAATGAAGGAAACAAAAGGGAAAGCGGATCCCAAGCTCGCTAATCAACTATTAAATAAAAAATTACAAGGTTAGATATTATATAATTTTTTTAATTGCACTTTCCATGTCTCATCATTATTAGAGTTAATTATTACATAATCTGCAAATTGTTTTTTAAAAGAGCTTGTCCATTGGGCATCAATTCTTTGATTAGCTTCTTCAAAACTTAACTTGTCTCTTGACTGCAGTCGTTTTAATTGCATGCTTCTCGAGCAGTGTATATAACAAATTTCACTACATAAACTTGTATAATTTTTTTCAAATAGTAGTGGAATAATCAAAATTATTACTGACTTTGATTTTAATTTTTCTAACTCTTCTTCAATTCTTTTGTTGACAAATGGATGTATTATTTTTTCTAGCCATTTTTTTTCAACATCACTTTCAAAAACTATTTTTGCTAATGCTTTACGATCAATAGTTTGATCATTTTTTATCGAATTTTGAATTATTTGTTTTCCATATCTCAATAAGACTTTCTTGGATATTTGACTTTTAGCTCTTAGTGCTTCATGAGCATATAAGTCAGCGTCCAAAATCGGCCATTGCTTAGCTTGAAAAAGAAAATTTCCAATAATCGTTTTTCCACTAGCAATACCTCCGGTGATACCTATTCTTCTTTGCTTGCCTTTCCATCTAAGAAAAAGGTTGTTTGTTTGTTTTGGGTCAATCATTAATATTTATAGTAAGTGAAAAATGCTCTTCTGAATTTGAGTCTTTTGGCATCTTCTACATGGTCACCAATTTCAGGCGGCATTACTACCCCTCAAGGCTTTTTGGCAGCTGGTATCTCTGCTGGATTGAAGCCCTCTGGAAAGAAAGATCTTGCTTTGATTTATGCACCTAATGGTTCTTGTTGTAGTGGGACATTTACTCAATCAGTGACTCGTGCTTATTGCGTGGATCTGTGTATTGATCGACTGAAGCTATCTGAGGGAAAAATACGTGCTGTTGTAATTAACTCTGGTCAGGCAAATGCTTGTACAGGTAGTAGAGGCAAAATTGATAGTGAAATCATCACAAATGAACTTGCTCAACGCCTGGGGTTATCTAATGAGCAAGTTTTGATATGTTCTACTGGAGTGATTGGTGAGCCAATACCTGTTGAAAGAGTTAATAGTCACTTGGATTATCTTATTCAGAGTTTAGATAAGGAGGCATATCTGGATGCAGCAAATGCAATTCTTACAACAGATCTTCAGGTAAAGCAAATTGCATATCAAGCACTAATTGGAGGAAGACGAATATCTATTGGAGGAATGGCCAAAGGTTCGGGCATGATTCACCCCTCAATGGCTACAATGTTGAGTTATATTACATGTGATGTGGGCGTAGATCATGTTGAATGGTCGAATATGATTAAGCGAGTTGCAGACTCATCTTTTAATGCCATTACAGTTGATGGAGATACAAGCACAAATGATACTTTTTTAGCTTTTTCTTCTGGAAAGGAATTAGATCCAAGATATTTATCAACTCTTGAAGAGGGACTACATTTAACAGCCCAATACCTTGCTAAAGCAATTGCAAGGGATGGAGAAGGTGCTAATTGCTTGCTGGAAGTGAAAGTAGAGGGTGCTCAAAATGTCTTAGATGCTAATGTAATGGCTCGCACAATTGCTGCATCCTCTCTAGTTAAAACAGCAGTTCATGGTTCTGACCCTAATTGGGGAAGAATTATTGCTGCAATGGGACGCTCAGGTGCTTTTTTCCATCTCAGTGATGTCCAATTGTGGATAGGACCTTATGAAATATTTTCTAATGGAACTCCCCTGGACTTTGATAGACAAATAGTTAGTAATTTTATGAAAGCAAGATTAAAAGGGAAATATTTGATTGATGACGTTATAAGTATTAGAGTAAGGATAGGGATGGGAAAAGGTATAGCTACCGCTTGGGGATGTGACTTGTCTGATCAATACGTACGAATCAATGCCGATTATACCACTTAGACAAAAAAGCCAGTAATAGCAGTTAGTTATAGAGACCAAGAAAGATTGGTAATCATATGGTAATCATGCTACACGACATATCTTTTGGTCCTATGTACCGACTTGGTAAGGGGGTATGAGGGGTACATAGAGTCCTGGCTTATACGTTAATAGTGAAGAGAAATTTATGCTGAAAATTCAAGGACTCAAATAGTTATCTATCTTTGATCTTCAATGATGAAGTCTTTGGTCTGGAAGATATCAGCAGTGCCTGTGTATATGAAAGAGGTTTCTTTTTAGGACTGTACGACTCACCCTCTCTCCTCTATACATGACGACTTGCTTTTTTCTCTGTATAGGTGACGACTTGGTCTAAACCCAGGCAGGGACTGCGAGTTGTTCTCTCCCCCTGTATAGATGGGCTAACCCTCCCCTGTATAGATGACGACTCAGTCTCTCTATTGGAATTTCTTTCCAAAAGTGGAGGTGTTGATGAAGAGAATATCTTGTGGAATCAGTTCTCTTTTCTCTATGCATTGAATCCATTCTCTATATTCTTGACCTATCGCTACTTGATCTCCAGTATTTAGCTGATCGGTTCTTCTTAAGGCGTGGCAAATAACTTCTGACATTGTTTCCTCAATCGAATGAAGGGATTCCATTGACTAGAATTAGCTGTTCCAAAGTACCTACTTAGATGATTGTGTAAAGCATCTCTTCTGTATACGTGACGAACCACGACCTCCCATGATAAATCGCTTCTAAGAAGCTTGTTTTATCTCTCGAGTAAACACCTCTTAAGAGTAACTTACCCTCTCTCTAGAGCGATTCTAGATGGCCTTCTGATGGAGCGTGGAGTTGGGATGGAGGATGGATCTAGTTAGGTCTTGAGGAATTATTTTGCTTCGTCTTTAACTGCTCCTCTAAAAGCTTCTGTTCTCTCTCTTGCTTAGGTGTCAAAGGCATCTCGCTATCGCCTAGATCTAATTCGAAGACTCCTCCTGCACCAAAGTGATTGGTGTCTGATTGTGATGGGGCAGAGAGGAAGAGAAGAGTAGTAGTTAGTGCAAGTAGTAAGAAGCTTTTGATTAATTCCCCTAACCCTGTCATTGTTTTAACCTAGAACATCTGTAGTGCCAATGCTTAATTGATTGTCTATAGATGTAGAAGTCAAGAGGAGGTGAGCTCTCGTTTCCAAATGAGTGTGTAAATGACCTATCCAATTGTGTTGCTCTGCAATATCAGATTCCCTAAAGAGGGTGTCGTCATATACGTGGGTTATAGAAAGATGGTCATTGATCTGATCTGATCTAACTCCATACTTGATTTCTTCATTGGTTTTTTGTGAATCAACAATCCAATCACTATTGATATTAGATATTTCTACTTTGCTGAGATGTTCTAAATGCTGATTTGGCAAATTATTTAATGTGATACCCGTTATAGTATCCATTCTGCTCTGTGAATCATCACTT
>QCIR01000046.1 GCA_003216575.1 Prochlorococcus sp. AG-402-M23
AAGAGTTAAAAATAATTTTGAAACCTTTGGATTTATTTTTATTGCTTCTTTTATATACTTTTCAGCCTGTTTATAATTTCCTATTTGACAAAAGAGTGAACCTAGGTTTGCGAAGCCGGGTGCATATTTAGGATTAATTGTGATCGATTTTAAATTATAGTTAATTGCTTTTTCTATTTCTGAACTCTGGAGACAAATAAAACCAAGTGCTGAATAGACTCTAGGATCTTCTATGCCAGATTCGATAATTTTATTGTAATGTATAAGTGCTTGCTTGATGTCTCCTTTAGCATGAATTGCTAGTGCATAGTCGACTTTTTTTATTGAAGAGGTATTGGTTCCCTTCTCTTCGTGGTTGAACTCTTTTCCAAACCCTTTCACTGGTTAGTTAAATAATTAAACTTTATTCTATGTCTTATTAAATAAATTAAAAGAAACAACTTGATATGATTGAACAAATATCTCTTTAGATCAAAATGTCCTACTAGATAATTCTAATTTTATAAGGCCCTTTAGGGGGATTTAATACTATGGTCATTTGCTTGCCTATTAATTAGCAAGTATTTAAGCTCTTTTTAATGGGATCTCAGCATGATTGTTGACCTTGAATGAAACTTGCGACGGCTTCTATATTTTTACAATCTTCCCTGTAGGGATTTAAATTCTAATTCTATTCGTAATTTGACTGCAAATATTTTTGTTGAAAATGAAAAAGCAAATACAAGTATTTCATTTTTAAAATATAAAGAAGTCTATATGTTTGCTTCTCTGTGTTATTGGTTTGGCTTTAAGGCTAATGGTTACGGTCTCAGAGGGGATTGACTTTTTAAATTCTTATATCAAATGAATGATCGATATGTAATTCAAGAAAAGTTCACTCTGAACGTCATTATTTGATCGTGGGTTCATCATTTTTAAAACAGTCAAGAACTATGACTTCTAAATCATCTAAGAATGTTCTTTTAATGAATGAACATAAAGCTATTCTTGCAGTCGCTTCAAGTTTTAAGAAGCCTTATTTGGATTCAGATCACTTGGATCCAGAGAATGTGCTTCTTCCTAGACCTGTATGGTTTAAAGGGAGTAGGGATAGAGCCTTAAGAGGAGATATTGCAGCTTGATTTATAGAATCAAAACCGCTGACATTTTTAGTTATTAATTCTATATATAAAATATAGAATGCTACTTGATCGTCCGATTTTTTTCGCAGACCGCAGTTAGCCTTGGCTCACTGGGCGGTGAATTGAGCGTTTCAGAGGACACAGCCTCGTGGTAAATATGTGTTTCAATGGTAAGGCCTTCGTTTATTGCTCTCTTTAAGAAAAAAGAAAAGATGCAAATAACTCTTACTTGTAGAGGTTTGAAATATTTACGATAACCTTAACGAAAAAAAATTAATAATCTTTATCAATTAATCTTAAATTTTTGCTGACTTACTATTAGACATTATTGAATTTCCTTTTGATCCAGTTGGTTGATTCGCATCGACTAATGCTTATCAAGTTGATTAAGGAACTTCCGACTTCTTTCATGCTTTGCATTAGAAAAGAAAATATCTGGAGTAGATGTTTCTATAACTTTTCCTGAATCCATAAATAAAACTTGATCACTGACATCTTTAGCAAAACCAATTTCATGTGTTACAACAACCATTGTCATTCCTTGCTGAGCCAGCCTTCTCATTGCATCTAGTACCTCATTTATTCTCTCTGGGTCTAGAGCACTAGTCGGCTCATCGAATAAAAGTAATTTAGGTTTTAAAGCTAACGCTCTAGCTATAGCTACTCGTTGCTGCTCTCCACCACTAAGTTGATTTGGATATTTTTTAGCATGTGAATCTATACCCATTTGATTCAATAGATACATGCCATATTCGTTCGCTTCTCTTTGACGACGTTTTTGTACATTGATTGGAGCAAGCGTGATATTTTCTAAGATTGATAAATGAGGGAATAGATTGAATTGTTGAAAAACCATCCCTACTTTTCTTCTTATTTTTTGGATTTTTCTTTCATCATGAGTGGAATTAATTTTTATTCCTAAAACATTTAGTTCCCCTTGGTCAAAGCTTTCAAGGCCATTAAAAGTACGAATCAAAGTACTTTTCCCTGACCCTGAAGGACCCATTACTACAAGGACTTTACCTTGATTGACTGTTAAGGAAACATTATCAAGAGCTCGTAATCCTTTCGTATACGACTTGGTGATATTTTTAGCAATAACAATAGGTTCCATGAAATATCAGACAATTGCTTGATTGATTAACATTCTTTTTTCAAGATGTCTTGCAAGAACGGCCATTATTGTACAAACGAACCAATAGAGACATGCTAGCCAAATATAAACCTCAATATATTGACCTATGAATTCTGGATTAGCAAGAATGCTTCTTCCAATACCAAGTAATTCTACTAATCCTAATATAGCCATTAAAGATGTATTTTGAAAAAGTCCAATAGATTGATTAGTTAGAGCTGGTAAGGCAATGCGTAAGGCTTGAGGTATTAATATGAATTTAATTATTTGGTATTTATTAAGGCCAAGACTATTTGCTGCTTCTATTTGTGTACTAGGAATTGATTGCAATCCGCCACGAATATCTTCAGCTATGTAGGCAGAGACAAATAGTGTGAAAGCAAAGACGGCTCTCCATACACGATCAATTTCTATCCCAACAGGAAGAAATAAAGGTATTAGTAATTGGCCAAAAAAAAGAACTGAAATTAGAGGAATTGCTCTCATTGAATCTATGTAGATTGCACTTAGCTTCTTAACTAATGGGAATGAACTCTGTCTGCAAAGTGCTAAGACTATGCCAAATGGTAAAGATAATAGAGAGCTACATAAAGTTAATAAAATAGTTAGAGTTAACCCACCCCAATGTCTACTCGTTATAGGTAATAAGCCAAGACCACCATAAAGCAAATAAAGGCCAAAAGGTACAGTGCTTATCCATGCTAGTAGAAGATTTTTACGAAGCCACTTCCACTCTGGCCCCAAAAGAGTTAGCATGCTAAGCGTTAGGAGACTGATGATCCAGGTGGCAGGTCTCCATTGTTGATTAGCAGGGAAACTGCCAAATGCATATAAAGGAAGATTGGATGTTACAACTTTCCAATTAGCATTAAATATTAGCCATCCAAAAATATTAAAAAAAATCGAGAAAAGAATCAATATTATTATTAAACTAATAATGCTATTTAATACATTAGAGAAGAAGAGCTTTCTGAGCTTTATAAAGAAAGTAATGATTAAATTCATATTCAAAATGTATTAATTATGTTTTATGGGTTTGATAATTATTCTATTAATAAGTTCCATGAAATTAGTTATGACTAGATTTAATAATAAGAAACTAATTAGCAATATAAGAAAACACTCTATGGCTCTACCTGTTTGATTTATAATAGTATCATTTATTGCATATATATCTGAATATCCAACTGCTATTGCTAAGGTACTATTCTTCGCAAGGTTGAGATATTGACTTGTTAATCCTGGTATTATTGCCGGTAAGGCTTGTGGAATTATTATAAAGAAAAGACCTTTCCTTTCAGAGAGGCCCAAACTTCTAAAAGCTTCCCATTGCCCTCTTGATACAGAAAGTATCCCACCACGAATCACTTCTGCTATATATGCACTTGTAAATATACTTAAACCAAATAATAATGCTGAAAACTCAGAGGATAGAGTTAAGCCAGGCAACTCAATTCCTTGATTTGATAGTTTAAATAAATTCTTTATATGGATAGAAATATTATCTTTTAAACCTAAGAAGCCAACAAAATACCAAAACATAAGTTGAAGCAAAAGAGGGGTCTGGCGAATAATCGTTATGTAACCAGCTGAAATTAGACCTAGTAATGAATTTTTACTCGTTCTTGCAAAACCTATAAGTGTTCCCACTAGAGAAGATAAAACTAATGATGAGACAATCACTTTTAGGCTATTCATCCAACCTATAAATAATGCCCAAGCATAGCTATCAGAAGCCGAATAGGGTAAAGGATGTTCTGCTAAAGAAAAACTTGCTGGTTTAAGGAGCCAATTAAAATTAAAACCAATACCAGTTCTTAATAGATTTATTGTTAGATTATTAATTAATATTGCAATTAAAGTAATAAAGATAATAAAAATCCCCAATTGAAAAAATATTTTTCTATTTCTCTTCATACTATTAGTAATTTGTTTAGTTAAATGGCGGTGAAATATGTAAACCTCCATTGCTGTATAGTTCATTTAATCCTCTTGGAATGGGGACTTCGCTATTTTTCCCTAAATGTCTTTCGTAAATCTCTCCATAATTGCCAGTTGAGCTAATTACCTTAACCACAAAGTCATTGCTCAGACCGATTTTTTCCCCAAGCCCTCCATCAATACCAAGAAATCTTCTTAGGGGTTTTAGTTGAGGATTGTTTTTCGCGATTTGGACTTTTTCTTCAATATTCGATTTTGTTATTCCTTGTTCTTCTGCTGATATGAGAGCAAAAACCACCCATCTCATAGCATCAGCAAGTTTCTGGTCTTGACCATCAGATGCTGGTGCGAGCGGCTCTTTGCTTAGTACATCCTCTAAAATAATATGCTGCTTTGGATTTTTAAAACCAGATCTGGCAGCGGCTAATTGTGAACGATCCGAAGTCATAGCGGAACAGCGACCCTGTAAATATCCTGCAACTACTTGATTGAGGTCTTGATACTTGATTGGCGTATAGGGAAGTGATGAACTTTCAAATGCATCATTTATATTCTGTTCAGTAGTCGTTCCCGAACCTACGCAAATAGATTTATTTGCAAGATCTTTAAGACTATTTATCCCACTGGTTTTCTTTACCATTAATCCCTGACCATCATGAAACACAACTGGTGCAAAAGTGAGTCCATTTCCTCCATAAGAATCTCTACTAAGAGTAAAAGTTGTGTTTCTTGATAACAGATCAATCTCACCAGTTTTAATAGCTGTAAATCTTTCTGTTGCAGTTAGTGGTCGATATTGTATTTTTTCTGAATCCCCTATTATCGCAGCAGCAAATGCTTTGCATATATCAATATCTAATCCCTGATAGCTACCATCACTCTCAAGAAAACTAAAACCAGGAATTTTCCCACTCACTCCACATTTCAATTC
>QCIR01000047.1 GCA_003216575.1 Prochlorococcus sp. AG-402-M23
GGAAACAATATTAATAGCTCTTAGATCACCTGGGCCTGATTTGATTCAATTTGGCCCTTTTTCATTAAGATGGTATGGATTATTAATAGCTATTTCAGTTTTAGTAGGACTTAATTTATCAGGTGAGTTAGGCCGCAAAAAAGGCATAAAAAAAAATCTAATAAATGATTTATTTCCTATCTTAGTCCTGGCATCTGTAATTGGTGCAAGAATTTATTATGTAGCATTTGAATGGAGAAATTACACTGGTATATATTTCTGGAGTTCTATTAATTTTCTGAACATAAATATTCCAATTCCTAGTGCAATCGAAATTTGGGGAGGAGGCATTGCAATTCATGGTGCTCTAATAATGGGAACATTATCCGTAATATTTTTTTGCCGATGGCGTCAACAATCTTTTTGGGATGTTATTGATGTTTTAGTTCCTTCAGTTGCATTAGGCCAAGCAATAGGTAGATGGGGTAATTTCTTTAACAATGAAGCTTTTGGAATTCCTACAAATTTACCTTGGAAATTATTTATACCTTATGAATACAGGCCAGAAGTGTTCTCCGCACAGGATCATTTTCACCCTACTTTTCTTTATGAATCAATATGGAACATTTTCGTTTTTAGTATCCTCATTTTACTTTTTAGAAAATCAAACAAAAATGAACTTAAACTGCCTTCAGGCACTTTAAGTTGCTTTTATTTAATAAGCTACGGTTTAGGTAGATTATGGATAGAAGCCTTAAGAATAGATCCTCTTTGCTTCGGTGGAATTCCTCCTTTTTGTCATGGAGGAATTCGAGTAGCTCAATTGATAAGCTTGTTTTTCATGTTTGCAGGTTTATTGGGAATGTGGAGAATTTATATTTCTAAAAAAACACTTCCTGATCCTTCATTAAGTAATGAGAGAAATCAATGAATCCTATTGCAATTGTTGGAGCAGGACCAGGCGCCTTAGATTTAATGACAGTAAGAGCTCAACAAAGACTTAAAAAAGCTGACGTTTTAATTTGGACAGACTCTTTAATTCCCATGCAAATAACAACTCTTGTTAAAGATGATTGTGAAAAAATAAAAACAAGTTCATTAACTCTGGAAGAGATACTTCTTATCCTTGTACAAAAGCATAAGGAAGGGAAAAAAATTGTTCGTCTTCATGATGGAGATCCTTGCTTATATGGTGCAATATCAGAACAAATATGTAGATTAAATGATGAAGGAATTGAAGTAGAGATTATTCCTGGAGTAAGTGCATATCAAGCTACTGCGGCAACTTTAGGATTCGAACTAACTATTCCAGATCTAACCCAAACAATTATACTTAGCAGAGCAGATGGCAGAACAGGTAAGCCAAAAAAAGAAAGTCTTCAAAAGCTTGCATCTATTCAGTCCTCTTTATGTCTCTACTTAAGTGCAAGGCATATAGATGAAGTGCAATCTATACTTATAAATTATTATCATGCAGATACTCCTGTAGCTATTGCTCATAGAGTCACTTGGCCAGATGAATGGGTAAAAGTTGTACCTTTAAGTGAGATGGCAAAGACATCTAGAGAGAAGAAATTAATTAGAACAACGTTATATATAATTAGTCCAACATTAAAAATAGGTAATAAAAGATCAAAGCTTTATGATCCAAAACATTCTCATTTATTTAGACCTAACTAAATTCAATATTAAATAAAACTATTTTATAAAGTATTAAAGGATAGATCTAAATGATTTTTTCAAGATGAATGACTTTACAAACCCTTTAGAATAAAGTTAATAACCAAAAGGTTTTTTAATTGGAACAAAGTGAAAGCAGCAAAAGCGATAATGGCTATATCGCAGATAAAAAATCACCCTTACAAAAAGTTGGGGAGTTTCTCAGAGAAGCCCGCCAAAGCAGAAATCTTTCAGCAGAGGATTTATCCTTATCACTTAGGATTGGGAAAGAACAATTAATTGCACTTGAAGAAGGAGATGAAAAATCACTTCCTGAAAAAGTTTTTATTAGGGCAATGGTTCGCCGAATAGCAGAGAAATTAAGCTTAGATACAAGTTTTATTCTTGAAGAACTTAATGAAAAGAAAAAAAATTTACCAAAACCTAACTTAGTAATTGACAAGAGAAATGCTAGAAAGAATAGAAATTTTAATCCATTAAGCATGGTTATTATTTCAGGTTCTTTAGGGTTATTAACTTCACTCATGCTATTAAAGTATATCAAAGGAGTTCAAAATGATTCTATTAATCCTCAGCAAAGTGATATTTTCTTATTAGATAAAAATATACATGCTTAAATTATATTTATATCAACATCTTTGATTTTCTTAATTAGTAAAATTGCCTTAGTTAAACTCCATTTCTCAAGATCTAAATTCTGTCCCAAGTCATTAGGAATAAGCTCAATATTAACTTTTTTATTATTAGCTTCAATAACTAATTTTGATATCAAAGGTTCTGGCCTTCGATCCAAAGCACAAGAAAGTCGAAGTAGTAAAGACATCTCGCTTACTAAATTTCTTTGACTTTCATCCATTAATAATTGCCAACATTCATGTCTTTTTTTGGGAAGACTTTTCCTGTGATACCTGGCAATAGTTGCGACCATTAAATGCTCAGCCTGAGAGTACCCTAAAAGCTCTCCATGTTTAATTAAATAAAATGAATGCTTGTGATAAGCACTTATATTTATATGTTTTCCACATGCATGAAGCATAGCTGCTGCCCATAAAAGATCTCTACCTTCACCATTATCATTATGCAAAATTCCTTTTGTCTGATCATAAAAAGTCATCGCAAATTCTGATACTCTTTTTGATCTATTTGAATTAACGCCAAATCTTCTTGACTGATGAATAACAGTCCTTTCTCTTATTGACCCTTGAAAGCTCAATTGATCTTTCAAATAGTTATTTCTACACATCCAATCAACTACTAGTCCTTCTCTAAGAGCTCTTTCACTTAAAACAATTTCATTAACATTAACCATATTCATTATGGTTTGTAAAATCAAAGCTCCTGGAACAATAATCTCAGATCTTCTTTCACTTAATGAGGACAAATGACTCCTTTCAGAAGGAGTCATTTGTATTAACTGACTAATAATACTATCTAATTTAGTTTTTAGTATTTTATATCCTTGAAATTTTGATTGAATATGATTTTCTTTGTTAGATATTAATGCCCCAATAGCCATAGCAGTTCCACTCGTTGCGACTAAAACTGGTTCTTCACCTACTTCAATCCTCTTAGATACTTTATCAATCGCAGACTCCATAGAGCCTCTGATAAATGACCTTAAAAACAATTCAGTCTGAGAGGATATTGGATCTTTTTTTATAAATTCTCTTTGTAATCTTACTGCTCCAATCTTTGTACTTGTTAAGGCTCTCGCCTCAGAGCTATCAGCAAGGATTAACTCCGTCGAACCTCCCCCAATATCAAGAACAAGATGAGGTTGATTCCCAAATTGCATCCCTGAAAGTACTCCTAGATAAATCAATCTGGCTTCTTCTGCGCCACTTATTAATTCCACATCTAAGCCTATCTTCTTCTTTATTTCCGCTATGAAGGTTCTTCCATTGGGGGCTTCTCTAACCGCACTTGTGGCCGCGACTATAAGACTCTCAACTTTATAGCTTTCAGATAAATCCTTAAACCTCTTTAATGTTGAAAAAGCCCTATTCATTGCAAGGGATGTAAGTTCCCCAGTTTCAAGGTCTCTTTCTCCTAGTCTTGTTGTTGATTTTTCTGCAAGTTCAATACTAAAAGTATTTAATTTTCGCTCAAGCTTTGCAATAAGCAAATGAGTTGAGTTAGTGCCAATATCAATTGTTGCCACACGACATAACTCAGTATCTTGATTTTCTCCAAGATCCAATTCAATAGAATTCCCTTGAAATGAATTGTTTATTGATTCACCTAACATACATAAGTAGGTTTAGCCTCAATACTCTGACACTCTCAGCACCCCATTGAGAAGAGCTTATAAATGATTATCAACTTGATTTTTCATGAATAATCTTATTACACAAAAAATGAGATCTTATTTTCAACTTCTTAGATGGAACAAACCCAGCGGAAGATTGATACTTCTCATTCCTGCCGGATGGTCTCTTTGGTTAACTCCTACAGCGCCACCCTCTTTATCGATTTTGGGTTTAATAATTTTAGGTGGATTATTTATAAGCGGCGCGGGATGTATTGCTAATGATATTTGGGACCAAAAGTTTGACCAAAAGGTGCAAAGAACAAAAGATAGACCATTGGCCAATGGGAAGGTATCTCTTAAGTCTGCATGGATAATGCTAGTTTCAATGCTATTTCTTAGTCTTTTTATAGTTCTTGCAATCCCAATAGATAGTAGAAGTTTATGCCTTCAACTTGCATTGTTATCACTACCTTTTATTCTTTTATATCCAACAGCAAAAAGATGGTTTAAATATCCACAACTTATTCTTTCTTTTTGCTGGGGGTTTTCAGTTCTAATCCCTTGGGCAGCAAACGAATCATCTTTAGCTGGAGGAATAGCATTGCTATTTTGTTGGCTGGCAACAATATTTTGGACTTTCGGCTTTGATACTGTTTATGCAATGGCTGATGAGATTGATGACAAAGAAATTGGTCTAAACAGCAGTGCGATCAGTCTCGGAAAAAATTCAATACCAACAGTTTCCTTTTGCTACTTTGTCTCGTCCTTTTTATTAGCAATTGCAGCCTTCAACGCAAATATAGGATTGATATTTTGGCCTTTTTGGTTGATATCTACTTTAGGAATGCAAAGAGAAGTTCTCTTGTTAAGTTCAAGAACAAAGGGTATAAAGACTTCAGGTTTACATTTCAGCAATCAAGTGCGAATTGGAAGTCTATTGCTGCTTGGAATGATCTTAAGCAAGATCA
>QCIR01000048.1 GCA_003216575.1 Prochlorococcus sp. AG-402-M23
CTATTAGTTAATGCTCTATTTTTTGCTTTCCTAATATCAGTTATTCCATCTTTTGTTTTTGTGCTGACAATAATTCCTGTATTAATCCATTGTCTGGCAATTTCAATACTTGCCTCTAGCAATCCTCCGGGGTTGCTCCTAAGATCTAATACATAACCAAAAGGTTTCTGTTCCTCTAATTTATTAATTGACAACCCCATTTCTTTAGGAGATTTTGCATTAAATTGTTTCAATCTTAAGTAAGCTATTTTTGCTCCTATATCTGTACTATTTATTCGGCTATCAACTACATTAATTTCTATTTTATCTCTTATTAATAATACTTTTAAGAACTCCTTTTCTCTAATTATACCTAATATAACCTTAGTTCCTTTCTTACCTCGAATAAGTTTAACGGTACTATCTATACTCATGCCTTCTATGGACTTCCCATCAATAGATACAATTATATCCTTAGGTTTTATACCTGCAGAGAAGGCTGGAGTCCCTTCTATTGGAGATACTACAACAATTTTATTTGTATCCTCATCTAAAGAGATCTGAATACCTACTCCCATCAATTCACCTGTTGTATCTATTCTCATTTCATTGAATTCTTTAGGATTTAAAAACCTTGTATAAGGATCATCTAATCTGGTTAACATATCTTTTATAACAAAATGTGCTTCCTCATTATCAATATATTTAGATGAAAGTATTTCCTTTCTTAATTTAATCCAATCCTCAACATTATATTTACCTGAATAGTCCAAAAAATTCCTATATATGATTTGCCATACTTGGTCAATAATCTCTTTTGGATTATCAGTTACCAACGCAGGAGAATTAGCTTGAAAAGAAAAAGTTGGGGGAGCGAATACAGCTATTGTTAAACATATTTTTAAGAATCTCTTCAACATGATTATCAAATAAAGTTTTTCTAATACTAAATCAAATCAAATATATAGTTTATTTTTATGGGTCCACCCATTTACCATCATCTTTAATTAAATCAACTAATGCTTGAACACCTTCCTCCTCAGGTACTCTTTTGATTTCATCTCTATTTCTATAGAGAGCTATTGTTCCAACTCCTTTACCTACATAACCATAGTCAGCATCAGCCATCTCTCCAGGTCCATTTACAATACAGCCCATTACGGCGATATCCAGACCCGTTAAATGCTGGGTTGCATCTCTTACTTTTGCTACAACTTCCTCTAAGTTGAATAATGTTCTTCCGCAACTTGGACAACTAATATATTCAACCATAGTTTTTCTCAAACCAACCGCTTGTAAAATTGAATACGCAACTGGTATTTCTTTTTCAGGTGCCTCTGTTAAAGAAACTCTTAAAGTATCTCCAATCCCTTCAGACAATAATGTTCCAATACCCACAGTACTTTTAATTCTTCCATAATCTCCATCGCCTGCTTCCGTTACACCCAAGTGCAAAGGATAGTTAAACCCTTCTTTATCCATTGTATCTGCCATCATTCTATAAGCAGCAAGCATTACTGGCGCTCGAGAAGCCTTCATAGAAATTACAATATTGTGGAAATCTAATGAATCGCATATTCGAATAAATTCCATGGCTGACTCAACCATTCCAAATGGTGTATCTCCATAAGCAAATAACATTCTTTCTGACAAAGAACCATGGTTTACCCCTATTCTGAGTGCCTTATTTTGATCTTTTAAAGTATTAACGATTGGTTCGAATTTTTTTATAATCTTTTGTTTAATTGAACTTATTTCATCTTTACTAAATTCAGTTCTATTAGGATCAGGTTTTTCAAAGACAAATAGTCCAGGATTTATACGAACTTTGTCTACATGCTTAGCAACTTCTAAAGCTATTTTCATTCCATTGTGATGAACATCCGCAACCAAAGGAACAGGCTTGTAAGTATTAGCTAGTAGTTTCTTGATTTCTCCAACAGCTTTTGCACTTGCAAGAGTTGGAACCGTTAATCGGACAATCTCACATCCAATTTCATGCAATCTTCTTATCGCTGCTGTAGAGCCCTCAATATCCATCGTATCTTCATTAATCATTGACTGAACACGAACAGGATTATCACCTCCGATGCCAATATCTCCAACCATTACAGATCTAGTTTCTCTACGAATAATTCTGGTGCTATAACGCTGTGAAACATTATTTTCTTTCTTATCTTTTTCAAGGGTCGCAATCATGAGTTAACAATTGAGCCTCTTTAATAAACAAGAATGACATATTTTAGGTCTATTTTAAAGTATCAATTTTTTCTTTGATTTTTAAAAAATCCAATTTGGTTAAACTCATTGGAGTCCCTTCCTCTTTTGATTGATTTCTCAGTAAATAAGCTGGATGAAAAATAGGCATAACAAGTCTTCCCTCCCAATCAACCCATTTACCCCTAAGAATGCTTATAGGGGACTTATTTTTTAAAATTGCTTCTAATGCTGTAGAACCAACAAGAACTATAATTTCTGGATTAACAAGATTGATTTGTTGATACAACCAAGGAAGATTTTCTTGAATTTCAGTCCTTGTTGGGCGTCTATTTTTTGGAGGTCTACATTTGACCACGTTGCAAAAATAAACATCTAGGTTGATATCAATACCCGCATTTTGAAGCAATTGATCAAGTAATTTCCCAGACCTTCCAACAAAGGGCTTTCCTAGCTCCTCTTCCTTTGCACCTGGAGCTTCCCCAACAATCAATATCTGGGCCTCAGGATTCCCCCTGCTAACAACAATTTTATTAATGGAATTGCTTGAATTAGAACTTTCTCCAAAGTCTTTTTCAGATATAATTTCTTTTGTCACATCAAAGATTTTATAGCAGACTCGTTGGGGAAATAAGGTACCAAAATCAAAAATTGATTGCCTTCTGGATCAAGCATCCATTGTTCAGAACCAAACCCTGCCAATTTTGGTGGCCCCATAGTCCTACCTCCTATTTCCAATATTTCAGATATCCACCTTTCAAGAAACATTAAGGGGTCTTTAGAAGGTTCGCCCTGAAAACACAATGAGGTTGAGTTTCCTTTCCTTTGCCATTCATGATTTTCATTGGGTCTATAAAAATGTATTTTGGATCGATTACTTAATGAAATAAAATAATGAGTTGTATTAAAACCTTTATTTGCCTTGTCAGAGTTGATCTTGGCATAAAAATCAGACAATTCTTTAGGGTTTTCAGAAGCAATTACAAAATTTATGTTCATCAAAGGCATGCAAGTATCTGATTAAGTAGTAAGTTTGTAATGAGATCAATTCACTTTAAAAGTGAATCTAAGAAAAACATTTTGAAGTTATGCTTCGAAGATGACTGACAAATCACAGATATCAATAAGAGCTCTCTCCATAAAACCTTCTCTAACTCTTGAGATCAGCGCAAAAGCAAAAGCTCTAAAAGCTGAAGGGAAAAACATTTGTAGTTTAAGCGCAGGAGAACCTGATTTCGATACTCCTGAATTTATTATCGATGCAACTCTAAAAGCATTAAAAGATGGAAAAACTCGATATGGTCCAGCGGCTGGAGATCCTGAACTAAGAGAAGCAATTGCACAAAAACAATCCAATGTTAATAAAGTTCCAACAAAAACAGGCAATGTTTTAGTGACTAATGGGGGAAAACAAGCAATATACAATTTATTTCAAGTAGTTCTAAATCCTGGGGATGAGGTCCTCATACCTTCGCCTTATTGGCTTAGCTATCCTGAAATAACTCTTTTGGCTGGTGCTAAGCCAATTAAAATTAAATCTTCAACTAAAAATAACTTTAAAATAGATATCAATTGTCTAGAAAAAAGCGTAACTGAAAAAACAAGACTATTAATTATCAACTCTCCAAATAATCCAACTGGCTGTGTTTTAACTGAACAAGAAATGAATACTATTTCTGAGTTTTTAAGAAGACATCCAAGAATTTTATTAATGAGTGATGAAATTTATGAATTTCTTATTTCACCAAATCAAATTCATCACAGTTTTGCAAAAATCGCACCAGATTTGAAAAATAGAATTTTTACTGTAAACGGTTTTGCTAAGGCTTGGGCAATGACTGGTTGGAGAATTGGATACTTAACAGGAAATGCAGAGGTAATAAAAAAAGCCATTGCCTTACAAAGTCAAAGTACAAGTAATGTATGCAGTTTTGCTCAAAAAGGAGCTCTTGCAGCACTTACAGGCTCAAAAGATTGTGTTTATGAAATGGCACAAATTTATAACGAAAGGAGATTATTGGTTACAGAAAGACTAAAGGAAATAAATAATATTTCTTTTGTTCCTCCAAATGGAGCTTTCTATGTTTTCCCGGAAATTAATCTAGATAAGATCGATTCAATAAGTTTCTGCAAATTGGCACTTGAAAAGGTTGGCCTAGCAATAGTTCCAGGGATTGCTTTCGGAGATGATAAATGCATAAGGATTTCATACGCAGCTTCAAATGAAATGATCAAAGATGGAATTGATAGATTAGAAAAACTATTAAATGATTTTTAAATAAAAAAAAATGAATCAAGCGCCAAGATTAATCAAGTTCACGAAAATAACTATTGCTCTTTTTTCAATATTTAATTTATCTAATATTAGTTCATTAAAAGCAGAGGAAATACTTCGCATTGGGGCGATACCAGATCAAAACCCAGAGCA
>QCIR01000049.1 GCA_003216575.1 Prochlorococcus sp. AG-402-M23
CAACTCTGGATTAAGACCTGCAATTAACGTTGGTATATCAGTTAGTCGAGTAGGAGGAGCTGCTCAAACGAAAGCTATTAAGAAAATTGCAGGTACGTTAAAACTTGAACTAGCTCAGTTTGATGAACTTGCAGCATTTTCTCAATTTGCTTCAGATCTGGATGAGGCTACTCAAAAACAATTAGGTAGAGGGAAAAGGCTAAGAGAACTTCTTAAGCAACCTCAATTTGACCCTTTGAATTTAGCTGAACAAGTAGCTATTGTTTATGCAGGTGTTAAAGGGTTGATAGATGAAGTGCCTGAGGAGGAAGTAACAAAATTTGCGCGTGAATTGCGTGAGTATCTAAAAACAAATAAGGCTGATTTCATTAAAAATGTTCTCTCTGAAAAAGTCCTAAGTGAAGCATCTGAGTCAATGCTTAAAGACGCTATTAATGAGGTTAAATCCTCCATGCTTGCGGCTTAAATACTAAGTCTATCTAATAGAGACAATCACCTATGGCTAACCTCAAGGACATAAGAGACAGAATTGTATCTGTCAAAAACACCAGGAAAATCACAGAAGCAATGAGACTGGTCGCTGCTGCGAAAGTTCGTAGAGCACAGGATCAGGTCTTACGTAGTAGACCTTTTGCTGATCGATTGGCAAGGGTTTTAGAAAATATACAATCCAGAATGCAGTTTGAAGCTGCTGACTCTCCTTTGCTCAATAGACGTGAAGTTAAGACAATAACTCTCTTGGCTGTCACTGGGGACAGAGGATTATGTGGGGGCTACAATGCAAATATTATTAAACGAACAGAGAAACGCTATGCCGAACTAAAAGGTCAAGGATATACTCCCGACCTAGTGTTGATTGGTAAGAAAGCAATAGGGTATTTCGAGAATAGATCTAGTCTCTATAACATTAGAGCTACTTTTAAAGAATTAGAGCAAGTACCTACTTCCGTGGATGCTGCCTCAATTACTAGTGAAGTACTAGCAGAATTTCTCTCTGAAAGTACTGATCGAGTAGAGGTTATTTTTACTAAGTTTGTAAGCTTAGTTAGTTGTAATCCAACAATTCAAACTCTTTTACCATTGGACCCTCAAGGAATAGCAGATTCAGAAGATGAAATTTTCAGATTAACTACAAAAGATAGTCAACTCATTATTGAAAAAGATGCTGCTCCTTCTAATGAAGAGCCAAAATTGCCATCGGATATTGTCTTTGAACAAAGTCCTGATCAACTTTTGAATGCTCTTTTACCTCTTTATTTACAGAATCAATTACTACGAGCATTACAGGAGTCCGCTGCTTCAGAGTTGGCTAGTAGAATGACTGCAATGAATAACGCTAGTGATAATGCGAAAGAATTAGCTAAAAACCTTACTATTGATTATAACAAGGCTCGACAAGCAGCAATTACGCAAGAAATTTTAGAAGTTGTGGGTGGAGCAGCAGCATAGTTTCTTTGCTGTCTCTGACCTTACTAATTTCCAAAGTGTAAGTAATTAATAAAGTGAATCTTGAATTTTTAGAATTAGAGCTTGATTGGCCTTCAGAATTAGTTGTTTTTGATTTGAAAAATTATATCTTATCTAAGCTTATGGAATATGGTGAACCACTTAGGTGGGCAATCACTTCCTTGACTTTTCACCCTGAAAAAAATATTAAGATAATATCGGTAGAAGTTATTTTGATTGTTAATCAAAATAAAGGTAAAGCTATTAACCCTGTATTGAATTGATTCCTTTGTGACTAATATTGAACCTTTGCCAACATTATTGATTATTCCTACTGGTATAGGGTGCAATGTCGGTGGATATGCAGGGGATGCAATCCCTGCAGCAAGGTTATTGGCTTCTGCTAGTGAATGTTTAATAACTCATCCTAATGTTATGAATGGGGGGTCTTTATATTGGCCAGATAATTGTATCCAATATGTAGAAGGATATAGTTTAAATCTTTTTGCCGCTGGAGAAGTGTTATTAAAACCAGTAAGACAACAAAAAGTAGGTTTATTATTAGATGCTGGCTTAGAGCCTGATTTAAAGAAAAGACATTTACAAGTTGCAGATGGTTGTGTAGCAAGTTTGGGGCTAGATATCGGGCCTGTAATTACTACTGAAAGAGCTATACAAATTAATCTGAAGAAAGGTTTAAGTGGCTCAAGTTGGGGTAATATCGAAGAGCCTGATGTCCTTTTGAGAGGAGCTGATAAACTGAAGCAAGCTGGTGCAACAGCGATTGCTGTAATCACTCGCTTCCCTGATGATAGTGATGAACTAGAGACTAAACTTTATCGACGAGGTAACGGTGTAGATATTATCGCAGGTGTCGAGGCGGTAATCAGTCATTTTCTTGTAAAACACTTATTGATTCCATGTGCACATGCACCGGCGTTGATCCCTTTGCCACTTGATTATGATCTAGATCCTCGAACCTCGGGAGAAGAGATAGGATATACATTTTTGCAAAGTGTTTTAGTTGGTCTTAGTCGTGCACCCGATTTAATTTGTAAGTCAGCCATCCAAAGCAAAGAAAATGCTTTTTTACAGGTGAAAACATTATTAAGTAATATGGATTTAGGCGCTGTTGTTGTGCCCCAGGGTGCGTTAGGTGGCGAAGCAGTATTGTCTTGCATAGAAAGATTTATTCCTTTGATAATAGTTTCTAATCAAGGAGTATTAAATGTTACCTCCACAAAAATGATGTTAGATTGCTTAGGTGCTGATAAGGAAAAGAATATTTTGTATGCTGAGAATTATTTAGAGGCTGCAGGACTAATAACTGCTTTACGTCATGGGATTAATATAAGATCTCTGCGAAGACCAATTGATTGCTTAAGGGAATACGATGACGAATAGAAGTAGATTAAAAATCTATCTTGAGGCTATTGGTTTTTTCCACCCGCTTCCAAAGGCTTGATTACTAATTTTCAATAAAGGAGGTGCTTGATAACGTTTGAATTCAGCCTTCTTTAGTAAGTTGGCTACTTTATGAACAATTTTTTTATCAAATCCTTTTTCTATTAAAATGTCTGTTGGTAAGTGTTTTTCAATTAATCCTTTGAGTATTGGATCAAGAATGAAATAATCAGGTAAAGAGTCGCTATCTAATTGTTCTGGTCGTAATTCAGCACTGGGAGGCTTATTCCTTATTTCAGAGCTTATAATTTCTCCTTTCTCAGGGAGACAGAAATCATTTCTACAACTGGATGACGACTCACTATCTATCCAATTACATAGATCAAATACACTTGTCTTATAAAGATCTCCAATTACAGATAAGCCTCCGTTCATGTCTCCGTAGAGTGTGCAATATCCCACGGCCAGTTCTGACTTGTTTCCTGTAGATAGAAGCAAATGTTTTTTTTGATTTGCTAGAGCCATTAATATTGTTCCTCTAATACGAGATTGTAGATTTTCAGCTGTGACACCGGTTGGCAAGCCCCCTGTTGAATTGGATAAAACATCATTAAAACTATTCATTACATCTGATATCGGAATCTTTTGATGATTTATTCCAAGTCGATTGGCTAATGTCGTTGCATCTTTTACAGAGCCCGCTGAACTCCATGGAGATGGCATTAAAATCGCATGAACTTTAGAGACGCCTAAAGCGGCTACTGCAATAGTTGCTACTAGCGCTGAGTCGATACCCCCACTTAATCCAATAATGGCACTGTTGAAATTACATTTTCTTGCATAATCTTTAACGCCAAGAACTAAAGCCCTGAAAAGGACTTCTTGTATTGTTGGATAGCTGCTTGATATAGATAGTTGTCGTTTGAACGAAGTTACATCACAAAGAACAACAGACTCTTCAAAGGCAGGAAGTTCTTGTTTCAACTTTCCTTCTCTATCAAGAGTGAAACTTGAACCATCAAAAATTAGCTCATCATTACCTCCTACTTGATTAACGTAGATCACAGGGCATGAAAGACGAATAGCTGCCTTCGCTGCTATTTTTTGCCGTAATAAATTTTTTGATTGAATAAATGGAGAGGCTGAGAGATTGATCAGCAAATCTAATTTTTCTTTCTCTAGAGATCTTATGGGATCTTTCCCTAAGATTTTTTCATTTTGTAGGCTTTCTTCTACCCATATGTCTTCACAAATAGTTATTCCTATCTTCCAAATTTTCTTCTGATAATTCAAATTTAAAATACTGCTATTCTCTGCAGACCGGAAAT
>QCIR01000050.1 GCA_003216575.1 Prochlorococcus sp. AG-402-M23
TTCCCAGATTGTAATGAGCATCTTCGTAATCAGGATTAATTTCAATTGCTTTGCGATATGACAATTCTGCGTCTTTTAATTTTCCGAGATTTTTTAAAATCACACCATAATTAGAAAAAACTCTGTGATTCTTGAATCCTTGATCAATAAAATACTGATAATATTTTGCGGCTTCTGAAATGTTTCCTTGTGAATGAAACTTAAATGCTTGATTAATTATTTGTTCTTTAGAAGGTTTAGTGGAGGTATTTGTAGAAATAGAAATATTTTCTTTGATCTTTTCTAAAGCAAATGGAACTGAAAATGTTTGTACTTCATTTACTTTCTTTTTCTCTTGCTTTTGTTTCTCCGACTTCTTCATATTTTCTTTTCTACCTTTTGATTTCAGCTATTTTACTATTAATTTTGTAAATTCTTATTCTTATTCACTTTTTCTAAAATCATTTCTGAACTATTAGAGGGAGACTAAACAGACTATCTTTAGTATTTGTCTACGTAGAGAACATAGGACAAGGGGACAAAATCACTGAATGGAAACAGGGTGTAAAATGATCTACGCAATCTCTATATCAATGTCTAAAACGGGAATATAAAAGGGCAAATATGTCTCCTATGCGTTTCACACACGTTTCACACGAGAATTGTAGATAAAATAGTTGAGTGAGGGAAAGGGATTACAAGGAATATTTTGGGTAGAAACTATTGAGTGGAAATAAATTATCAGCATAAAACCCAGTCATAGAATGAATGCTTGAGTTTCACATAGGATATTGCTTACCTACTATCAAGGGTTTAGAGGTCTGTATTTTCATACGAGTTTCACAAGTCACCTTGTCACCTTCTCTATAGAAAAGTAGTAGAAGGATTGATTTCTCTACACTTTGGTTCCTGAACTATGGGTAGTAACAGGGGGAAAATGATATTTCATTTGCGTTGTATGATGAGGTAGAAAGACGTTTTCTAGTTGATCCTAACTATATCTATAATTAATTGTCTTCATAGAAGAGAACTTTGGTTGTTTTTCGCGGTATTTACTTTTAATCATTTAATTTTTGTTGATTACCTATGAAACTAAGTCTCGATATCTATCAGTTTGAGTAAGGATTTCGATAGCAGGTTTCAGCATCTCTTTGTAGTTCTTCCATCCACCAATAGATTTTGAATTGATTGGGGAACGAACTTGAACACTGCTTGCGGTTGAAACTGAGCGTGGATTTAGATGAGGCGTTAAATATGAATCATCCCATTCCCAACCTAACCAAGAGATTAAAGATTTAATTTCTTGATTAGGATTGCTCACTAATGAGTCGTAATTTAAGTCGTATATCTTTGAGCTCCATCTATTCTTATATTCTGTCATTACTTCTTCTTGATTTAAATAAACTGTGCAACAATCAATTAAAGAAGAGGAATATTCATTTCCTCTAGCAAAATGTGTTCGGTAAATTGAAAGAATATTATCTAAAGGATGTCGGTAGCAGTGAATAATTTTTGCATTGGGTATTTGACTTGAAATAATCCCTGCGTATTGATAGTTATATAACCATTTGTTGGTTGTGATCTTTAATTCACTTGGATGATTAGTTATATTGTGCCAATATAAAACAGCGAGAGATAACTCTTGTTCATTTCTTTTTTGCTTTAGAAATGATTCCTCGAGGATATTCTTTTCCCCTAAATCATTAATATTATCATTCATACTAATAATCGACTCAAGTAATGTTGAACCACTTCTAGGCATCCCTACAATAAAAATACTTGCAGGATATTTTCTAAGTGTTTCTCTATTAATTTCTTCTTTATGAGATTCACTAAGTAATACTTTAGATTTCTCGACTATCATTTTAGAGTTAGATGGGTTAATACAAAGTTTTAATTTATTCGCTAATTCAAGGTATTTTGCACCTTCCTTATAATTTTTTTCCTTATGAAGAATATTTGCTCTTGCAAAGTAAATATCAATTTGATCATTTTTTGATTTGTTATGTAAGATAGTTTCAGAAAATATTTTATCCTGCCATATCTTACTATCATCATTAAATTTAAGTAAGGATAGAGAAAAGTATCCTTTTGCTAAATCAGGATTAATTTTAATTGCTTTGCGAGTAGATACTTCTGCGTCTTTTAATTTGCCAAGATCTATAAATATGCCTCCCAGATTGTAATGAGCATCTGCGATATTAGGATTAATTTTAATTGCTTTGCGGTATGAGATTTCTGCGTCTTTTAATTTACCAAGATCTATAAATATGCCTCCCAGATTGTAATGAGTATCTGCGCTATCAGGATTAATTTCAATTGCTTTGCGAGTCATTAATTCTGCTTCTTGTAGTTTGCCAAGATTTTTTAAAATCACACCATAATTAGAAAAGATTCTGTGATCTTTGAAACCTTGATTTATCAAATGTTGATAAGATTTTGCTGCTTCTAATATGTTTCCTTCTGAATGAAATTTAATTGCTTCATTAATTATTTGTTCTTTAGAAGGTTTGGAAGGAGTGTTCGTAGTAATAGTTATATTTTCTTGTTTTTCTGCTAAAGCAAATGGAATTGGAAATGTTTTTACTTCAGTGACTTTCTTCTTTCCTTCTTGTTCTTGACTAGAACTATCCATTACCTCTTATCTTTTCTTGCTTTTGGTTCTTCCGACTTTACTACTAATTTGAATCCTTATAAATTCTTTCTGAAATCACTGACTACTTATAGAGCAAAATCAATTCATATTTCCAATGAACTTTCTACGATTATTAATAAAATCAACTCCTCGACTAGAACTAATTCTGTTCATTTCTTGACTTTGTAAGTTTATCACGGGTTTGTCACGATCAAATAATCCTTTAGAATGCAGTTATATCTTCATTCTTTTTGCGAAGGACTATTGAGTGGGAGTAATTGAAACGTCTACTTTCCAGTGATAACTTGATTTGTATGTTTCTTCTCTTCTGGTAAATATTGCTTGTAGTTAGATTTGCTTGAATGAAACCTCACTTTTGTATAGGTAATTCTCAAATAACATAGAGAGACATTGGGGAGATAGGTGAAATTGATCGCACATATGAAGATTGTTGTTTTCTCCATTCTTATTTGATGTCAAAGCATAAACATCTAAAAAACAGGAACCCCTAGATAAAACTTCTTGTTTCAAAAGAGAATTGTATTGTTTGATCATCTCAATTCTCTTTATATCTAAGTCATCAAGGAATTCTTTTTCTCTTGTTGGTGCTGCAATACCGAAGTAATATCTTTTGGAGTAATGTGGCGCTAAAATCATTTCCATATAATTCAAATAACCTTTAATTGTTTTTTCACTAACTTCTGAAATATCTCTATCTTTTTTGATTGCGTAAGCAAGTATACCTTCATCTTTTCTACAATCTATTTCTCCAAAAGAAATAAGTACACACTCACTATAAGTGTGATTTTTGATCTGTTGATTTAATGAATCTTTCCATTTATTAGTCTTGTTATTAGCAAAATGCCATGCTTTACCACCTGTTATTAAAACTGGTTGGACTTTCTTTGTTTGTGATGAAATAGATAGATTTTGATGGGCAAATGAAAGACAATGACTTTCTCCAATATGAGGAATTTTTGGTAAACCAAGACTGTTACTATCCTTCTTAAGTAAAGGATATAGTGAAGCAATAAAGCGCATGAAAGATTCAAAATATTTTTTTTTCTTTTCATTTTTAATATTATTTACTGAACCTTTACTTACTAATTGTCTGATTTTATCGATGTTAAATAAGGTTTCTGAGAAATTTCCTAGTATTAAATGTGAGATTGTGATTTCTAATGAAAGGATTAACTTATATTCCTGATTAATGGATCTTGATTCAAGTATTGATTCTGATAACAGAAGTAATTCACTTAACTTGCCAAGTTCGTATAATATGCATCCCAGATTTGAATAGGCATCTGAGAGATCAGGATTAATTTCAATTGCTTTGCGAGTTGAGATCTCTGCTTCTTGTAATTTGCCAAGATCGCTCAATATATTTCCAAGGTTTAAATGCGCCTCTGCGAAATC
>QCIR01000051.1 GCA_003216575.1 Prochlorococcus sp. AG-402-M23
TTTTCAATAATAGCTAATAATAATGAAATCAATATGCTTTCTCTCCAAAAAGGTTTTGGTTCAGAGCAACTAGAAAAATGCTCATTTAAAAATAAGTTTGTTGAATCCCAATCTCAAATTAATTCCACTTGGGATTTTCTTGAAAATGCCGCCATCATTGAGAATTGTGATTTAATTTTGACTTGTGATACTTCAATTGCTCATTTAGCAGGAGGAATGGGCAAAAAAGTTTGGTTACTGCTAAAAGATATCCCTTATTGGACTTGGGGACTTGAAGGGGACAGTACATTCTGGTATCCATCGATGAGATTATTCCGACAAAAAGAAAGGAACAACTGGCAAGAAGTAATTGAGAGAGTATCAAGCACAATTAAAAAAGAAATTGAAGCCAAAGTCTGATTCCAAAAGTTAAATACTTATTTTCTATCCTCGTTCAAGTCTCTCTAGAAGAAATAATCAATAAAATCACGATTCTAGAAATCAAACAAATAAATATGACTGGGATGAGGATCTGATTTCTCTTTTGGAGTAGAGATTACAAACTAAGTCGGTGTTCTTTTTTTGTGCTTTTTTGGTGTCTCTGCAGAATAGCAAATGGGTTTTTCTGGAAAAAGGCCTAAAGACCCGTAATAAGAATTCAGTAACAGTTAATTTATTGCTGGTCCAGGGAGTTTTTATATCTTTTAAGAAGGCTTTCTGAAAAGTCAGTAAGTCTTTTTGGGTTAGTTTTTCACTCAAGTTTTGAGAGATCCTTAACAGTAGAGCCTCCGAATTGGAAGACTTTCTAAAGACAGTAAAGCTTTTTTTAGTCTTTTAATTGATCAAAGTTAATTGATAGCAATTGATCTCGTCGATTAGGCTATGAATAATCGAGTTTTTCTAATTCTGCAATAAAAACAAAATTTTGAGAGAATCATAAAAATATTTAGTAATCGCCAAAGCGACTACTTTTAAAATTGGTCAATTATCAATGAAGCCTTGCATTTTACTTATTGAAGACGATCAGGATATGAGAGACCTGGTTGCAGGGCATCTAGAACACACTGGTTTTGATGTTCAAAAAGCTGAGGATGGAATCAAAGGTCAAGCTCTTGCATTGCAATATGCACCTGATTTAATTCTTCTTGATCTAATGCTTCCTAAGGTTGATGGCTTAACTCTATGTCAACGTTTAAGGAGAGATGAGAGGACAGCAGGAATACCAATCCTAATGATTACTGCTTTAGGCGGTATCAAGGACAAGGTCACAGGATTTAATTCTGGTGCAGATGATTACATAACTAAACCATTTGATTTAGAAGAATTGCAAGTAAGGATAAAAGCTTTGTTGAGAAGAACAAATCGTGCTCCATTAGGAAGTAGTAACCAGCAAGAAATACTTAATTACGGACCTCTTACACTTGTCCCAGAAAGATTTGAGGCAATTTGGTTCGAATCTCCCGTTAGACTGACTCATCTGGAATTCGAATTACTTCACTGTCTAATGCAAAGGCATGGACAGACAGTTGCACCATCATTAATTCTTAAAGAAGTTTGGGGCTATGAGCCAGATGACGATATTGAAACAATTCGAGTTCATGTAAGGCATTTGAGAACAAAGCTTGAGCCAGATCCTCGCAAACCAAGATTTATTAAAACTGTTTATGGTGCTGGATATTGCTTGGAATTACCAACTGGAGATAAAATAAAAGAAATTCAACCTTTAATAATACAAGCTAAGGAAGCTAATGCTTTAAAAAAAAATACTGATGAAAAGGTCACTGCTTAAAGAATAATATTCATTTCTAGTAGAGTTATTTCCCAAGCAATTCTAGGTTGTACATGTGTTAGTAATTGTTTTCTCAATCCTTCCAGCTTCTGAACCAGTATTGAATTATTTTCTCGTTCCCAAATCCTATTTTGTTGGAAATTAATTAACCACAATTGTTGATCTATGTTGAGTTCATCAGTAATTTCCTTAGCCAGTGTTAATACCTGAATTGGATTTTTTAGGCCTGTATCCAGCTTTTGTCTAACTTTATTTGAGATACCTAACCAATATTTAATATTAGTTTGGTATGTTCCTGGAGATCCATTTGAAAAAGCGATTAGTTCTTTGATTTTTTCATTAGGGATATCATTTATTTCAGGTGAAAACTCAAATTGTTGAACAATTTTCTCTACTTTCTGATCACTCAAGCGTGTAAATGGGACTAATTGACACCTTGATCGAATAGTTGGCAGTAATTTCTCCGGTCTTTCACTTATGAGAATAAATAATCCTTTATTTGGTTCTTCAAGAGTTTTTAACAATGCATTGGAGGCAGATTCATTCATTTCCTCAATATCTTCAATTATTACTATGCTGCGGTCTGATTCAAATGGCTTGGACCCTAAGAAATCTATTATTTCTTTAATTTGATTTATCCTTATTTGCGGCCGTGATTTCATACTTATATTTTCTAATTTAGCTTTTGTTTGTGAAATACTTTTGCCTTGTAATAAATAAGAAGGTTCAATACATAATAAGTCAGGGTGATTATTATTTTCTATTTTTCTTCTTATAGTTTCTTTATCATGATTCCTACTCAGAATAGACATGATAAAAATTTCTGCAGTTTTTTTTCTTCCTACTCCTGCTGGTCCTGAGAATAAATAAGCTGGAGAAAAATGTTCTTTAGAAATAGCAGATCTTAAAATTTTAATTACCAAATCTTGGCCAGAAATATTTTTAAAATCATCCATATTACGTACTTTTTAATAACTTTTTTATCTCTGATTTCATGTCTGCAATGATTGCTTCTTTAGATTGCATAGCAGATATTTTCTTCCATTTTTTATCCTCAGATAATGCCTTAAAGCCTAAAGAGACATTTGATAGAAATTCTCTACCTTCTTTTTCTATTCGATCGTCTCTTCTACTGATCCTTCTTTTTATACTTTCATCAACAGTTATGTCTAATAGAAATGTAAGATCTGGTGCTATACCTTGAGTAGCAATAGTTTCCAGATCTTTAATTAATTGGATATCTAATTTTCTTCCATAACCTTGGTAAGCAAGTGTGGATCCACAAAACCTATCGCTTATGATCCAATCTCCTTTATTAAGAGATGGGCGAATAATTTCATTGACATGTTGTGCTCTATCCGCTGCATAAAGTAAAAGTTCAGTAATAGAATTAGGGCTGTTTTCTAAAGATGAATCTAATAAAAGTGATCTTATGTATTTTCCTAGTTGAGTTCCTCCTGGTTCTCTAGTGATTACCAATTGATTGTTTTCTGGGATGAGATTAGTGCTATTAAGCCATTTTGATAATTGATTAATTTGAGTGGTTTTCCCAGAGCCATCTATACCCTCAATAACAATAAATTTCCCTTTCATTTTGACCTTAAAGATAAAGCATTTAATACAACACTTATAGAGCTCAATGCCATAAGTAAAGCTGCCAAGGGAGGAGATAGTAATAAGCCTGAGGATGGCAAAAGGAATCCTGCAGCAATTGGTAAAGCAATTAAATTGTATCCAAATGCCCATGCAAGATTTTGCCTTATTTTGAGCATTGCTTGTTTAGATAGTTGCAAAGCATTTGGAAGAGCTTCTAGGTTCTCTCCAAGTAAAACCAGATCAGCAGAATCTTGAGCTATTTGAGTTCCTGTGCCTATTGCGACTCCCAAGTCTGCAGCTGCAAGAGCTGGGGCATCATTGATTCCATCCCCTATCATCGCAACTAAACCGTTATTTTTTAATAAGTTCAATTTCTTTAGCTTTTCTGAAGGTAACATTTGCCATTCAATTTGTTTTTCACTAAACCCTAATTTTTTTCCTAAAGCTAAAACTGCGGAATCTCTATCACCACTAAATAAACTCAATGAAAAATGTCTTGAACGTAATTTGTTAATTGAGAGGAGAGCATCTTTTCTGACT
>QCIR01000052.1 GCA_003216575.1 Prochlorococcus sp. AG-402-M23
AAAGTTTTTTTTCTTCTAAAAGATTGATAATTTGCTGACAAAATTTTTTTGTTGCTCCTTTTTTGCCTCTGAGTGCTCGAAGATCTTCTTTTTGTCCAGCTAGTCTTAAAGGAGAATTCATCCAATCTGCAGCCTCTTGAGCTATTTGTTTAGGAGTTATGTGTCCTATCCTTTCAGGAACAATCATTCTTCTAGCAGATATATTTGGCCAAGCCATAAAACCTCTATTCTTGAGTTTTATAAAGCTAATTAAGAAACCTAGGAACCATTTTAAAATTGGTAATCTAGCCAGCAAACCTATGAAACCATCCCATGCTTCCATTTCTAAAATGTGTTGAGTAGGGACAATAACTATCATTGGTATATTTAATGAACCTAGTTCAGCAGTATTTGCTCCAACTGTTGTTAATGCTAAATCACACTGGATAAGATCACTATATGCTGGATGATTTTCTTGTATTAAAATAGAAGTTGAGTTTTTGGTTATTAATATCCCTTTTTCCCCCTCCTTTTCGGCTTTTATAATTGACTTAATTCCAGATTTATAGTGTCTTGTAATTCGATTTTTACTACTACCAAAGTATTTGATTTCATCTATATTTGTAGTAGGAGCAAGAGGTATTAGAAACTTACAATTAGGCATCAATTTTGATATTCTATCAGCCACATCCAAGAAGAAAGGTATTCCAATTTTTAACTTGGCACTTTTTGATCCTGGCATCAGTGCAATCCATTTCCCCGAGGGGAGAGGATCATCAATCTTTGCAGTTTCATTTAAGTCAGCTGTCAGGTCTCCAATGACTGAACAGCGATATTGAATTCTTTGAGGTAGCTTATTAACAATTTTTTCTGACATGGCAACTATACGATCATTCCAAAAAGGCCATCTGGCTATCCATTCTGCATAGGTCATATGTAAATATCCCAATCTTGCTGAAAGTAGTACGCTCCAAAATTGATCACCGCCTAAAAAAATTACTAATCCGTTAGATGGCCATGAACCAAAATTATTAGGTTTGTAAAGAAGTTTCCAGAAATTTTTTGCATTTACTATTTTTTCGAATTGAAACCATTTTTGGGCGACAAGATTTTCCGAACCAGTTGCATTAGGGCATGGAACCATTACCAGATTTAAAGATATTGAAGATGAATGTACTTTTGGTCTCAGCGAAATTTGTTTGTGAAGTTCCTGAGCAAGTGGCTTTACCCATGTTGCCAGTTCCCCTGGTCCATTTGAGACAAAAATAATTGATAAAGGTTCATTACTCATTTTTGGATGAGTATCAGTTTGTCAAATGCGGATGGCGAGACTTGAACTCGCAAGGCCGAAGCCACATGTTCCTTAGACATGCGCGTATACCAATTCCGCCACATCCGCAATTTAACTTAGTTAAACACTAAGTATTCATGATCATAATGCTAAACCTATTAAGCTTCTACTTAATTGGTTTCAGTCTTGGGCACTAATACTGATACGATCCGCCTGAGGACTTAATAATTTTGAATGCCCATAGGCAAATTGCTGATAGCTAATCGTGGCGAAATAGCTTTAAGAATTCTCCGTAGCTGCCGTGAAATGGGGATTGCAACAGTTGCTGTTTACAGTACTGTTGATAAAAATGCTCTGCATGTCCAGCTTGCTGATGAGGCTGTCTGTGTTGGAGATTCCCCCAGTAGTAAAAGTTATTTAAATATTCCAAATATTTTAGCTGCGGCTACATCACGAGGCGTTGATGCTATTCACCCAGGGTATGGTTTTTTAGCTGAGAATGATCGTTTTGCTGAAATTTGCGGAGACCATGGTCTTATCTTTGTAGGCCCATCTCCTCATGCAATACGTTCTATGGGGGATAAATCGACAGCTAAATCGACCATGCAAAAAGTTGGAGTTCCTACCGTTCCTGGAAGTGAGGGGCTTCTAGAGAGTGTTTCAGATGCATCTGAGCTTGCTTCCGGCATGGGCTACCCAGTAATGATCAAGGCAACTGCAGGAGGAGGAGGACGAGGTATGAGGTTGGTCGGACATGCAGATGAATTGGAAAATCTTTTTAAAGCTGCTCAGGGAGAAGCAGAGGCTGCATTTGGAAATCCAGGTCTATATATGGAGAAATTTATTGATAGACCAAGACATGTAGAGGTTCAGATTCTTGCAGATAAATTTGGCAATGTTGTTCATCTTGGAGAGAGAGATTGTTCAATTCAAAGAAGACATCAAAAATTATTAGAAGAATCGCCGAGTCCTGCATTAGATGATCATTTAAGAATAAAAATGGGAGAAGCAGCAGTTGCCGCAGCAAAAAGTATTGATTACGAGGGAGCAGGGACTGTGGAATTTCTTCTTGATAGGCAAGGAAATTTTTATTTTATGGAAATGAATACTCGAATACAAGTGGAACATCCTGTGACTGAATTGGTGACTGGTATGGATCTAATATCTGAACAACTACGAATTGCAGGAGGAGCAAAATTACAATTTAGTCAGTCAGATATAAAAATTGAGGGACATGCAATTGAATGCAGAATTAATGCTGAGGATCCTAGTCATAATTTTCGACCTTCGCCTGGCAAAATCACAGGATGGCTGCCTCCTGGGGGACCAGGAGTCAGGGTAGATAGCCATGTTTATACTGGTTACGACATCCCACCTTTTTATGATTCATTAATAGGAAAATTAATTGTTTGGGGACGAAATAGAGAAGCCGCATTAAAACGGATGGAAAGAGCCTTAAATGAATGTGCAGTTACAGGTATTACAACTACTATTGATTTTCATTTGAAATTACTTAATAGAAAAGAATTTATAAAAGGGGATGTTCATACAAAGTTTGTCGAACAAGAAATGTTGTAAATAGCTCTAAAGATCAAAATATTATTTGAGTTAGTAAACCTTGTTGACCAAGAAATAATTCTCTGAAAAGACTTAAAAGACCGACCCAAATAATCGGAGTTACATCTACACCTCCAATCGGAGCTACAACTTTTCGAGTTGCTATCAGTACAGGTTCAGTTGGTAAAAAGATAATTGGCCACAAACCAGTTCTTAAATCTATTTTTGGGTACCAAGTCAAAATAATTCTGAGAAGGAAGGCAAGGGTTAGAGAACCAATGAAAAAACTGATTAAAAAATGTAGGGTTGGAAGAGTTTTAATGAACAGAGGCATCACAAAGCTCAAAGCATTGTTGAATAGATGGTATAAATCATCTTTTATTTCGTAAGATTACTCGGTCTTGTATAAGAATTAGCTGAAATGGCTTTTCATTTATTAAATTTGTTCCTTAGTGCTGGAGCTTCTGGTGAAGCTGCTACAAGTTCTGCTGTTGGAATGATAGGGAGTTTTCTTGCAGCTGGAGCTTTGATAGTTGCACCTGCTGCTGCTGCCTTGATTTGGGTTAGTCAAAAAGATGCATTAAGTAGATAGCCCTAGCAATCACCTATTTATGCCATAGACTTATAAAAATAAGGTTGTTTTCAACCTGAAAATGTTTATTTAAGAGGGCAAACTTGGTCAATGCCAGTCTAAATTGGGCCAGCATTGTTGGCATAGTTCTTGCTGTATGCGGAGCTGGCTTATATTTTCTTAGATCTTTTAAGCCAGCATTGGCAAGGGATTATGATGTTTTCTTTGCCGCTATTGGCTTGCTCTGTGGAGGAATACTTTTTTTTCAAGGATGGCGTTTAGATCCCATTCTTCAGTTTGGACAGTTCTTGCTTGCCGGGACCACTGTTTTCTTTGCTTATGAAAGTGTTCGACTTAGAGGTATTGCAACCGATCAAGCAAGAAGATCTTCATATTTTGATGATGAACCTGAGTTGCCCAGATCTTCTAGAGGAGGTTTGACTGATGCGGACTCTGATAGGAATTATGATCGATTTGAGGAATCTCGAC
>QCIR01000053.1 GCA_003216575.1 Prochlorococcus sp. AG-402-M23
GCTCCTTTTCTACTCTTCTTAAAACACATCTTATCCTCGCTTCTAATTCTTTTGGGCTAAATGGCTTAACGACGTAATCGTCTGCACCTAACTCTAAACCAGTAATTCTGTCTGCAACATCTCCCAATGCTGTCAGCATAACTATTGGAACATCTGATTCCTTTCTTAGTTCTTGGCAAACTCCATATCCATCCAATTTAGGCATCATGACATCAAGCACAACCAAATCAGGCTCACAATTTCTAAAAAGATCCAGTGCCTCATTTCCATCACAAGCTGTGACTACCTGATAGCCAATCATTGATAGGCGAGTTTCTAGGATCCTCCTAATACTTGCCTCATCATCAGCTACGAGGATGGTTTCCTTTGAGGGACTAGTGGCCGTCATTTGTTCCTTAGCTTTGGCGGCTGCGACAAGATCTTAAGTGAAAGTTCACCAACAATTAAAGATCAGTATCTTTATTCAACTACAGCCAACTTCCTTTTTACAACTAAGTGTCTCGTTCTGTCTCTATTTATGTCTGTCAAAGTTGCGGTGCTCAAACCAGGCAATTCTTCGGCCGTTGCAACAATTGTGGAGAATGGAATTCAATAATAGAAGAAAAAATTAATCAAAAATCAGATAAATCTATTTACAAACAGATTAATTCTCCTAAAGAGAAATCTCCATATCGTTCAGTACTAATAAGCCAGACAAAAAACCAAATCATTGACCGTATTCCAAGTGGATATGAAGAATTAGATCGAGTACTTGGAGGGGGATTAGTGCCTGGATCACTTGTATTAATAGGGGGTGACCCAGGTATTGGTAAAAGCACTCTTATTTTGCAAAGTGCTACTGCAATGGCTCAAAAAAGATCAATTCTTTATGTAGCTGCTGAAGAATCAGCCCAACAAGTGAAACTAAGATGGAATCGAATTGAAGATTCTGAGTCCAATCTTCATTTACTCGCAGAAACTGATCTAGAGCTAATTCTCAAAGAGCTTGATTATTTAAAACCTGAGGTTGCTGTTATTGATAGTATTCAAGCATTGCATGATCAAAATTTATCAAGTTCACCTGGCTCAGTAGCTCAAGTTAGAGAATGTTCAGCAGCTTTACAGCAAATTGCCAAACGAGAAAACATATCTCTTTTGATCATTGGTCACGTTACTAAGGATGGCATGTTAGCAGGACCAAAGGTTCTTGAGCATCTTGTGGATGCAGTACTCACTTTCGAAGGCGATAGGTTTGCTTCTCATAGACTACTTAGAGGGGTGAAAAATCGATTTGGCGCAACTTGTGAGCTTGGTGTCTTTGAAATGCAAGCAGATGGATTATCGGAAGTATCAAATCCCAGCGAATTATTTTTAAGTAAAACCTCTGCACCTGGTATTTCAACAATTGTTACTTGTGAAGGAACAAGACCATTAGCGATAGATATACAAGCACTTTTAAATCCCACTACTTATCCAAGTCCTAGGCGTACCACTACTGGTGTTGAGATCAATAGGCTTCATCAAATCTTGGCTGTTCTTGAAAAAAACATGAATCTCTCACTCTCAAGATATGATTGTTATCTATCTGTAGCTGGGGGATTAGAAGTAGAAGAACCAGGAGCTGATCTTGGAATAGCTGCTGCAATAGTTTCTAGTTTTAAGGATGTTGAACTTGAAGAAGGTATCGTATTTATAGGAGAGATTGGTTTAGCCGGTCAATTAAGATTAGTTAGACAAATGCAACAAAGAATTAATGAAGTTATTCGACTTGGATATAGAAAATTAATTATCCCAGATGGAATTGACACTAGCGAATTTGAAACAAATCAAAAATTTAAAATATTAAAAGCTTCAAATATTAATCAGGCTTTAATGCATGCTTTGAATAATATTTAACTAATCTCATTATTTATAAATAGACATCAACATTACCTCTGCCTGTAGTTTTGAGCCAATTCTCTATGTCTAGATATCCACCTGGATAGAGACGCACAGCTTGACTCCATACTTCAGCTGCCTGATCGAACCAAATATCACCTTCATCTTGATTTCCATTTCTTTGTGCCATTCTGCCTCGTTTTTCATAAATTAATCCCATATTTTTCAAGCAAGATGGCTGCTTCGGATTTTGTCCTAAAGCTTTTTTATATGTATCAATGGCTTTCTCTTCATCTCCATTACTCATATAAATTATTGCCATATTTTTTAATGTCTCTCCTCTATCAACTTGATTGTCTTCAAGTTTTAAGCTCTCCTCGTAATACTCAAGAGCCTCAGAGTAATCACCATCATTTTGAGCTGCTAAACCTTTTCTATAGTAAAGATAGGCTTCTTTTTCTTTAGAGGCGATAGGCATCACTTTTACTATTCCTTCTGCCATCTTCGTGAAGGCCTTATCGAGAAAATTGTCTTTGTTTTGGCTTCTAGGCACGATTGAACCAATATCAATAGATATAATTCTATCGTGCCTGGAAATAAAAAATGAAGAGCAAGAATTAAACTAATTTTTATGTATTAATAAATTATTAATTAAATGCAACATCCTTTTTATTTATTAAATTAAGAATAAGTATCAAGAATTTATATTCCCTTGAGCAGCAAAAAGATTGCCCAACACAAAAATACAATTCTGCTTGATATAGATGGAATGAAATGCGGAAGTTGTGTACAGGCAGTTGAAAAAATACTTCAACGTCACCCTAACGTAAATAATGCAAGCGTTAATTTAGTTACAAAAACTGCTTTTATAGAAATTGAAGAACCTAATCAGGGCTTAACTGATTTAATAAAAACTCTTTCATCTAAGGGTTTTCCTGCAAAAGAAAGAGAGTATCAACAAACTTTTAACAATATCGAATTACATAACAAAGAAAATCAAAATTTATGGAATAAGTGGCGTCAATTAATAATCGCAACTTCATTACTAATACTTTCTGGGATGGGACATTTAGTGGAAGGTCAGCAAATATCTATCCCAATTATTGGTTCATTACCTTTTCATGCCGCACTAGCAACATTTGCTCTACTAGGCCCAGGCAGATCAATCCTAAAAGCAGGTCTAAAGTCAGCAGTTCTTTTTACACCAACTATGGATACCTTAGTGAGTCTTGGTGTTCTTAGTGCTTACATAGCAAGCATCATTGCTTTAATTTGGCCAACCGTGGGTTGGCCATGTTTTTTTAATGAGCCAGTCATGCTGCTTGGATTTGTTTTATTGGGACGTTTTTTAGAAGAGCGAGCTAGAGTCAAAACTGGTACTGCATTAAAAGAATTAGCCAAATTACAACCTGAAACAGTCAATTTAATTTTAGAAAACAATGAAACTCGGGAAATCAGAATTGGTGCGCTTAAGCCAGGAGAAAAAATCCAATTATTAGCAGGAGATAGAATCCCAGTTGATGGTTTGGTTATAAAAGGTAATTCAGCTATAGATATCTCAAGTTTAACTGGTGAATCTTTACCTTTAGAAGCTTCACCAGGAGTCGAACTTCCTTCTGGCAGCCTAAATTTAGAGTCAACAATTACTTTAGAAGTACAGAAAATCGGCTCTGAAACAGCAATAGCTAAAATCATAAGCTTAGTTGAAGAAGCACAAGCCAGAAAAGCACCTATTCAAGGATTAGCAGACAAAGTTGCAGGAATCTTTTGCTATGGAGTTACAACGCTTGCATTATTTACTTTTATTTTTTGGTGGAAAATAGGTACAAGAATTTGGCCAGAAGTTTTAGATGTTTCTAATACTGGTTTCATGCAAAGCCATCATATGCATGATCATTTTATGAATACAGCTCAAACACCAATTGGTCTTTCATTTCAATTATCAATAGCGGTTTTAGTTGTCGCCTGTCCATGTGCTCTAGGGCTTGCTACACCAACAGTCA
>QCIR01000054.1 GCA_003216575.1 Prochlorococcus sp. AG-402-M23
GCATATTCATGATTGGGTTTAAGTTCAATAGCTTTGCGAGTTGACAACTCTGCTTCTTTTAATTTGCCAAGATCTCTCAATATGCTTCCAAGATTGGAATGAGCATTTGCGTAATCGGGTTTAAGTTCAATAGCTTTGCGTTGTGATAATTCTGCTTCTTTTAATTTTCCAAGATCTCTCAATATGCTTCCAAGATTTGAATGAGACTGTGGCAAATTAGGATTAAGTTCAATTGCTTTGCGAGTGGATAATTCTGCTTCTTTTAATTTGCCAAGATCACTCAATATACTACCAAGATTGAGATGAGACAGTAGTAAATCAGGATTAAGTTCGATAGCTTTGCGTTGTGATAATTCTGCTTCTTTTAATTTGCCAAGATCTCTCAATATATTTCCAAGATTTAAATGTGCATTAGCAAAATCAGGCTTTATTTCTATTGCTTTACGAGTGAATATCTCAGCTTCTTTTAATTTGCCTTGATCTTTTAATATGATTCCATAATTAGAAAAAACCCTATGATCTTTATATCCTTGATTTATCAAATTTTGATAATAACTCGCTGCTTTTGAAATATTGCCTTGTGCATCAAATTGAAATGCTTGATTGATTATTGTCTCTTTAGAAGGTTTAGGAGTGGTATTAGTAGTAATAATAATATTTTCTTTAATTTCTTCTAAATCAAATGGAACGGGGAATGTTTTTACTTTAGATACTTCTTTTTTTTTATCAGGGTTTCTCTGGTTCACTTCTATTGGTTCTTGAAGGATCTATTTATTGAAGATTATATCTTGTCCTATGTTTTATAATTTCGCAAAGTAAATATTTTATTCTTATTGCCTTTAATAATTTCCATGACTAGTCTTATTCATCTTGTATTAGATGCCAAGTAAAAAAAATAAGTACTAATTTGTTTGCGTAGATGGAAACCAATTGGATTATCCAAGCATTAGTCCCCAAAATATTAAGAATCGGGACATTGAGTTGATATGTTCTTCATGCCCACCTTGCTGATTATCTTGCCTTAGATTCGGCCGATTCAGCCATAAGGAAAGAATTAAAATTATTTAAAAGGATAGATTTCTAATTCAGGTAATGGAAATATTAATTTTCCGCCCCTGGATATAAATTCTTGTTCGCGTTTGATAAATTCATCTTTAAAGTGCCAAGGTAAAACAAGATAATAATCTGGATTTAGTTTTCTAGATTCTTTTTCAGAAATTATTGGGATATTAGTACCTGGTGTTCTGTGTCCATATTTCCATTCATTTCTCTCTGCTGCCGCTTCAATTAGATCATTTCCAATCCCAAAGAATTGTAAAAGTACATTTCCCTTTGTTGAAGCTCCATAAATGTGAATCTTTTTCCCATTCTTCTTTTCTTGTTTAATAAAATCAATTAATTTTTCGCCTAATGATGCTATTTTTTCTTTGAAAAGTATAAATGTTGAATGATTATCTATCTTTGAAATTGTCTCAAGTTTTGCTATACGATTAATATTAATATTGTTCGTCATTCGATTTGACTTTTTGTGACATAGAAAAACTCTTATTGAGCCACCATTCATATTATTAGTATTTACATTAAATACTCTGAGATTGGCATTCTCTGCCGCTAATCTTATTTGCTTCAAACCATAATAAGCAAGGTGCTCATGGCAAATACTGTCAAAAGATAAATCTTTAATTAAAAGAGGTAGGTATGATTGTTCCATGACCCAGACCCCATCTTTGTCTAAGATTTTTGCTATGTCGTTTGCAAAAAGATTGGGATCTGGAACGTCATAAAATACAGCGATAGAAGAAATTAATTTTGCATATTTTGTTGGACTTATAGAGTTAAATATTTCCTTTGAGAAAAAATCTGAGGACAGAAATAATCTCTTCTTTGGATAGTATTCTTGATACTGTTCAATAGTAGGATCTATACCAACTAAGTTAATATTAGGATTATTATAGCTTTTTAATAGTGTTCCATCATTACTAGCTATATCTAATACAGTATCATTATCTTTCAATTCTACTTCAGATACTAGTTGCTTAGTTATCTCATTCAAGTGATTTCGCATCGTTTCATTTATTCCTGAACGGTAACCGTAACCTCTTCTATATAAATCATTGAAGTCATAATTATGAGTTAGTTGTACTAAATTACATTTATTATTTCGACATTGAACTAAGTTAAGAGGAAGAATTTCTGCATCGGGCTCATTCGAGGCCGGAAATCTAGTTGAAAGTGCTTGTGAACCAAAATCAAAAATTGGAACTAATTCTTTACAATTGCATAATCGGCAAGACTTGATTGCTTTCGTTTTCAATATTGAGTTTATTTGTTCAAATTATTATAAAAGAAAATCAATTACATTTCTTGCTTCAGGAGCATTTTCGATTTCTTTTGATAATATTTGATTATCTACTGGACCAGAGAATACAGATTTTGATCCAATTTTATTTGCAACTTCCTCTAATTTAATTGCATTGTTGGCACCTAAATCAAAAATACCAGATAAATGCATATTTTTAGAGATCCATTCTCCGACCCAATCTACAGGAGCGAAACAATATAAACTTTCTTTTGAAAAATAGACTGGATTATCTTTTTTCATATCAATTAACACCCCTTTCTCTAAACTTTTTCCATACATAGGTCCTAATCTAAGGATTAGATTGTTTTTATTATTTACAAGCTTTTCTGCTGCAGCTTTATGCCTTCCATAAGTTGTATCTAACTGGGATCGAGCAGAAATAGAGCTTATTTGTATTATTTTTGAACTTTTCCAATTATTTACGATATTAAATGTTTTTTCTACTGTCTCAATAAAATCTTCATATGGATTTTGTTTTGCCCAAAATCTTTTTGAAGGCATTGCAGAATTAATAATAACATCATAGTTCTTATTTATTCTTTCAAATTCATAGTTAGATCTGGTAACTGGAGTTACGGATATATTGTCATTTTTTAAAAGATATTTATTAATAGATTTAGCAACAAATCCATTGGCTCCAATTAATGCAACAGATTTCAACTTAAATACCTAAACTAATAATCTACTTTAATAATAGGTGGATTAGATTGATCCCATCTTTTTGTTAACATTGAAATTATTGTCATCTCAGTAATGGCATAAATTGTATGAGAAACATTAATTTCAGTGCGAATACAAATTCCTTTACTTAAATGGATTAGACTTTCTGTTTTTTTATCTTGAGGATCTTCACGGGTTACTAATACTCCTGATCCTTCAGATACTAATGAGTATTCAACAAAATGTGGGTGGTAGTGAAAACCTCTGGTCTTACCTGGTTGAAAATAAAGCATATTAAATTCTACAATTGGCTCGTCTGGTATCCATGTAAAGATTCCGCCCCTCCCATCTTTAACTGTATCTATGTTGCATTTTGGCCTTAATATTTCAAGCTTGGATCGTTTTTTTGAGGATTGATTCTTCATATTTATCTTTTTTGTTCTAGTTTTTTCCCTTTTATTCTACTCCTTTTTATACAAGCTATAAGTTAAGAAGTTAATTCGTTATAACTATCAGGTTCATATAGATGATCTTCAAATAAAATAGAAAGACATTTATGAGAGAGGAGTGTTTTATCGCACATATATAGATTGTTATTTTCTTTATCTTAATTAGATGTTCACACATTAATATCCAAGAATAAGAAATCTAGATAAATCTTTTATTTTTTTTTTAGTTAATTAATATTTTGAGCATTTTATTTCTCCAGATTTTAACATATAGTTTTATCAATCATTATG
>QCIR01000055.1 GCA_003216575.1 Prochlorococcus sp. AG-402-M23
ATCTCTCTATTTTGATCGCCTGGTAAAGGCCCTACTAAAATAATATTTTCTTGCTCTTCACTGTATTGAGTGAAGTAAACACCTTGAGTCTCCTCTTTTATTTCATCGGTCCATCTTTCTTGAGGAGCAAGCTTAAATCCATCTGGAAGCATTACAACCGCTCCAACTTGTAGAGGCACTTTGCTTCCATCTGCACCAATTTCCTGTAGATCTTTTTTATAAGGTATTTCTACGACTGTTTTGAAAACACTATCAGCTGCGACTGCCTGTGGCACTTCAGCTCTTGTTGGCATACTTGCTACGTGACAATTAGCACAAACAATTTTTCCTGTTGCCTCTCTAGGATTTTCGAATTTTTGTTGCGCCCAAAAAGGGTATGCCCAGCTTGGTTGAGGAACTAGAAATATTGAAAACCCAAGAAAAAGTGAACAAAGCAAAAGCTTTAATGAACTAGTCATGATTTCTGTCTGGGTGCGGAAGTTTTTTTTGTTCATTTTTTAATCAACCCCACCAAGGATCACTACCAGTACGAAAATCAGTTTCTGTCCACTGACTTACTAGAACCTGATCGTCCTCCACTGATACATGCGCAATTGCTAATGATAAGGGAGCAGGACCTCTTACTACTTTGCCTGTTGAGTCGTATTGACTTCCATGACATGGACACATGTATTTATTAGCGCCACTATTCCATGGAACTACACAGCCAAGGTGAGTACATATGGCATTAATTCCATAACTGGTTATTGCATCCTCCCCTTCAACTATTAGATAAGTAGGATCTCCTTTAAGCCCTTGGACTAGACTTCTGTCTCCAGCTGGATGAGTAGATAGCCAGACACTTGCCTTGACTGGATTGCCTAGCTCATCTTTAGCATTTGTTCCACCTCCTCCCCCACCGGCTCTATAGGGGGTAAAGTATTGCGCTACTGGATATAAAGCTCCTAAGGCAACTCCTGTGACGGTGCCAAAGGTAAGCAAGTTCATGAACTGCCTTCTGCCCATTGAGGGCACATCTGCAGCATTCATTTGTGTCATTACAAATGTTCACCTGAATTCTGATCTTAGACCAGAATGGACACCAAAAGGTTATTAATCTCTGCCAAGACTGGCTTTTGACATGAGTTTGAAATCTAATGAGTTTGATGCTGTTAGCTTTTCTTCTCCAATCCCATTGGAAGCAGACGAAGTGATGGGGTGCTTAAGAAGGCGATGGGGTGTCACATATGATTTGAAATTGTTAATCAAAAGAGACCGAATATATTTACAAATGATGTGGGGATTTTTAGAACAACAATCTTTCCCATTGGATGAGGAGACATTTAAAGAAAATTTGAATCGAATCTTAGAAATTATTAATCGGGCAGGCCAATCGGATTTTGTAAGGAATTGGTTGGAAAATGTTCAGTTAACGCCAAGACTTGGAAGAGCAATAACTTTACCTTTGCCTATGGATCAAAGGATGGACGAATTTGTTCTTTGAGATTTTTTGTTAAGGCCACTAAACCAACTCCTACAAAAAACAAAAAAGTTATCGATGTTGATAAAAGAAGCATTGTTATTGGATCAGTAGAGGGAGTTATTATTGCTCCTGCAATTGCAGAGGTTATGATCACTACTCTCCAGGCAGATAGCATTTTTTGCCATGAAATTAATTCAAAAAAACCTAAAATTAATTGAAGGATTGGTAACTGAAATGCCAATCCTGTTGAAAGCATGAGTAGAAGTACAAAATCTAAATATTTTTCTATTGACCAAAGTGGTTCAACTATATCTGCACCATAACTTATTAGAAACCCTAGAGCGGCGGGAATCAAAGCCTTCCACGCAAAGAAAATTCCTAAAAAAAACAAAATTGCTGAACCTGCAACAGAGGGAGCAATAAGGAGTTTTTCTTTTTTATTTAGACCAGGAAGGATGAACTTTAAAAATTGGTAAAGAATGTAAGGGAGAGAAATAGTAAGTCCTCCATATCCAGCAACTTTTATTGAAATAAATAAAAATTCACCAGGAGCTACTTGTAAAAAATGTATTTTTCCTGCAGGAATCTCTAAAGCTTGTACAAGTTTTCTTACAAACAACAGGCAAAAACCTGATGAGAGAATAATAGAAATGAGACTATTAAGGACCCTTTGGCGAAGTTCTTCTAAATGATCAACAAAAGTCATCTCAAATGCCTGAGATGCCTTACTTGAGTTGGCTTGTGACCCTATCTTGATTGGAGGCGGGGCTTTTAAACTATTTTCTTTTTGGTTAGGGCTGGCCAGTTTGAGTTTAAAATATTAGTTTTATCTTAGTAGAAAATTGAATTTATTAAGTATGGTTTTATTTGATTGCAAAGGTTAAGGAGAAAATAAATAGATAAATTCGACAATCCTAAAGATTTAGATTTTAAATTTTAGTTGTTTTTTGTTGGATCAGGTAATATGAAAGGAGGACAGTCATTAAGAGAAGATTCTCCGTAGTTTGCATATTCTTTGTAGCCTCCCATCTTTCCATTAGTTTTCATTAAAGCGCTAGTGAATGCCAACAAAAGAAAGACTGTAGGAGCACCAATAATTAAAGCTGCGCCAAATAAATAACCAATTAAAAACTCTGGGAAAGTGTGATTCCCAAGAAACTCATGAGTACCTAGCAAAAAGTCAATCATTTTTAAACTGGTCTATTCAAGCTGATAGTAAGTCATTGAAGTTCATTTCTGGTGGAAATATTTCTCTGCTCTTTCAGCATTTCCCCAAAGGACCTTTCCACCTCTGTGGCTAACAGTTCCAGGTAAAGCTCCTGAAATCCTTCGAAGATTCTCAATTGGAACCATGATTATTGGTACAAGTTTGCTCCCTCGTGCTCGGCTAAAAAAAGAAGCTAGATCAGCAGCTAATTGAATGTCTTTTTTATCAATCAATCCATTTGATGATTTCAGTACAACATGACTGCCGGGTATTTCCTGTGCATGAAACCAGAGATCTCCTTTTTTCCCTTTTTTTAAACTAATCAATTCGTTTTGCCTATTGTTGCCTCCTATTTGGATCTTTAGCCCACTAGGGCTTTGTATTTCTTTTGTCTTTGAAGTGTGTTCCTTTTTTGTTTTTGTTTTTGTTTTTAAGTTAGAATTAACTTTTTTGCTAAATATATACTCTTTTACCTCTTCTTTAAGCTCAATAATTGAATTTAATCTGTAATTATTGTCCTCACCTTTTGTATATTTTAATGAATCAAGGAATAATTCACAGGATTCAATATCAGATATTTTTTGCTTGTGATACTTTATTCTAGTTAGAATTGACTCTCTAGATCTTTTTTTTCTTTTAGCTTCTTTAAATAGATGTTGCGCATCTATTATTTGTTTCTTGGTGGGAGATTGTAAAGAAAGTAGCTTCTGAGCTTTCTTTTGCATATTTACATATTCCGAAATGTTTTTAATTAGCAATTCTTGTATTTCTAGCTTTCTAATTTCATCATTTTTTGAATTCTTGAGGTCTTGTTCTATTTT
>QCIR01000056.1 GCA_003216575.1 Prochlorococcus sp. AG-402-M23
TCCTATGGCTTGAGTCGAACTGCGGTCTACAAATAGCAGATCGGACGCTTGGGTAGCTTTTACTACACTTTAAAAATAGTATTTATACTTAAGAATGTCAATGTTTTTTGCAAGAAAGACAGGTTCAAAGAATCCCAGAGACAACCAGCATCTGCCTAATAACCACGCCAACAACACAGAAAAGGATTACTCGGCTTAAGACATAAAAGGGAAGATTATTCATCTAACTTGTCAACAGATCAATCAATCACCAAATCGATAATGCTTACGGACTGCTTTATGAACATCCCATCTACAGTCCATACCAGCTGGGAAAACGACTAAGTCCCCTGCACCAAACTTCACAGGTTCTCCTCCCTCAGGAGTAACTGTGACTTCACCCTCAAGTAATAAGCAAGTCTCCTTATCGTCATAAGTCCAATCAAAAGAACTGGCATCACACGTCCAGATTGGCCAGTTTTTAATTCCTAATTCATCAACGGTGGTCTCAGGACAAGGAGAAGTTACTGATATAGACAAGAGATAAAAACATAGTGGACTTCTTTTTTAGCTACTAATAGAAACAGTTGTCTAATAGCTACTCAAATTTTGACAAAAATGTTTGAAAGCGTATTACGTATAGAGCGAGGATCGAGAGTCCCCCCTACCCCTAGTCGAAGCCAGACTCGCAGACTGGAGGGATGACCACGATAGTCAAACAAAGAAAGTCATTGTTCACTCTGGTAAAACACTGACTTGGTACAGCTTCCGCCATAGCTATATCACTATGCGATTAAAGGCTGGTGTTCCTGTTCCTGTGATTGCAGCCAACACCGATACATCCATGAAATATATCCAAGAGCATTACTTCCATTACAGAGCTGATGAGTCCACAGAGACCCTTGGTAAAGGTCGAAAGATCAAGCCAGCAGAGGAAAGTCTGAGGTGGATTGGAGTTGGTTAGTTCACAATCAACAACTCGAAAGCTGAATGCTGATTGTATCAAGAAAATAACTGTTAATTGAAGGCTATCCAGGCTAGTTCAACTAGTAATATAAAAACCTATAATTTCTTGATCGTTCTCCCACTGAAGAGCTATTAGGTTAATGGGATTCATCCTAGGAAATAGTTACTATAAGTTAGTTAATGGCTCAAGTTGGACCCAAGCAGAATCAAGTGCAAATTCTATAGGTGGAAATCTCGCCAATATAACAAGCGTTACCGAAAATTCCTTTATCTACAGTAGCTTCCAATCATCAGTAAGTACCTCAGCTTGTTGGATTTATTTGGCTTGGACTGGAAGTTATTGGGGAACATATGGCGGACAAATTACCTCCTTAGATTTATGGGGACCCAACGAGCCAAATAACAGTTTTTTCGGAGATCCAGAGCCTTATGGCGCTTTGGCATTTAATGTTACTCACTACAGTGGGAAATGGAATGATTTACCTAATAATCCATCAAGCTATGAAGTGTCGACTGCTTGGCATGATATTTCACATGGAATTGCAGAGGTTGCTCTTTCTTACTTCTCCATATCTAATTTAACGATTACAGAAGGAGACAGTGGAAATGTCACCATAAGTCGAACCGGTGGGACAAGTACTGCTCAAACATTAAATCTTGTCTCTAGTAATGGAACTGCAACAGCTGGCTCAGACTACACGGCCATTAATACAACCATTTCGTTTGCGGCTGGAGAGACATCTAAAACATTCTCAATCTCAACTACAGAAGATAGCTCTAATGAAAGTAATGAAACTTTTTCTATTGCATTAAGTGCTTCAAATACAGATACTGTTCCCGCACAAATTACAGATGGGAACGCAACTATAACGATTGAAGGATATTCAATTGTAATAACAAATGCAAGTGATAGTCAGGTAGTTTCTTCTATTAATGAAGGCGAAAGAGTCGCAACAATCATATCTCAACCTGGTAGTGGTGATGGAGTTGCTCCTTTATATTGGTCAGTAAGTGGTAGTGGGATTGATAGTTCTGATTTTGCAGGACCTGCTAGTGATCAACTCCTACAAAGTTGGGATGATGATGCTTCTTATACGATTTACCATACCTTTGCAAATGACAACCTAATAGAAGGCAATGAAGTTTTAACGATTACGGCATATACAGATTCGGCACGTACTAATGCAGTTGCGTCTGCAAGTGTAACCATCAATGACACATCAAAGGATGATGTAACTGCTCCATCTATCACTGGTCCGTCGGGTAGTGCAGGAGATTCAACAAGCACGAAATCCATCAATGAAAATACAACTGCTATCCATACTTTTACTGCTAATGAAACTGTTACCTGGTCTCTCAACGGCGGAGCTGATGCTTCTCAGTTCTCCATCAACAGTTCAACCGGTGCTTTAACGTTTAGCTCTGCTCCAGACTACGAATCTCCTACCGATACCAATTCAGATAACGACTATGTCGTCATCGTTCGAGCAACTGACTTAGGTGGCAATACTTCTGATCAAACTCTCACTGTTTCTGTTGCCGATGTTGATGATACTTCTCCAACCTTAAGTAGTTCCTCTCCTGCGGATAATGCAACTGCTGTTGCCATTGATAGCAATATTGTTCTGACCTTCTCAGAAGCAGTTGATGTTGAAAGTGGCAATATCCTGATTAAAAAATCATCAGATAATTCAACGGTCGAATCCATTGATGTCACCAGTTCTCAAGTCACTGGCTCTGGTTCTACTCAAATCACAATCAACCCTAGTTCTGATCTCGACTCCTCGACGCAGTACTACGTTCAAATTCCAACAACTGCTTTTGATGATCCCTCAGGTAATTCATATACAGGCATCTCTAATACAACTTCTCTTTCCTTCACAACGGCTGATGTTATTTCTGCATCTATCACTGGTCCGTCGGGTAGTGCAGGAGATTCAACAAGCACGAAATCCATCAATGAAAATACAACTGCTATCCATACCTTTACTGCTAATGAAACTGTTACCTGGTCTCTCAACGGCGGAGCTGATGCTTCTCAGTTCTCCATCAACAGTTCAACCGGTGCTTTAACGTTTAGCTCCGCTCCAGACTACGAATCTCCTACCGATACCAATTCAGATAACGACTATGTCGTCATCGTTCGAGCAACCGATTCAGCCGACAACACCTCGGATCAAACTCTCACTGTTTCTGTTAACGGAGTCAATGAAAGTCCCTCCAATATCAGTCTCTCTTCCTCCTCCTTT
>QCIR01000057.1 GCA_003216575.1 Prochlorococcus sp. AG-402-M23
CAGCGGGAATCCAGCATATAAACGAATTTTCGGTTCCTCAACCACCAAAGGATTGTATTTAAATCGCTCATCCAAGAGAGCATCTTGAATTATCAATGGTTCAGGACTAGCTATCGCGTGAGCACAGAAAGAAACATCCCTTGATGTTTCTTTAGTTTCAAACCCACACATTGATTTAAACCATTGTTTATCTGAATCAACCAAACTCATTAAAGATATGGGGGTTCCACAAGTCAAAGAAGCAATTTTCGTTATGTCGTCATAACATTGCTCTGGCTGAGTGCCTAAAATTCTATACTCAGCAAGAGCTCTCAAGCGCTCTTCTTCATTGCTTATTTTTGGGGCACCAAAACCCAAAACAAATCCTTTGAATATGATTTAAGAATAGATAATTAAGCGAGATAAAAACGAATCTCTTCTCAATAATAAATAATTAAGTTTTCACAAGAAAAGCATCAAAAAAAGTAAAACTAAATCAAATTCATGCATGTGCTGAAAGATGAGATTTAACACTAGATAATCTATTCAAGCTAGTTTCCATAAGTAATCGGTTTTTTTAATTTTAAGTACATTTATGAAATGCTTATAAAATTTTTAAATTCAAAAAGTCTTAGTAATACTAACTTTAAAACTACTTTTAGTTATCAAAGCATCTTCATTAAGATCTAATCCCTTAACACTTGAAATCTCCCCTTTTAACCCCTCTAATTGAAGTTGTTCTATCATCTGCTGAATAACTTGGCTTTCGACTAATTTCTGATCGATCATATCTGGAGTCATTTTCTCAAATATTTTTCCTGCTTTAGAAGCAACAACATCTGAGGCATTAGTAATTTTGAGAAGAATCATAATCAGAAACAAATTAAATTGAAACCAGATTCAATATAAATATAATTAAGTATTATATTTATATTGAATTTATCCAGTATTAAATAATTATTTAGATATCATTCATATGAAAATCATTATAAATATTTGTATTAAAGCTAAACATATAAAGAACCAAAGGAATATCATCCCTATTTTATTATGGAAAGACCCTTTCCTATAAAAAGATGGACCCGAGTCCCAATTCCTAGTCATTATTAAAAAACAAATATTCTGTTTTACAAGATAGCAAAATATTTTTATTTTGAATCCTAATAATATAAAAATCAATATAATCTTAAATCATACTTTTCATCTCAAGAATCAATCAAAAATTAAGAGCATCTATTCTATTCTATTAATTTTATAGTTCCAACAAATTTAATTTTTCATTTTTATTCATTCCAAATAAAATCTTTATTGATTGATGCTGGATTAATAGTTGGTTTAATTCTTGGTCTAAATAAAGTAAAGGATTACTCACTTAAAGTTATTTTTAATAATCGAACTTTTAAAAAGTAATTCAAGCTATGATAAAACTATTTACTAAATCTATTCTTGATACCAATTTAATTCAATATCTACAGATTCTTCAAGATTAAGTTTCACAGGACAGTCTTCAGCAATACTTTGAAGGATTTTAAATTGGTGAGAATCTAACTTAGATGGCATATGAATTTCTAGTATGAGAGATTTAATTTTCCTAGGGCCTTCTGTTGACATTTTCTTATAAACCTCAACATTAATCTCATCAAGTTCCCAACCTCTACGTTTAGCCTCAATGCCCATTATCGTTATAACACAAGATCCCAAGGCAGAGGCTAATAAATCAGTTGGAGCAAAACTTTCTCCATTGCCATCATGATCTTTTGGTGCATCAGTATATATAAGACTCCTAGATGAAACATGTTTTACTTCAGTATGCAAATCACCAAGATACCTACAACTTATTCTCGTAGAATTCAAGTTAGTATGATTAGATTTTTTGATTTGATGACCATATCAATGCTTTTATTTTATCGAATTTATATCCATTTTTAAGTAAAATAAATGAATTTTTTTTCTTTCTTTCTTAGTCTATTGATTACTCTTAATCCTTCTCCAGATTTCAATTGTGATGGAGATCGATTAACTGCAGTCATAAGAAACAACTTAAACGGAGATTTCTCACTAACTGATGATCTTGAGAATATTGACAAAGGAGCATTTGTAGTTCTGAATTGGCGAGATGTCAACCTCATGCTTCCTGTATCTTTTAAGGTCGGAGAAATATCTTTCACAGATAAAAAGTGGCTATGGAGTTATCAAGATGAAAAAAATGGATTAAGAATTGATAATCCTAGATTTGCTCAACTCTTACCTAATGGAGAAATTCAAGAATTTGTTTGTCAAGTTATTTCATAAGAAGGCAGACCTTCATAAAGAAAATCTTAAGCAGGGAATAATTAACACTTGATATGGCTAGTTATTAATTAGCAAAAAAAACTTTCATGACTGTCTCAAGATCAAAGAGATTTGTATTTGTAGACACGAAGTCACTTTTGAGCAAAAAACAAATTTTTATTTTTGGCGCAATAATATCTAGTTGCTGCTTAGCAGGAGCATGTTTAATCGCGCTATATATTGAATATCTTCATAATCCGGTCTTTCATATTTTTGTTCAATCAAAAGGAATATTCCTTTAATACTTATCAAATATGATAAATATTTTTTAAGAGCATTAAAAAAGCTTTTCGAAACGCCGAGAAATTTGTATATAAACCTATCTAAACTAATCTAGGTACTATCCAAGCAGTAAATCAATAGTAAATAACTACGGTAAATAAACCACTCTTTGCTAGACGCGCATTCATCTGTTCAGCCGTTTCCCAAAGTTTTTTCCTTAAACAAATCCTGGAATAATTTGACCTGTTGTTGCATATGCTCCAATTAGGGCGATACAACCAAATAGAGCCGCGTAGCCATTAAGCTTTTCTGCGACTACTTTCTCAGGATCAAAATTTCTTGAATCATTGCTTTGATTGGTCATTAAACAACACCAGGAATAAGTTGACCTGTTGTTAGATAAATACCTGTCAGAAGAACGAAGGCCATCATTGCTGGTCGTCCGATACTTCTTTCTAAAATTGTCTTGTTAGATGGTTGCATGATTAAAAATTTTAAAAAATCCCAGGAATAATTTGACCTGTTGTTGCGTATGCACCAAAGGCTGCAACAAAGCCAA
>QCIR01000058.1 GCA_003216575.1 Prochlorococcus sp. AG-402-M23
CAAGAAGCATTTGATTCTTATCTAAAAGTAATTGAAATAAATCCAAAACTTTCTAATATTTATGCCTCAATAACTAGATTTATAAGAGACTCAGATCCATCCCAATTAAATCAATCAAAATTAAAATATATAATAAATCTTCTGCTAGAAAAGAATGATATTTCTCACAGAGAATTAATCAGAGCATTTAACTTTGTATATAGCAATGAAATAATCAGTAGTCTAGAAAAATTTGATTCCGACTTTTCCAAACTAGAATTACTTATCAATGACAAACTAGTAATTAATGCACTTAAAAAAATTATATTTAGTGATCTTAAGTTAGAGGAAGCACTAACCAAGGTAAGGAGAATTATATGTCATCGTATCTCCAAAAATATAGAGACTATTAATGACTCTGAATTACAATTTATTATTGCATTAGGAGAACAATGTTTCCTTAACGAATATGTTTATTCATTGACTCAAGCAGAAAAAGTATCTCTAAATATCATTATAGAAAGATGTCAAGATAATGAACTAAATGAAACAAATATTTCAATTTTATCTTGTTATTTCCCACTATATAAACTTCTTGATCAGATAACTTCCTTAAAATCTTTTAATTCTTCTAATCAAAATTTCAAAGAACTAATAGAATTACAAATAAAAGAACCTCTAAAAGAAATTGAATTATCTAAAAGCATCAAAATATTAGGTGAAATTAATAATAATATTTCTCAAAAGGTAAAATCTCAATATGAAGCAAATCCATATCCTAGATGGAGATATAGAAGTCATCAAGCAAATCAAAAAATTTCTATTATCCAAGCAATTAATTATGAAATCAACCCTAATTCTATCAGTTCCGATTCTGGAGATAGGCAATTAAAAGTTCTCGTTGCTGGATGTGGAACAGGTCAACATATTTTAAACACACAAAGGTATAAGAATGCTCAGATTACTGGTATAGATTTAAGTTTATCTAGTCTTGCTTATGCTCAAAGGAAAATAAATGAACTTAAAATTGATAATGTTGAACTAATTCAAATGGATATCTTAGAAGTTGCTTTACTGAAAATGAAATTTGACATTATTGAATGTTCAGGTGTTTTACACCATATGAATGATCCCGCACAAGGATTGAAAGCATTAGTAGGTGTTTTAAATAATAATGGATTCCTGAAGTTAGGTTTGTATAGTGAGTTAGCAAGACAAGATATTATTTCAGCAAGAAAATATATTATTTACAACAAACTTCAATCCAATAAGGATGATATTCGTGATTTCAGAGAGACTGTCTTTTCTAGAAAAATAGCAGAATTAAACTCTCTATTAACAAATAGTGATTTATATACACTTTCTTCCTGCCGTGATCTTTGTTTTCACGCACAAGAACATCGATTCACGATTAACCAACTACAAGAAACTCTCAGATCTCATAAATTAAAGTTTTTAGGATTCTCAATGTCACAACCAGTTAAATCTCTCTACAAGAACTACTTCCCAGAAGATAAGAAGCAAACTAACTTACAAAACTGGGCAAAGTTTGAAGAGAAGCATACAACAACCTTTAGAGCGATGTATCAATTCTGGGTTTCTAAAATGTAATCTGACTATTTCGAAAGATTATGAGTCTTTGTAGAAATCACAATAAGGAATTCTGTTTTCATTTTGTCAAAATGTAGAGAAAAGAATCTTTCTACGATTTCTCTATAGAGACGTTAAAAACTTGCTACGTGAAACCATATAAATCAAATCATCACTGGAAAGTAGACGTTTTCGCTACTCCCACTCAATAGTACCTGCTCAAATTATTAAGTGGTGGACAGAGATTTGCTCCCCTGTTTTACCACGTGGAACTCACCTGGAACCGTTGAATTAGCAAATATTTCCATTAAAAAGAAGCAAACAATTATTTACCTTTCCTTAACTACGATCGATTTTTACGCCAAAACCCTCAGGCATATCGTCCTTGATATCTTTTAAATCCATCCATCTACTCTCCTCATCTACAGTCAAGTTTTTAAACTTTCTGACATAGACATCTCCTGCCAGATCGGGATCTTCAACTCCAAAGAAATCGCATATTTCTTCTACTCTTGCCCAATACTCAATTTCATTCGTTGCTCTTTTGAATTCGGTAATTTCAAATTTCCCTTGTTCTGCCTGACTTAATTTGTTTAAAACTGAGGAAGAAACAGAAACGGTTACACAATCCCATTTCGAACTATCTTCTCCTTCCAACTCAAGATTTCTTTGATTGAGTTCTTTTAACCAAGTTTCATCCATAATCTTCTATTTTTCTTCAATCCACTAAGAGAGTTTATTTGATTCAGGATCTAATAATTGATAGAACTCGTCAAAAGTCCCCACTTTTTATTCTTGGATCCTTTGTTCTTTTTCCTATTTTATACGTTCTCATCAGTTTGTCTTTTTAGTAGTGACAAAAGGTGCAGGCAGGACTAGAAAAGAAATAACAGAACAACTCCTCACACAATAGTTCTGTTGTAAAAAGGCACTCGACTTCGCGTAAGTGGGGTGTCTTTTTAATGGTTGATTTTAAAGAATTGGCACATGTGACAATTGAAGAACTCAAATACTCACATTTCTCTTCGTGACGTTGATTAAGTTCAATTTGTGAGGAGTTGAGATCCTCCGCAGTGGAAACAAGGAAACACTTGCGCCTGATCTCCCAAAGAAACCGCCCTAACAGAACTGGGCGGTTTTTTTGTGCCTTTTCTAGAGTGGACTAATGATATTTCCACCTCCCCAAGTTGTTTTTGGATTACTGCTTTTAAGCACAGCAGTAGTTTTAATTTTTGATATCAGATACAAC
>QCIR01000059.1 GCA_003216575.1 Prochlorococcus sp. AG-402-M23
TTTGCAGATAAATATAAATGATTGAGCCATGCATTCATAAGAGTTTTATATTTTAAACTTCCAACTTCAATCTGTATTAAATTCTTCCCTCCAAAGTAAAACTCATCTTCTAACTCCTGCATCTCAATACTCCTTTTCGTGATTTGCCCGATAGCGTGTATTGCAGATATTAAATTATTCCAGCGCTCCTCAAGAAGATCCTCCTCTATTAATCCAGCGCCTTTTGGAGGGAAAATACCTTTGCCAGAATAGGTCTCTTTCCAATAGTTTATATTGGTTTTTGTGTAGTTAATTTTAGACAGATCACTATTTTTTAGTCGATGTTTAAGAAGTTTATATCTTTCTAATTCTGAAAGCTCGAGTAAATCGTTATCTTCAATAAGATTGATAAATTCTTTTGATTGGATTTCATTCTCTTTTAACCACGTTATTTGTGGATTGAGTAACCATTCTTTGGTTTTCTCGAAGGGATAAGATTTTAATTCGCTTACGTTAATTTCTTTCCACTTTATCGGTAATGCTAGTGAGATATTTTTAATCGGTATTGCTTTTTCAAGCCATTCTCTAGCTTCTAGATTCTTCCTATCACAACTCATTATTTGTGAATTTCCGGTTTTTATAAAGTTGATATGATCAAGAGGATTTGCTGGTGGATCAATGAGAATCTCTTGAAAGCTGTTGGCTCCTAATTTAATTTTTAAGTAATTCAGCCATTGTTGAATAGGGCTTGGAGGTTCAAGATCTTCTCCTGTCTTTTCATCTTTGGAATTCCAAGAAACTAAAAGATTTTGACGAGTTGATATTAAAGCTTCTAGTAATGAATAGCGATCTTTATCATATTGGTTAGGGTCTCCCAGTTCTCTTTTTCTTTCTAGTAGATTAAAACTTCTTCTATTATCTATTCTTGGAAAAGTTCTACTTTCAAGTCCCATGACGATGATGATTTGATGAGGGATTGCTCTCATTGGTTCTAAGGCACTGATCGTAATTTTCCCTGTCCTATGACCAAATTTGCCATTTGTAGAACATAATGCATTGGTGATAATGTCTTTTACTACTAAGCAATCAATTTCTAGTTCACACTTATCTGTTATGAGACCCCAATTATTAACAATAGTTAGTAGTTGTTGTTCTTCCCATGCCCATTCCCCACCATCCCCAAATAAATCCTTTACGAGCGATGTTATAAGTTTTATCCATTCTTTACATGAACGTTTACTGCGAATCGCATCGATATAATTGCAAATTTTTGAAAGTATACCCCAAGCTTTTATTAACTCTGTACGTGAAATATTCTCGGAATAAGGGGAGATATCGCTTTTTCCATTAATTGGATCGTCTGGTAAAACAAGACCAAGTAGAAATCTTTCTAGACACCAACATAGGCTATGAGTTTCTTCCCCAAATCTTTCTGAAGAATCAAGTCCCCAAGTAAAGCCAGCGGATTGAAGGTTTTTGCTTATATCACTCACCTCCTCAATACTTATATTTTGTTGTGTTTGTAATGCTGGATTAGTTAATAAGCTTTCAAAAGTTGATGCGGTTAGACGAGATGCAGAAATCTCTAACAGGTTTAATACAAAATGTATTAAGCCTAGTTTATCTTCTTGACTTCTATCTGTGATTACCCACGGCAGCTGAGTCGTATTCTGATCTATATTGTTAAAGACTGAGGTAATTATGGGAGCATAGCTATCAACCTGTGGTGTCATTATTAAAATGTCTCTTGGTTGAAGTTCCTTGTTATTGCTGAAGAGCTGTAAGATATGGTCTCGTATTAATTCCACTTGCCGATATTTCCCTGGAGATTTAAGAAAAAGTAGTGAGTTGTCAGATTTTTCCTTAGTTAAAATACTTTCATTTTTTGTGGATAACAATTCTTGTTGTAGTTGTTCTAATAAATTTGGTTTGTTCCCTTTATTAGTAGCGATATCTGCTGTAAGAGAAAAAATATCTTCCTCATTTTTATCTCCTAATTGATACTCACCACTCCCCTCTAGCAATTGTTGAAATTCAGCCCCCATCCGTCCAAGCAAGGCTTCAAGTCTTGGCGATTCTATTAACCATTGCCTATCTGGAGGTGTATTCCATGTGTTTCTAAATTGCAGTCTTCTTGCTTCACACCTTTGCCAAAGATCATTGCAAGGGGAAATCAGATAAATTTTTATATTTATTAATTTTGAAAATGCTTGGATTAAATCTATTTGCAATGGTGCCAGGCTACTAAGTCCATAGATATATAGATTTTTTGGATAATCTAGTTTAGAAATATCATCTTTCTTTAAAAGCTTAATAGCTTTTTCTACTTGGATGCAGAACGGATCTTTGTTTATCTTTTTATATAATAAATTAAATAATATTTCTTGCCAAATTATATTTTTATTAATACTAAATTCTCTAGATTTATTCTTTGCTTTATTGCTCAACCATTGCTTGATAATTTCAGGCCTATAAAGTATGTAATCATCGAATATTTCTGCAATATTGTTTGCTAGATCCCATGAATTTAGATTAATTTGCTCATTTTCTTTCTCGTTTATTTTAAGACAGGATTTAATTACCTGTGCTTCTTTCTCTTTCATTAATTCTGGTAATACTTCTAAAATATTCCAAACAAGATGATTCTTTTCCCATGGATCTTTTTCATTAGGATCAATACCAATAATTCTTTTGACTAATCTTTTCAAATATGTACCAGGAAAAGGAAATTTAACTAATGCATTGATATTATTAATTATTGAAAGTTTCTCACTTAGCCATCTGCTTGATGGCCATGTACTTACGATAATATTAACTTCTTCAGTT
>QCIR01000060.1 GCA_003216575.1 Prochlorococcus sp. AG-402-M23
CCTTCGCTAATGCCAAATATTCATTTTAAAACAAGTTCCACCTGGTAAAATAGGGGGGTTAAATCCCTTTCCAACACTTAATAATTCCAGCAGGTGATTATGAGTGGAAATAAATTACCAGCATAAAACTTAGTCATAGAATTAATACTTGAGTTTCACTTAGAATATTGCTTACCTGCTTTCGAGGGTATTGGGTCAGTAGTTGCACGGGAGTTTCACTTGTTACCTTCTCTATATAGAAGTCGTAGAAGAATGGATTGCTCTCACTTTGGCTCCTGATTTATGGGTGGTAAGAGGGGATAAAACGATATTTCATATGCGTTGTATGAAGAGTTAGAAGGATATTTGCGTGTTGAGCCTCAAGATATCTATACTTAATTGTCTTTCTATAAGAGAACTGCGCTTATTTTGAGCGGTATTCACTGATAACTATCTTATTTTTGTTGTTCATCTATAAAATCCAGTCTCGATATCTATCAGTTTGAGCTAGTATTTCAATAGCAGGTTTAAGCATCTTTTTGTAATTCTTCCATCCACCAATTGATTTGGAATTGATTGGGGCACGAACTTGAACATTTGCTCCTGTTGAAACTGAACGAGGATTTAGATGAGGACTTAGATACGATTCGTCCCACTCCCAGTCTAACCAAGAGATTAAAGACTTAATTTCTTGATTAGGATTGCATACTAATGAGTCGTAATTTAAGTCGTATATTATTGATCTAAATCTTTTTTTATATTCTGTCATTATTTCCTCTTGATCTAAGTAAACTTTTGCGCAATCAATCAAGGAAGAGAAATATTCTTGTCCTGTAGAAAAACCTGTTCGGTAAAGTGAAAGAATATTATCCAAAGGATGTCGGTAACAGTGAATGATTTTTGCATTGGGTATTTGACTTGCAATGATACCAGCAAATTGATAGTTATATGTATATTTGTTGGTTGTAATTTTTAATTCATTTATTAGACTATTAACTTTCTTCGAATATAATTCAGCAATATTTAATTCTTGATTAACCTCTTTACTTTCTATGAATGATTCCTCTAGGATAGTAACATCTCCTAAGTCATAAACATCCTTATTCATACTAATAATTGATTCCAATAATGTCGTACCACTTCTATGCATGCCTACAATAAAAATACTCTCAGGATATTCTTTTTTTTCTTTTTTATTAATTTCTTTTTTATTAGATTCAATCAGTAAATCTTGTGATTTTTTTAATATAATGTGAGGTTTTGACTGTTTAATACTAAGTGTGTAATCATTCGCTAATTTAAGATATTTAGAACTTTCTCGGTAATTTTTTTCGTTATGAAGAATATTTGCTCTTGCGAAGTAAATATCAATTTGATCTTTTTTTAATTGGTTATTTAAGATACTTTTAGAAAAGAGTTGCTTCTGCCATATCTGATTTTCATTAGAATATTTAAGTAACGATAGTGAATAATATGCTTTTGCGTAATTAGGTTTGATTTTAATTGCATTGCGGTATGAGATTTCTGCTTCTTTTAATTTGCCAAGACGTTTCAAGATGCTTCCCAGATTTAGATGAGCATCCGCGAAATTAGGATTGAGTTCAATTGCTTTGCGCGTATAGACTTCTGCGTCTTTTAATTTGCCCAGTTTTACCAATATATTACCAAGATTTACATGCGCCTCTACTAAATCAGGATTGATTTCAAATGCTTTGCGGTATGAGATTTCTGCGTCTTTTAATTTGCCAAGATCTCTTAAAATATTTCCTCGATTGTAATGGGCATCCGCGAAATTAGGATTGAGTTCAATTGCTTTGCGATGTAATAACTCTGCTTCTTTTAATTGACCAAGGGATTTTAGGATTGATCCGTAATTAGAAAAAACTATGTGATTTTTATATCCTTGATTGATGAAATATTGATAATACTTCGCTGCTTCTGGAATATTACCTTGTGAATGAAATTTAAATGCTTGATTAATTATTTGTTCTTTTGATTGTTTGCTGTGAAGATTAGTTGACAAAGAAAAAAAATCTTTAATTTCTTCTGGCGCCAATGGAACTGGGAATGTTTTTACGTTAGTGACTTTTTTGTTTTCTTGCTCTTGTTTCCTAGACCCCTTCATTGTTTTTTGGGTCTATCTTCTCGTTCTTGGCATTATACTACTAATTGCAATCTTTATTAATTCTTTCTCGAATAATTTACCACTGATATGGCGATATTAACGAATATTTCTATGAACTTTCTAGGATTATGAATAGAATTAACTCATAGAATAGAACTAATCCTTTTCATTACTGGACTTTGTCAGTTTGTCATGGCTTACTCAAAATAAATGGCCACCTAAGAATCCAGTCATAAATCTATTCTTTTTGCTAGCTAGTATTGAGTGAGAGCGAAGGAAACGTCTACTTTATAGTGATGATTTTATTATTGCCTTTTCACACCGGATTTGTTTGCCATCAATAGTAATGCTAATTAGGCTTGTGAGAGTTACGTTTCCACGAGAATTGAAGGAGAATTGGTTGAGTGAAGGACTGAGAATATCAGGTATATTTTGGATCACAACTGTGACAAAATGATCTTTTATATGCGTTATA
>QCIR01000061.1 GCA_003216575.1 Prochlorococcus sp. AG-402-M23
CCTTCTATCGCAAATGGTATTGAGAATGTTTTAACTTCATTAATTTTTGTTTTCCTTTGATCTTTATCACTAGATTGAACCATCTGCTACGAACTTTTTATTTAATAATTCTACTACTCACTATATTGCTATTTGAAACTATTACTAAGATAATTTTTATTTAATTTATAGAAATTGATGAATTATTAATTCCTTTATCAAAAGAACTGCTTTCTTAGTCAAATACTTGATTGAAGTTTATCCAACTTTGTGAATTCTTTTCATCCATAATCAAAGTTTTGCAAAAACTCTTTTATTGGGACTTCCTGTAGGTTTAGTGAGTTGGATTTTTCCCTATTCACTTCGCTTATCTAATACACAATTTCAATCAAAGAAGTTTTGATGCATACAATTCTACCTCCTTGATATTTATCGGAATCTCTATTTCTTGAGACATTTATGTAAATGCCTTGTTTCATTTAATTTTTCTCGTCTTTAGCTAAATTATTTATTCGCATTTAGAAACCCAAAATTGATACATTCCTCTGAAAGTATTTGGATGCTTCTCTTCAAATTTTGCCCAGTTTTGTAAGTTTGTTTGTATTTTATCCTCTGGGAAATAGTTCTTATAGAGAGATTTAACTGGTTGCGGAAGCGAGAATCCAAGAAACTTCAACTCATTAGATTTGAGAGTTTCTTGTAGTTGTTGAATTGTGAATCTATGCTCTTGAACGTGAAAACAAAGATCACGGCATTCTGACATCGAATAGAAATTAGCCCAATTTTTAAGGTTTTTAATCTTTTCAGTTTTTCCAGAAAAAACATCCTCTCTAAAGCTTTTTATGCCTTCATCATTGTTTTGGAAGTTTTTAGTGATTATATATTCTCTTGCTTGAACGATTTCTTTTCTTGCTAATTCACTATATAAACCCAATTGAAGAAAACCATTGTTTTTTAAAACACCTATTAATGCTTTCAATCCTTTTGAAGGATCATTCATATGGTGTAGGACACCGCTAGATTCAATAATGTCAAATTTCTCTTGTAGTAAATCAACTTCTAAGATATCCATTTGAATTAGTTCAACATTATCAATTTTGAGTTCATTTATTTTCCTTTTAGCATAAGCAAGGCTAGATAAACTTAAATCAATTCCTATAATTTGGGCGTTTTTATAATTTTGTACATTTAGAATGTGTTGCCCTGTTCCACATCCAGCAACAAGAATTTTTAATTGATGATTTCCTATATTATAGTTAATTGAATTAGGTGCTATAAAAGCATTAATTCTATCTTCAGCTGAAAGTTTAAAATCTTTTGAAGTATTTGCATGTTTCCATCTAGGATATGGATTCTTTTCATATTGAGATTTAACTTTTAGAGAAATATTGTCAGTGATGGAGCCTAACTTTTTGATAGTTTTAGATATTTCGATTTCATTCAGTGGTTCTGATATTTGTAATTTTATTAGTTCTTTAAAATTTTGATTAAAAGAATTTAAAGATGGTATCTTATCAAGAAGTTTATATAGTGGAAAATAACAAGATAAAATTGAAATATTTGACTCATTTACTTCGCCATTTATGCATTTATTTATAATAATATTAATATTATTATTTTCTTCTTTAGTTGATGAGAAAATATATTCATTAAGGAAGCATTGTTCTCCCAATGCAATAAGAAATTGTATATCCAATTCATTAATATGCTTTATATTATTTGCGATAAGGTCGCATATATTTCTTCTTGCTTTGGTTAGAATTCTCTCCAATTTATCATTTCTAAATATAATCTTCTTAAGAGCATTTATAAAGAGTTTTTCATTTAATAATAATTCTATATTGAAATCATCTGGGTTTGATGTTTCTATATTATTTCCTATTTTATCTTTATATAAAGTATGAAAAGCTCTGAATAAATTCTTATGTGAAATATCATTCATTTCTATTAGAAGATTTAATATATTTTTTAATTTTGACTTATTTAATTGAGATAGATCTGAATATTGTAAAAATCTAGTTATAGAAGGATAAATATCAGAAAATCTTGGATTAATTTCAATTACTCTTATATAAGAATCAAATGCATTTTGTGATTCGCCAAGATCTTTTAAGGTATTAGCTAGATTATAATGAGCCTCTGCTAAATTAGGATCAATTTCAATGGCTTTGCGGTATGATAATTCTGCTTCTTGTAATTTACCAAGATCTTTTAAGGTATTGCCTAGATTATAATGAGCCTCTACTAAATTAGGATTAATTTCAATAGCTTTGCGAGTCGATAATTCTGCTTCTTGTAAGTTACCAAGCTCATTCAATATGCCTCCTAGATTGGAATGCGCTATTGCGAAGTCAGGATTCAGTTCAATTGCTTTGCGTAGGGATAATTCTGCTTCTTGTAATTTATCAAGTTCATTCAATATGCCTCCTAGAATGGAA
>QCIR01000062.1 GCA_003216575.1 Prochlorococcus sp. AG-402-M23
TGAAATCCTATTAAAACAGGGCAACAGATAAAATCAGAACTCATGAGTCGTCTTTTCTCAATTCTGCTTTCAGCATTCCTTTTATTAGGAGTAGCTCCAATGGCTAATGCAAGGCCAGGTCCTGCTCTTAATGCAGACAGAGCTCCTACAGATTTTACAGCTTCTGCTTTAGTCTCTTGCTCTGAAAATGCACGTTTCCAAGAAAGAGCAAGCGCTGCAACAACTGATCAAGCAATAAAAAGATTTGAAAGATACAGTAAAGCTTTATGTGGAGATGATGGCCTTCCTCATTTAATAATTGGTCCTCCTATTGAGCCTTGGGGTGCGTGGATTAACAGAGGGCATGAAGGAGATCTACTTATTCCTGGAGTAATGTTTATCTATATTGCAGGAATTATTGGTTGGTCAGGTAGAGAGTATGTAAGAGCTGTAAGAGGTAAAAAGAATGCAGCTGAATATGAAATTATTATCGACACTGATTTGGCTTGGCAATGTCTAAAAAGAGGAGCAGCTTGGCCACTGCAGGCCAATAGAGAAGGTAAAAATGGAGAACTTAGAGAAAAAGACAATAATGTCTCTCTTAATGGCCCAAGAGGCTAAATGCTTTATTCACTCAAAAAATCTATTAACTTTTTTCTATCATGTTTCAATTATTTCGCACTAAATGGTTTAGATCAGCGCCAGTAATAGCAGCTATTTGGATCACTATTACAGCTGGTATTATTGTTGAATTTAATAGATTCGTACCAGACTTACTTTTTCATCCAATGTCATTTTAAAAATAGAATTTTTAAATTAAATTTTAGTTTTTAATCCCATTAAGCCTTCAATCTCTCTAAAGGCTTGATCTATATCTTTGTTAACAACTACAGCATCAAATTCTTTTTTAGCAATAATTTCTTTATTAGCTATTGCTAAACGATTTCTAATATCTTCTTCTGTCTCAGTTCCTCGACCTCTAATCCTTTTTTCAAGTTCATATAAATTAGGCGGTGCTATAAAAATTTGTAACGCTTCAGGAAAAGATTTTCGGATCTGTCTAGCACCCTCTAATTCAATTTCAAGAAGCACGTTAGTACCTTTTTCAATTTTTTCTTTAACTATTTTTTTTGGAGTACCATAATAATTGTTAGAAAACGATGCCCACTCAAGGAAGCCTTCTTTATCAATTATTTTTTGAAATTCTTTTTTTTCTAAAAACAAATAATGCTGTCCATCAATTTCGCCAGATCTTGGTTGTCGTGTAGTAGCAGAAATAGAAAGCCATACATCTCTATGATTATCAAGGATTTTCCTAACAATTGTTCCTTTACCCACTCCACTTGGGCCAGTAAGAACAGTAAGATTTCCTAAAGATGACATAAATTAATCCTATTTAATTTGCCTTTAAAAGGCTAATTGCATTATTTATCAATCCATAAAGATGATAGATGAATAAAGTTCCAATTCAAATTATGGACTTAACAACCCTTAAAGCGGTTGTATTTGAACTTAAAAAAACTATAGTTCCAAGTCGATTTGAGAAGGCTCAACAAATAGATTCAAATACTATTCAATTAGGATTTAGAACAATAGAAAATCTTAAATGGCTTGAAATTAGCTGGATGGCAGAGTCTCCAAGAATTGTAGAAATAACTCCCCCAAAAAGACATGGAGAAAATAGTACATTAGCAAAGCAAATAAAACATTTACTTACCAATTTAGCCTTGGTAAAGATAGAACAAACGGGCTTTGAAAGAATAATAAGCTTTAAGTTTTCTAGTAGACCTGGCAAAGAAACTGAAAAAGAGTTGGTAGTCGAATTGATGGGAAGATATAGCAATGTTTTACTTCTAGATAAAGCCAATAAAGTAATTACTCTTGGTAAACAAGTAAAAGAAAGTCAATCAAGATTAAGACCAATAGGTACAGGCGATATCTATTCCGCTCCTCCACCTCTGAAAGGCATCGTTCCTGATCCCTTTGAGTCGTTCAATTCCTGGAAAAGCAATATATGCTTAGTTCCATCAACTTTTAAAAATAGTATAAAGAATGCTTATCAAGGGATTAGTCCAACTTTAATATTGCAAATTGCGGGGCGTGATTACAATGAAGCTATTAAAATAGTAAATCAACCGACAAAAAATATTGAATTAAGATTATGGAAAGAAATATATAAAAGATGGATAGAATGGCTAAAAGATATAGAGAATAATAA
>QCIR01000063.1 GCA_003216575.1 Prochlorococcus sp. AG-402-M23
AATGAAAATCTTCTCACTACGTGCACTAACTACTACACTTCTCTTCTCTACCCCATCACAATCGGACATCAATCACTTTGATGCAGGAGGAGTCACTGTTACCTTAGTATTACCCTTCTTCATTACTCCCCTTAAATCCTTTGGTATTACTGACTTTTAAGGCTACGTAGTATGATCAGCATTAATATAGACGTAAGACTTTGAATGTATTTTATCAATCAGAATTCATCTCAACAATAGTCCTAATTCGCTTCTCTTGACAGAAATCTTATTTCCTTTAGGAGTTAAGAAAACCTTCTCCATTATTTTGCCATCCCTTACAACGATTTGTATTGTTTGTCCTGAGAATCTACCTCGTGTCCAATCAATATTTTCTTGAAAAGAATTAGCTCCTTTTTTAGTAGACGTTTTAGAGAAGATAGATGTTTTACTTTTTGATTTTATTTTCCTTTCAACAGATGCTGTAGATTTTGCTATTAAATCATTAAGGCTTGAACGAACGAGTTCTATTTCAGGTACTTCTCTATGAAACCTTGAGGTTAACTTCCGATGAATTAACTCATATTTCGATTCAAATTGTTTGGCAACTTGATGATATTTTGATTCAATTTTCTTTTGCTTATCCTTCAGATACGTGGCCACAGGCATCTTAGGTGTCTTCTACTAAGCTTGTTTATCGTATATGTGAATACAAAACCAGATAACAAATACTTATAGAAACACTATTAAACATAAATCGAACCTCTATCAAAAGTTAGCGCGATGAAGGTATTGAAAAAGAGAAACAAGTTTCTCTACTCGCATCAACTCATCATTTCCTGTTCAGGCTTATAACAGGCAATATCTTGACATAAGCAATCCATAGGGGACTATCCATATAGACCAGTGTTTTATATGCTCAGAAAATTGAATGCACTCCTAATCGTAGGCATATCATTCTTCTATTTCCCAGCACATAGCAAAGACATATCAAAGGGCCAAGAGTTTCGATCTTCGAGTATGGAAGAAATCGCAGAAGGAATGGTTCATCTCAATGCAAGTTTAGAATCATTAACCACGACAGTTTCAAACCTATTTCCTAGAAGACGACTAGAGTCAAAGCTTTGATAGAAGAGTCACAATGCTCTAAGAAACCATTGCAATAACTGACTAGCTGAAGCTTACGTGATTCAGTATTTTTCCCATCTTTACTCTGATTGATGATCGTTCGGTATTCCGCTCTCGAACACTCAACACAATGATTAAAATTTATTTTTTCTTAAAAAAATCATGAACTCTGGTGCTGAACGTTTTAATGGTTTAATGGCGATGATAGGCATCGTTGCTGGAATAGGAGCTTATGCAACAACTGGTCAATTTATCCCAGGTATTTTCTAGAAATAATTAAAAATAAAAAATCAGTTAATAGACTTTAAAAATCTACTAACTGATTTTTTAATCAACCCAATACTTGAGTTACTAATCAAGAAATATTTTAGCTCTGATTAGTATCTTTGGAATCTCCTAATGCGGGCGCATTCATTCCGTCATAGTCAGGTCCAACCATCACTCCAACGATTGCAAACAAAGCAATAAAAGCAATTCCTACAATTGGAGCTGTGGGAGCGGGGGTTGATAACAAACCACCAAAAATCAAATGACTCATATCAGTAAAGTTGGGAACTATGTTTTAGCGGCTTAACGCTCTGACTGTGATTCGTTTGGAAAGTTTTACTTTTTTATTTAACTTTTGTCCTTTCATATTCAGCTCATACATTCAATAATATTTAATCCTGTTCAATTCTTGAGCATTAAATTGGAATTATTTTTTCTAGTGAATTGTCAAACCCAAGACGAATTGGGGTCAAACCAACCTAGACAAACGTTGCGATAACTGACTGCTTATATCTAGGTCATGTAGGCCTTTGCTCTTAAAGCCCTAGTTCACAAATCAACTCATCGGCATGAATAAGTAGTCGGGAGCGACATAATTTACTCCAATGAGGATGACTGCTGTACTGGAAAGCCATAGTGTTGCCACTACTGGCGCGGACTTAAACCACTTTGTACGAAAGATTTTAAACATTGTTCAAATATTTCTTAGATGCTAAGAGATCGACAAAAGAAGTGAAGGTTCGGTTTTAAGTAGACGATCATGACTTAATCGATCTCTTGAAAATAAGTAATTATTTCTCAAGTCAAAAAGCCTCTC
>QCIR01000064.1 GCA_003216575.1 Prochlorococcus sp. AG-402-M23
ATCTGATAAATACTAATAAAAACATCTTATCAAATAAGCTTTATTAATTCTAAAATTGAGAATAATTAATGGAAGATCAATATAAAAATTTAAAATATCCAAACTATATTGATTAATCATTATTGATTAATTTGGTAAATAAAACTCACGATTAATTACAATCTTCCCTTCTTCTTTGCTTCGCAAAATTTACTTGCAAACCTCTTACCTAAGTGATCAAGAGCTGATGTTAAATCTAAATCTATCGCATTTAACAGTGGTCTATGTATTAAATAAAAAAAAGATATAAAAATAATAGTAAGCCTTCATATTGCATTAATAATCTTATTCAAAATAAAAAATATATAATTAGCTTTAATAGAAATGGTTCATCCAATGGAAGATTGGCTTGAATAATGATCCATATAGAGATTCTTCATATTAAAACTAAAATCCAATTGAATGTAAAAAATGAACTGTTGAAAATATCTATAATTCAAACGATTGCAATACATTCTCAGGTAAGATGATGAAAATATTAATCTTCAGCTCTTCGCAAGGTCAACCTAATAGTGGAGCGAGTACAAGCTATAGATATCTGGTGCCTTCCTCGAGAAATTAACTACTAGTTATTAATTTTTTTACTTCTTGCATCAATTAGATTATCCTTTGTTTAAATAACTAGAAAGCTCAAAAAATGAATATCAATACAATTTTCCTGTTTCTTTTAGTAATAGCTGCTTATCTCAATTTGTACTTTACATTTAATAAAATTAGAATAGATAAGAAAAAAACGAAGCTCCCAATATCTTCAAAAGAATGGCGAGAAAAATTAGAAGATGAAAATTTCAGATCATGGGTTTCAAATAGAGAGAGATTAAAAGGGAAAAAAAAAGATAAATAAAATTAATACTTCTATTCTCCTGAATAGTATTTCATTCATATCTCAAATTAAAATCGTATTTGATCTATTTCATTTTTCTAATAGGAAAAATATTATCTTTTATAAAGAAAGATGCAGTATTACAGGTATGGGAGACTAGGTTTTAGTGCTTATCATAAGTTCATGAAAGTCACAGCTCTCGCTGAGCCATTTTCTAAATTCTTATAAGATAGCCATTTCATCATGAGTACTCAATTGATTAGATCTTTCCATGAATAAAATCATAGATTCAGATACAGTTTCTACATATTTAAAATTCGCCACTTCTTTTATTAGCATTTTTATCAAAAGTGCATTTGAATGAAATATGGTGATATGAATGTTAGCTTAACTAATAATAAAATAAATTAATATAGAAAATAAAATGCAATCACTACTAGTTATTAATTACTTTTCAACTAGAGGTTGCAGTAAAACAAAAACCTTTTTTAATGCAAAAATCATAAGCAAATAGTTTTAATGACTCAGGCATATCCTGCCATTGCATTTCTTCAAGTTCATTTAATTGATCTGAGCTCAAACTCTCTTTAGCTTCATAAGCCTCCATCATTTTAGACCAACTTGAAGAAAAAGTATCAAGATAAAAAGCTTTTTGATTCTGATTAAAAAAATTAATTATATCTTCATTACTATCTACTTCTCTAGACAATTTCTTATAGTGTTCAAATTCTGAAGACCAATCCGGAGTTAAGCTTGAAGACATTAATAAAAAGATTTTCAAAGATTATAATTTACGTGGTTCCTAATGATAAGTGTAATGACCAAATGAACATAATAATTAAATTAAACACTCAATCATAACTACAACACCTAAAACTCAACGAAAAAACAAAAAATAGTTGGCGATATTTACTTAGCTCTTATTAATAAGAAATAGCTAATTACAAAAGAGTTAGATAGTATCTATTCAATAAAATGAGATGGCCTAGTCAATAGCGTTTATTACGGCTACATTAGCCTAGCTATTAACTCTATTATGAATAACTGCGAATGTCTATCATATCTCCTTTCTTGAAAATATTGAAATCGATTAAGGTATGAACAGGCACTTTTTATATACAAATGCAGCTAAAAAGTTTAGAAGGATGTCGGTTAAGAATTGGTTCATATCCACCTTTTACTTACAATGCTTATGGAGGAGGTGGCAAAGCGACATTACTAACAAGTAAACAAAAAAATAACATTTCTTTGAGCTTTTCATCTAAAACATTTTCA
>QCIR01000065.1 GCA_003216575.1 Prochlorococcus sp. AG-402-M23
ATTGCTTTGCGGTATGAGATTTCTGCTTCTTGTAATTTGCCAAGATCTCTCAATATGATTCCCAGATTGGAATGTGCTGCTGCATAATCAGGTTTTATTTCAATTGCTTTGCGTAGGTATAATTCTGCTTCTTGTGATTTACTTAGACCTTGTAAAATTGTTCCATAAAGACAAAAAACTCTATGATCATTACATCCTTGACTTATTGACCGTTTGTAATATTTTGCTGCTTTTGGAATATTTCCTTTTTGATGCAACTGAATTGCTTGATTAATTATTTGTTCTTTAGAATGTTTAGAGGGAGTATTGGTATTAATATTGATGTTTTCTTGATTTTCTTTTAAAGGAAATGTAACTGGGAATGTTTTGACGTCAGTAGTGTGTTTCTTTCCTTCTCTTTCTTGACTAGCACTATCCATCTGCTCTGATCTTTTCTCTCTTTTGTTTCTTCCTATTTTACTACTAATTTCAATCCTTAATAATTCTTTCTGAAATCATTTACCAGTTATAGAGAGAGATTAACTAAGATTTGTAATTTAACTTTTTACGATTATTAATAAAATTAACTCATATAATAGAACTAGTCTTTTTAATGTCTGAACTTTGTCAGTTTGTCACGGATTTTTCACGATAAAATAATCCCCCGAGAACCCAGTTATATGCTTATTCTTTTGAGTAGGGACTATTGAATGGGAGTGACTTGTCTACAATAAGGTAGATATAGTCTAAAAAATAGGGTTTATAATAGGGTCATTTTAGTCTGCTGATTGTTGCTATGAAAGGGATTTATATTCCTGTGTTTAACACGGTTTTTTTCTGACCTTGTCAGCGTCTCCATGAAGAAATTGTAGAAAGATCATTTTCTCTACAAATTAAATATTTTATACTTGTGAAGTACTCAGATTTTCGCTTTACAAAACCAGAACTGATACATATGTTCGAAAGTAGTGGCATGTGGCCCTTCAAATTTTTACCTAGTTTTGTAAGTTTGTTTCCTTCTTGTCTTCTGAGAAATATTTTTGTAGAGAGATTTGTTTGGATGAAATTTAACTTTTGTATAGATAATTTTCAAACAAAATAGAAAGGCATTTAGGAGAAAGGTGATTGTCATCACACATATAAATATTGTTATTCTCGCCATCTGTGGTAGAAGTCAAATTATAAACATCTAAGAAATAGGAACCCCTAGATAAAACTTCTTTTTGTAAAATTGAATTGTATAGTTGAACCATTTTAATTCTCTTAATATCTAATTCATCTAGTAACTTATTTTTTCTTGTTGGTGCTTGAACACCAAAGTAATATCTTTGTGAGTGATTTGGAGATAGCATTTCTTCCATATAATCTAGATAACCTTTTATTGTTTTTTTACATACTTCTAAAACGTCTTTATCTTGCTTGATTGAGTAAGTAAGTATGCCTTCATCTTTTCTACAATCTATTTCACCAAAAGAAATGAAGATTTTATTACTATAAGTATGGTTTTTTATTTGATGGTTTAATGAATCTTTCCATTGATTATGTTTTTTATTAGCAAAATGCCACGCTTTCCCACCCATTATTAAAACTGGTTGAATTTGTTTTAACTTTGATGATATAAATAGAGTTTGATGAGCAAAAGAAAGACAATGACTCTCTCCAATATGAGGTATTATTTCTGAATGTTGATTATTATTATCTTTCAAATGATGAGGGTAGAGTGAAGTAATAAATTGAGAATAAACAAATGTATTTTTTTTGTTTTTCTTTTCTTTTATAAAATTCAGATCTCCTCGTTTGATTGATTTATTAGTTCTATTGAGGTTCAATAATGTTTCTGAAAAATTTCCTCGTATAAAATGCGCGATTGTGATTTCTAATAAAGCGAGTAACTTATATCCTTGATTGATTGATCTTGATTCAAGTGTTGATTGGGATAACAGAAGTAATTCTTGTAATTTGCCTAGATTTCTCAATACATTTCCCAGATAGTAATGCGCATCTGCTAAATCAGGTTTGATTTCAATTGCTTTGCGGTATGACAATTCTGCGTCTTGTAATTTGCCAAGATCATTCAAAATTGTTCCCAGATTTAAATGCGCATCTGCTAAATCAGGTTTGATTTTAATTGCTTTACGCGTGGATAATTCT
>QCIR01000066.1 GCA_003216575.1 Prochlorococcus sp. AG-402-M23
TAATCTAATAAAAATGATATTGAATTAAGGGACCAATCTTCTGTGGCTTACTTGCTTATAGCCATAGCTGCACCGTAGTAACGATTCGAGTGACCGAAGAATACATATCAATTAGAAGACAAGCTCGAAGAATCAATGTAAGGCAATGGATTTGATCGTTCAAGACTTTGAAGAGATCAATATTGAGCGGCCGCAACTGGTGGCAAAAACACTCGTGAATTTTGAAAGAGGTATGCAAAAATGAAGTATTAATAACCAATCAAGTGGTGTCGCTGCCTATGCTTTATAAATGATTTTTCTGGCTAGATTGGCTGCTGATCCCTCGTTTAACAAGCGAGGTAGGAAAAATTAATCATTAAGATTAGATTGTTGAATATCTTTAATGCTTTAGTCCTTTAACATATTTAGAAAATATTTAATAAACGACATAAGAATATAAATAGATATTTTTTGATTTATTTAAATCTCTTCTTTTTTCTTTGATGCTATATCCATGTTAGAATCCTTAAATTTAACCAAGAAGTTTTTTACAATAGATTTGATTTCATATTGTCCTTCTTGATTAAATATATAATGTTTTCCTATCTAGTAAAAAATGTAGTTACTTGTATTATTAATATTTTTTATTTGTATAACTATTATATTTCTAGTGACTTTTAATTTATCATAGACAGAGCCGATTTTATGACTATAATCTTAGTAAAACAATTCAATAGTGTACAATTTTATTCCAAAAGATAAAAGAATTTTCATAACTGGTGGTACTGGTTTCTTAGGTAGAAGTCTTATTGAAAGATTGTATAAAGATAATGAAATTATTATATACTCTAGAGACGAAGCAAAACATTATTTATTAAAAGAAAAATATCCAAATGTTAATTTTGTTATAGGAGATATTAGAGATAAAGACTTATTGAAGAGATCGTCTAAGGGCGTAAACATTGGAATTTTTGCTGCAAGCTTAAAGCAAATTAATTCATGTGATGAGAACCCTGAAGAAGCTTTAAAAACAATAGCAAATGGCGCTATTAATAGTAAACATATAGCAATTGAAAATCAATTTGATACTGCTACATTTATAAGCTCAGATAAAAGTAGAGCTGCGACAACTATATATGGTAGCTTGAAGTATTTTGCAGGTGAACAATTTATACTTAAGAATAATTATGAAAGATACTCTAATACAAATTTGTCTACAATGATCTATGGAAATGTTCTTAATTCTACAGGTAGCATTATTCCAATGATTTGGAAATCAATTAATTCAAATAAAGAAATAACTTTATTTTCCAAAGAAATGACAAGATTTATTATTGATGTTGATGAAGCAATTGATTTGATTTTTAAAGGAATGTCTTGCGACCAAGTATCAATTATCCCTAAGTCAAAAAGTTTAAGGATTTTAGATTTGTTTGAGATATTTCAAGATAAGTTTAATTTGAAATTTAAAATAGGTTGTCCAAGAATTGGTGAAAAGATTCATGAGGTTTTAGTTACAAAAGAAGAAATGACAAGATTATATAATTCAGATTGTGGAACTTTTTATATTTTAAAACCTTGTCGTCCAAAATTTCAATCAGATTTTACTCAGTTAACAAAAGGAGATTATAGCTCAAAAGATTGTTTGATTTCGAAATCAGAACTGAATTCAATTTTAGATAAATTTAATTATTTTAAGCCTTTAGAATATTAAGATTTTATTTATTAAACCTCTAGTATGATCTCTAAATTGTATACAATTATCTTCTTATATTCTAAGGATATTTTATAAATAGTTACTAAAAAATTTAACTTAGAAAAGATATTTTTGATTTATAGGTTTATTTAAAAAAGCTGATTTTTTATGAATTACTCTGGAGATATACATGTAAGCCTCCTAACTCTACATCTATTTTTACATAAATGAATTATTTTAAAATCAATTATTTATTACCAGAATTATTACTTGAAAATAACTTTGGTGAAATATATGATTTATGAATTCATTGAATGAATTTTAGGATTTTATTAATTTAATTTACTGAATTTCAGGTATTTAAATGAATATAAATATTGCAACTAGGCTTGAGAGTCACTCAACATAAAACTT
>QCIR01000067.1 GCA_003216575.1 Prochlorococcus sp. AG-402-M23
CCCAGGCCATGGAGGCTCAGATCCTGGTGCAGTTGGAATAAATGGTTTAAGAGAGACTGATATAGTTTTAGAGGTTTCAAAAACTGTGTCAGAACTTCTAACGAAAAAAGGGATTAAAACAATACTCACTCGGAGCTATGAGAGAACATTAGATTTACAGCCAAGAGTGACTAAGGCGAATAATTCAAAAGCTGACGTTTTCGTGAGTATTCATGCAAATGCAACAAGAGGCAAGCGAAAAGATGTTAATGGATTAGAGACTTATTATTATTCAGGTTATAAAGGTTATTCTTTAGCAAAAAATATTCAAAAACAAATATTAATTATTTCTCCACAAAGTCCTGATAGAGGGGTTCGTAGATCACGTTTCTATGTAATTAGAAAAACTTCAATGCCTGCAGCTTTAGTAGAAATTGGTTTTGTTACGGGCATTTATGATGCTGATTTATTACGTCAAAAGGCTTATAGAGATAAAATGTCTTTTGCCATATCTAAGGGAATAATTAATTATCTTATAGTTTCAAATTAAGTATGCGAATTGGATTATTTGATAGTGGTGTTGGAGGTTTCACGATTTTAAAAAAGGTCGTTGAATTATGTCCGGATAGTTCATTCATTTATTTGGCTGATACTGCAAGACTTCCCTATGGAGTCAAGACTTCCAATGAGATAAAACAAATTGCTGAAGAAATATCATCTTGGTTTAATTATCAAAATATCGATGCTTTTTTGGTTGCATGTAACACAACAAATGCAATTGCATTGGATGTAATAAAAAAGAAATTAGATGTCCCTGTCTTTGACTTGATTTGGTCTGTGGCATCAAGTATCCAGGAATCTAGGGTAGGTGTACTTGCTACTCCCTCTACTGCTAAAACCAAGGCATATACAAATGCAATTTTAGAATTCAAGCCAAATACTTTTGTAATTGAAAAATCATGTCCTGAATTTGTTCCGATGATTGAAATGGATGATATTAATTCAGCTAAGATTACAGATATTGCAATTGGATATTTACAACCTCTTTTAAAGCAAGAAATTGAATCTTTAATTCTTGGCTGCAGCCACTATCCTCTTATAACTCCTTTGCTCTCTAAGGTATTACCCTCTCATGTCAAATTGATTGACCCTGCTGAAGCTCTTTCTTTTAAGTTAAAGCTATTCATAGAATCAAAAACAAACAATTTGGTAAAGAGAAAAGATTTTGTTGATTCTAAGTTTTTTGTAACCTCTGATCCTAAAAACTTTTCATTTAGAGCGAAGCATTGGTTGAACGTTTTTCCTGAAGTTAATCTAGTTTCACTGCAGAAGAAGGGTCGGGTCTCTTAATATCAGAAAGTAGAGCGGTTTTATGACCACAGCCACTGAAATTCTTCAACCAGTAGAACTCGATCTAGAAGCATTGCTCCTAGATCTACGGAGTCTTATCGGTGCCGGACACCCTATCTTGCAGGCGGCTGCAGAACATCTTTTTAGTGCAGGGGGTAAACGATTAAGACCCGGCATTGTGCTGTTAATTTCAAGAGCCTTAACAGTTAATAAGGATCTTCCTTTAAAACACCGAAAATTGGCCCAGATTACTGAGATGATTCATACAGCATCTCTTGTTCATGATGATGTTGTTGATGAAGCAGATACTCGACGAGGTGTTGAAACTGTTCATAGTCGCTTTGACCCAAGAATAGCTGTTCTTGCGGGAGATTTTTTGTTCGCACAAGCAAGTTGGCATTTGGCAAATCTTGAGAATTTAGATGTTGTTAAGTTGTTGAGTAGAGTGATTATGGACTTGGCTGAAGGAGAAATAAAGCAGGGTCTTAATAGATTTGATTCAAGTCAATCATTTGATAGTTATTTAGAAAAAAGTTATTGCAAAACAGCTTCTCTTATCGCCAATAGCTCCAAGGCTGTTGGGGTTTTATCTGATGTAAATCAAGAGAGTCAAAATTCACTTTATTTTTTTGGAAGACAATTAGGATTAGCTTTTCAAGTTGTTGATGATATTCTCGACTTTACAGGTAATGATGAACAATTAGGTAAGCCAGCTGCCAGTGATCTACAAAGCGGT
>QCIR01000068.1 GCA_003216575.1 Prochlorococcus sp. AG-402-M23
TGCGAAATCAGGATTAAGTTCAATTGCTTTGCGATAGGAACTTTCTGCTTCTTTTAATTTGCTCAGATCTCTCAATATATTTCCCAGATTACTATGTGCTTCTGCGAAATCAGGATTAAGTTCAATTGCTTTACGCGTGGATAATTCTGCTTCTTTTAATTTGCCCAGATTTTTTAATATGACTCCATAATTAGAAAAAACTCGGTGATCTTTAAAATCTTGATTTATGAAATATTGATAAAATTTTATTGCTTCTGCAATATTACCTTCAAGATGAAACTTTATTGCCTGATTAATTATTTGTTCTTTAGAAGGTTTAGAAGGAGTATTAGTAATGTTTTCTTGATTTTCTCCTAAAAGAAATGGAACTGGGAATGTAGTTATTTCATTGGTTTTCTTCTTTCCTCCTCCTTCTTGATTAGAATTATCCATCTTTTCTTTCAATTGAAGAAGAACCTATCAATCTTTCCCATTCGCTCTGTCTATAGTTCTTCATTTGTTAGGTTGGGAAACAATTCCTAAGACAGAAGATTATTTGTTAGTGAGTATATCTGTCTAGTTTATCTTATGCTTAAGTTCATGCTTTATTGATTTCTCTACAAAATCATCATTGAGTATAATTTTACTTGTAATCCATTAGCCCGACTGCTTTTTGTGTGGTTTTTAAGTGCTATATGTAAAATAGAAATCAGTTAGTATGAGTCGGGTTTAGGGCCGCTCTTTTGCGATGGACTATTTACTGGGAGCTATAATGACTAATAATAGTAGTTATTAATTAAAAATTATAGTACCACGTGATTTCCGCGTTTTCCTTTTTTACCTTCTCTGCAAAGACATCGTAGAAAGAGTGTTTTCTCTACACTTGTGATTAATTTTTCAAGGTTCGGATATTAATAATTTTTTACGACTTCTCTATATATTAAAAACGTTGTGACATCAATTTAGCACCTTGCTCATTGGTCATACGGAGATGCTGTATGAATTGGGATTGCTTTCTTTGAGAATATTCTTGTACATATATTCTATTTTTTGTATTTGAGGTCGTCAGGTGATCAGAGGAAAAATTAGCAAGATTTGTCTATGTTATAGGCATTCCTATTTCAGTCTGTAGGCAGTGATGAATGAATTACGTCTAAGAATCTATAAGGAGATAATTAATGACTCTCCAGATGGAAGAACTTCTTTATTTAATAAAATTTGTGGCGTTACCATTTTTATTTCGATTTTTTTCGCAGTTATTGTTACTGAAAATTCAATTGATTATCAATTTGGTGATCAGATAGATCTTTTGGATTGGATTATTGGTGGTTTATTTTGCGTTGAATATTTTTGTCGCTTATGGGTCGCACCACTTGAAAAGACATTTGGGAAAGGTTGGAAAGGCGTTTTGCGTTATATGGTCTCACCAATGGCAATTATTGATGTCATTGCAATCGTCCCATCTTTTATAGGTGTTCGTGCTGAATTGAAAATCCTCAGGATTATTCGTCTTTTAAGAATATTGAAAATTGGAAGAAGTGAAAAGTTTAAGCAAAGCATCTATCACTTTAATTACGCACTTCGATCAAAGAGTCAAGAACTACAAATCTCGATTTTTTATACAGTTTTACTTTTGTTGATCAGTAGCACTTTTATGTATCTTGCTGAATCTTCTATTCAACCAGAATTGTTAGGATCAATTCCAAGATGTCTTTGGTGGTCAATTACAACTGTGAGTGCTGTTGGATATGGAGATTCGATACCAGTTACAGCAGTTGGAAAAACAATTGCATCGATAACTTCTCTTATGGGTATTGCTGCAATAGCAATACCTACAGGAATACTTGCATCTGGATTCAGTGAATCAATTGGGGTACAAGATAAAAATAAAAATGTATCTAATGACAATGAGTTTCCTACGAATACTAAATATAAATGATATTCAAATCAAATAACGGAAAATCCTTTACAAAAGAGGAAGCAATAGATCTAATGGTGTCATTGAGTGCAACTGACGCAAATTCAGAAAAGAAGTGGAGAGGTTTCTATAACTCTTTATCGCAGAC
>QCIR01000069.1 GCA_003216575.1 Prochlorococcus sp. AG-402-M23
AAGTACTTTTTGGTATCCATCGATGAGATTATTTCGTCAAAAAGAACGATTCAATTGGGATGAAGTACTTGAAAGGGTATCAATTGCAATTCAACAGGAAATAAAAAAATCTAGATTAAAAATATAATAAAGATAAATATGAAGAACCCATCCTCCAATACAAGGTATATTTGCCTGAAATGGGTTTAAGGGAAAATACAGTTTTGAATAAAGTTCGAAAAACTTTAAATCTTTTGCTTTATTTCCTCCAATATCCACTATGGAGAGATTGATTGCTAGCTATACGTAATTTGAATGCAAACAGTTCTTTCGAAGTTGAAGAAGCAAATACAACTATTTTTAATAATTATAAAGAAGTCTTTATGTCTACTTTTATTTGATGTTATCAGTCACCTCTCCTTATCCTGAAAGTATGATTAAGGAATTAGTAATTAGGAATTCAAAATTCGACGATATGGACGTGTGCTATAAGTTCTTTTGACTAGACTTATAACGATCAGGTGACTTGCTTTTCGTTGGAGGAGGTAGGTGACTATTAATCCTAAAGGAGGAGAACCTGTTAAGGATAGAGTAGGTGATCTAGTTGTACCCCCACCAGGAACTGACTGTAGATGAGATATTCACAAGGCTTTCAGTAACCATTATCGTTGTTGTGCTTGAATCTTTATACCTATAGCTTATATAAAGTTCGAGATTTTAATGATTGATAAACTGATGAACTATCAAGGAGATTAAAACACCAGTCCATATCCCTTTGAATAGTGTTGGATAATTAGATTGGGGGATATTATTCCCAATTGTAATTTGACTTAGATCTTTATTCATATTGATAAATAATTTAAATGAAGAAAAATTATCAGAACTTTGTGAGGCATTTCTTACTAATCATGAGGCTGCAATGAATATATTATTTAAGCATTGTAGTGATTTTGGATTAATATTTAAGATTCAAGAAATTAAAGATAATATGACAATTATGCATAAAAATGGAGACTTTGATCATATTGTATGTTTTGGAATTGAATTATCAGAAAATCAATTATATAAAAAGTTTCATCCTTCTTGAATCATTTTTTACGATTCTTTTTCAATCTCTTCGATAGCTGGTTTAAGCATCTCTCGATATCTTTCCCAGCCATTTAGAGAGTTTGAATTGATTGGAGATCTAACTTGAACAACGCTAGCTGTTTTTATATTGCGGTTGACATTTTCAGGTGAAAGGTAAATTTGATCCCATTCCCAATTTAACCATTGAATTAATTTTTCGATCTCAAGAGAGGGTTTAGTAACTAATGAATCATAGTTCAATGAGAATATATTTGCTGGAAATCTATTTTTATATTCTTTGATGATTTTTATGTGGTTTTTATATACCCGAGCACAATCTTTCAGGGATGAAGCAAAGCGAATACCGTCTCCAAAATTAGCTTTATAAATAGATAAAATATTGTCCAGTGGATTCCTAAAACAATGGATTACCTTTGCATGAGGAATGCTATTTAAAATATAACCTAAATAAATATAATTATGTAAATATTTATCAGTGCTTATATATCCAGATTTAACGAATTTACTTCTTTCATATAAATATAGATTCTCTAAAGATTTATTATTTTTAGATTCCTTTTTATAGGATAATATTTTTTTAATTGATAATTCAATTAAAGGTCTTTCTCCAATACCTATAACCTTTTTATTTGCATTCAAAATTGTTTCTATTAATGTTGATCCACTCCTAGGCATTCCTACAATGAATATACATTCTTGAGGCTTTTTGATTTCTCCTTTACTATCTTTATCTAATTGAAGTGTCTTGATAAGATAATCATTAGATATATTTATCAATTGATTAGCAGTTGAACTGTAAATATTTAGCTTCATACTATTTGCTTCATTTAATAATCTTGCGCTCTCTGCATATTGTTTTTTTCTATGTAATATATTCGATTTCGCAAAAATAAAATTAATTTTATCTTGATTTGATCTGATTGTGTTTATATCAATAGAAAAAAGT